>JAFTCX010000032.1 GCA_017454485.1 Clostridia bacterium | reverse complement strand
CCGTGCTGCAGCACGGTTCAAAAACGAAGCGTTGCTTCGTTTTTCGCGCGGCAATCTGCCGCGCGATCCCGCCGCCGGGGTGCGCACGGCGAACGCCGTGCGCAAAAGCGCCCCGGAAAGCGCACATAAAAAGAAATGGTTTGCGCCGTTTATTCCAACGGAGCTGTGACGGTTTTAAAAATGCGGCTGCGACTGACGCTTCGCTTTGAAACGCGCTTTGCGGTTCACGACCTCACCCGTCATCGCGCAAATCTGCGCGCGCGTTTTCCATCTGCGTTCGCTGCGCGATGCCACCCTCCCCAGAGGGGAGGGCAAGCTCAGTTCGCATTTTCCGCCGCGTTCGCCTCAAAACGATTAACGTCTGTACCGTCTCGCCGCACCTTTCGTCGCGGGGACAATACTCTTTTTAAACGCAGTAAACCCGCGACTTCAATTCCACATTCCACATTCCAAATTCCAAATTATGACTATTTCAGTTTGTCCAGCATCGAAAACAGCCGCAGCATCTGCACCGCCTGATCCACACGCGGTCGCCGCTCCTCGCTCAGCAGCGGCCGCAGCGACTGCAACAGCTTTGCGCGCGGGTCGTTGCTGTCGGCCTTGAGCAGATCAAACAGCGACGCGATCCGTGCGAGCGTTTCAAAATCCATTCCGCCAAGGCTGCCGAGCCCGCCGAACAGTCCGGACGACCCGCTGTCGGGCGCAGCGCTCTGCGGTTTGCTCTGCGCCCCTGCCGGCGAAGAAGCGGAAAACATGGACTGTGCCATCCCCTGCAGCGCCGCAATATCCTCCGGGCGCAGGGAGGACAGCACGTCGCCCAGCGCGCCGAGATCAAACCCCTGCGCGCTCATAGGTCAGACTGCTGTTTTCCGAACTGTTCCATCAGCTTTTTCGCCTGCGGCGAGTGCAGCATCGCCCTGACCAGCGCCGGGTTTTCCAGCAAACGGTGCACAGCTTCGGCCTGTTCGGCAGTCAGGTGTGCGCTGACAAAGGCGTTCACGTCCACGCGCTCCCCCGCTGTTTCCGATTTCAGCGCGGCAAGCAGCGCATGGAGCTGCTGCGGCGAAAGTTTTGTTTCATGATCCATTGCAAAGCCTCCAAAGATGTGATAAAATGTCTATATTATCTATATTCATCAAAGGGTGGTTTATGCATGAAGGTGTTGGTGCTCTCCGACAGTCACGGATATGTGAAACATCTGCGTGCGGCGCTGCAAAGGGAAAGCGACTGCAAGCTCGTCTTTTTCCTCGGCGACGGACTGCGCGATCTTGCACAGGTGCGCGCCGCGTTTCCCGACCGCACCTGGATGTGCGTGCGCGGCAACAACGACTGGGACAGCGGCACGGATGTTGACGATTTTGCCTACAAATACATCGAAGGGCACACCGTCATTGCCACCCACGGCCACAGCGTTGGTGTGCGCACGACCCTGACGCCCCTTGCGGCAAAAGCGGCAAATGTGCGCGCCGACCTTGCGCTTTACGGCCACACGCACATCCCGCGGCAGGAATTTGTCGGCGGCGTGCTGTGCGTCAATCCCGGCGCACTGTGCGACGGGCGCTACGCGGTGCTGGATGTCAGCAAAAAGGGCGTGGAGGTGCATTTGAAGCGCATTTGAATCAAGCATGACACGTGCGCCTTCGCTTGAGGGAACGCTGCTGCAAGTTGCCTCATCCACCACTTCGCGGTCCCCCTTCCCCGACGCCGCTTCGCGGCCGGGGAAGGCAAGCTAAGTTCGCTTTCCTTGATAAGTTCGCCTGTAAGCATTTTTTATATAATCACCGAACGGTAAGCTTCCCGCTTTTTTCGTCGCGGCGCGAACGTGTTTTTATATCTACTGACATCCGCGACCGCAATTTCACATTTCACATTCCACATTCATTCTGGGGGTTTCTATGAACATTTTGATCGTTGGCTGCGGCAAAACCGGCGCGCGGCTGGCAAACGAACTGGACGATTACGGCTTCGACGTCTCCGTTGTGGACGCCGACGCACACGCTTTTTCCGGGCTGAAGGCCGATTTTTCCGGCCTTTCGGTCTGCGGCGAGGTCACGGACATTGACGTGCTCAAAAACGCGGGCGCGGAAAACGCCGAGACCGCCATCGTGGTCACGGCGCTCGACAACGTGAACGTCATGGTCGCACAGACGCTCGCTGTGGAGTTTTCCATTGAAAACACCTATGTGCGCATCCTCGACCCCTCGCGCGAGGCGGTCTTTCGCAAATTCGGGCTGCGCACCGTTTGTCTGACGCGCGTTGAGACCGACATTTTGCTCGACCTGGTGACCGAGGACGCCGAGGAACTGAACTCGATCAGCATCGGCGGCATGAGCATCCGCTTTTTCATGGAAAAGGCCGACAAAAAAGAGATCGGGCGCGAGCTTTCCGAAATTGTCACCAAACGCACGGAGATGCTCTTTGCCCTGCGGCGCAAAAGCGGACTGCTGATTCTTGCCGATCAGGAAAGCACCGTGATCGAAGAGGGCGACATGCTCGTCTTTGCCAAAGTTTAAGGAGGGAGCACCATGCGCATTCTCATCATCGGCGCCGAGCAGCTCGGCTACTTTCTTTCCAAAAGTCTCATGGGCTCCGGCCACAAGGTCACGATCATCGATTCCGACCCTGTGCGCTGCGAGCAGATTGCAAACACGTTTGACGTGACCACCTTTTGCGGCGACGGCACGCGGGTGGAAACGCTTGCGGCGGCGGGCGCGGGCAAGTGCGATGTGCTCATCGCCGTGACGAACCGCGACGAAGACAATCTGATCGCCTGCGAGCTGGGCAAGCGCCAGTTCGGGATCGACCGCACGATTGCACAAAGCAACAACAGCAAGAACATCCGGCTGATGAAGCGGCTGGGTGTGGACATCGTCATGGACGCGTCGCAGATCATCACCGATTTGATCGAGCACGAGATCGAGGGCTCCTCGGTCAAATTTGTGGCCGACATCGAGAACAGCAACGCCGTGATCAGCGAATACCACATCCCCGAAACCTGGACGCGCTCGGGCACCGCACTGAAAGACCTTGCCGTGCCGGCGGACTGTGTGTTGATCTATATCATGCGCGGCGGACTGCTGTTCATTCCGCGCGGCGGCACGCTGCTGATGGCCGGCGACGACGTGACCGCGCTGACCGTCGGTTCGGCGGGACGGCAGCTTCGAAAGCTGTTTGAAATTTGAGGCGCAGCCATGGAAAAACTCAAGGCAATCTTTTTGAAAGTGTTCACACGCGAAACGATCCTCTATTTGCTGTTCGGCGTTCTGACCACGGTGGTCAACCTCGTTTCGTTCAAGCTGTTCGATCTGCTGCTGGGCGGCGAAGTGTATCTTTTGAGCAACGTCATCGCCTGGGTGCTGGCCGTGTCGTTTGCATTTTGGGCAAACAAGGTGTTCGTGTTCGAAAGCAAAAAATGGACGTTCGACATCTTAAAAAAAGAGATCCCCGCGTTTTTCGGCGCGAGGATCGGCTCGTTCGTCATTGAAGAGGGCGGCTTGTGGCTGTTTGTTTCCATTTTGCACTTCGGCGAAAAGACATTCAACTTTTTGATCGTGCAGCTCAGCGGCAAAATGACGGCAAAGCTCATCATCGGCGTGATTGTCGTGATCATCAATTATGTGGTGAGTAAGTTTTGGATATTTAAAAATAGTCGTTAGTCGGTAGTCGTTAGTCGATAGCTGTTAGCCGTTAGCCGTTTTAAACCCCGCCGTGGATGTGATTCCGCAGCGGGGTTGTTATAGGATTCTTTAAAACAAATGAGTTAGGCGGAAAATAATATTGCGAAGCCACGCTTAGAAGTTAAGTACCCGCATATCTTTTACTAAAAAAGATAGAATAAAAACCCGCATTGTACTTGACAACACACGAAAATGAATATATAATATAGATACTGATGGTAGATCGCACTTTGCGATCATATGGGTGAATGTTTGTTGCATAGGGACAGCCGCTCCGACGATGGTTCGGGCGGTTGTTTCTTTTTCGGCGCATAGCTGACAGCTACCGACTACTGACTATCGACTACCAACTACCGACTACCGACTATCGACTACCAACTACCGACTAACGACTACCAACTACCGACTACCGACTATCAACTAACAACTAACAACTAACAGCTACCGACTATCGACTAACGACTAACGACTACCGACTAACGACTACCAACTATACAACATGCACAAAAAACGCCGGAATTATTCACAGTTTAGTCATTGACATTTGAAATTTATTTATAGTATAATGTTATCGAAATAAAGTGAGCGGCGACTCACCGAACAAAGCGCCGCAAAAACGGGAGGTACATCTATGGACACCAGATTCGCAATCACGAATTACCACGACGCGAAAGAAGTCAACCGTCAGCTTGACAATCTGCTCGCTTCGCCCATCTATTCCATCGCGCCCGCAGCGCTCAAGGAATATGAGGACGAATACTTTGCAAAGAAGTGCCAGAAGTCCAAGGCGATGATTGAAGAAGCAAAACAGATCATCCCCGGCGGCGTGCAGCACAACCTTGCGTTCAACTATCCGTTCCCCATCGTCATCAGCAAGGCCGACGGCGCAAAGCTGTATGACATTGACGGCAACGAATATTACGATTTTCTGCAGGCCGGCGGCCCCACCGTGCTCGGCTCCAACCCGAAGGTCGTGCGCGATCAGGTGATCGATCTTTTGAACACCTGCGGCCCGTCCACCGGTTTGTTCCATGAGTTTGAATATAAACTCGCAAAGAAAATTGCCGATTCCGTGCCCACCGTTGATATGTTCCGTATGCTCGGTTCCGGCACCGAGGCCTGCATGGTCGCCTGCCGTGTGGCACGTCTTGCAACCAAGAAAAGGTATATCATCAAAATGGGCGGCGCCTATCACGGCTGGTCGGATCAGCTCGGCTACGGCATCCGCATCCCCGGCACAAAATTCACCCAGGCGCACGGCGTGCCCATCCGTCTGATGCGTGACACCCAGGAATTCTTCCCGGGCGATTTGAACGAGCTTGAGCGCAAGCTGCGCCGCAACCAGCTTTGCGGCGGCACGGCTGCGGTCTTCATTGAGCCGGTCGGCCCCGAAAGCGGCACCACCCCGCTGGAGAAGAATTTCAACAAAGGCGTTGAGCGTCTTTGCCGCAAATACGGCGCGCTGCTCATCTTCGATGAGGTCGTCACCGGCTTCCGCATCGGCATGGCGGGCGCACAGGGCTACTACGGCGTGGAACCCGACCTGACCGTGTTCGGCAAGGTCATTGCCGGCGGTTATCCCGGCGCCGGCGGTCTGGGCGGCAAGCGCGAATACATGAAATACATGGGCGCCGGCCTTGACGGCGGTCAGAAGGTCAAAAAGGCCTTCTGCGGCGGCACCATGGCTGCAACGCCGATCTCCTGCGTTGCGGGCTACTACACGCTGGAAGAAATCGACAAGCAGAACGCCTGCCAGCGCGCCGGCATCCTCGGCGACCGTCTGACTGTGGGTCTGCAGAACATCATTGACAAATACAACCTGCCGTTCGTGGCGTTCAACCAGGGCTCCATCTGCCATATGGAAACCGTTGGCACCATGCACCTGCACATTGACTGGTCCAAGCCGTGGCAGATTCCCGGCGTGCTCAAGGAGAGCGACGTGCGCAAGGCCGAGATGCAGCACATGGGCGCCGCATACATGGCGGAAGGCATCGTCACCGTCGGCGGTTCCAGACTGTACACGAGCGCCGCTTACAACGAAGAGATGATCGACGACGCGCTGTCCCGCTTCGACCGCATCTTCTCCAAGTGCGTCAAAATCGGCGAATAAGCTTCAACCATCCGGGGCAGGTCTTCCCTGCCCTTTCGCTTTTTGAGAAAGGACGAACCTATGGATATTTTAACCGCGAAAGAGATCGTCATCCGCGCCGGCAAACAACTGCTTGCCTCCGGCCTGATCGCCAGAACCTGGGGCAACGTGAGCTGCCGCATTGACGACAGAAGCTTTGTCATCACCCCGAGCGGAAAAGCCTATGACTCGCTCACGCCGGACGATATCGTGCTGGTCAACATGGAGGACCTCTCCTACGACGGCGATGTCAAGCCCTCCAGCGAAAAAGGCATCCACGCGCAGTGCTATCTGCTGCGTCCGGAATGCAACTTTGTGATCCACACGCACCAGAAATACGCGTCCGCCGTCAGCGTGCTCGGCCACGATATCAACAACGTCACCGGCAAAAGCCGCGACCTCATCGGCGACAACGTGCCGCTGGCTGCCTACGGTCTTTCCGGCACGGGCAAGCTGCGCAAAAACGTTGTGAACGCGCTCAAGCGCTCCGATTCCAAAGCGGTCATCATGAAGCACCACGGTGCACTCGCCCTCGGCAAGGACTATGACGAAGCGTTTGCCATCACGTCCGAGCTGGAAAAGGTCTGCGAGCAGCACATTTTCGAGCGCTTCCGGGAGCTGACCGGCAAGGCTGCCGAAAATATGCAGGAAATTCGCGATTATGTTACCGAGCTGAAGGCACGCGCAGAGCTGCCCGCGCCGCAGATGGAAGCGCTTGACAGTGAGCGCGCCGGCAACGTCGTCATTTTCCGCGACAAGGACGGCAACGAAAAGGCCACCCTCGGCCTCGCCAAGGAAAACATGATCCTCGGCGAATGGAGCAGCGAGCTGGATATGCACTGCGCAATCTACAAGCGCCGCGCCGATGTGCGCAGCATCATCCAGTCAACCGACGCGGACATCGTGACCGCCTCCAAGATCACGAAGATTTTGCGCCCGATGCTCGACGACTTTGCGCAGATCGCCGGCACAACGATCAAGACCGTTGCCTTTGACCCGCATTACACCGCCAAGACCGCGCCGGCCGTTGCAAAAGCGCTCGGCAAGCACAAAACCGCCGCGCTGCTCAAGGACAACGGCGCTGTGTGCGTCGGTCCGAACCGCGACGAGGCAGAAGCAAGCGAAATGGTCACGGCAAAGAACGCAAAAGCTTATGTCGCTTCCCGTCTGTTCAAAAAGGCAAAGTATGTCGGAAGAGTCGATGCTTTGCTGGAAAACGTGGTGTACAGACTGAAATATTCCAAACAGAAATAAGGAAAAGAAAAGGTCCCCGTGGTTTCACGGGGATTTTTTGTTTCATATGGAAAGTGGTCAGACGGCAGATTGCACATCCACCGGAACACTACATTCATATAAGTGCTCAGGTGCAATATCTATGTCATCATTCCAAACCACCGTGCCGCATTCAGGCTTTGCCTGCAAAAAAAATGAGATATTGTTCAGCAATGAATAAATCGGTTTTTTTAGCAGCGGACTGGCATTAAAAACCTTTTTTTCGCCATCAGCAAAAGTCAAAAGCAAAGTATAGTCCGACCTTGCCTGAACATCAGTTACAACCCATTTCGGATTTGCCATAGCATCATCTCCTTAACGAAGGGGTTCAATCTTAAACAGCGGTTCTTCTGACATTGCCAGTTCCCAGTTTGCCAACAATTCGTCCTGATGGATTTCAGCCCATGCGCCAATTAGCTTGCGCTGCTTCATTGGCATATCGCCCTCTTTGATGTCACCATTCAGAAAAAAAGTTGCATTATAGCCTTGATAACTCGCATGAAAATGGGGCGGGTTATGTTCGCTTCCATTGTTATACATACGAATAATTATCCCAAAAAACATCGCCAACGCAGGCATACAAATCATCTCCTCTTTTTTTATTATACCATACCATTCAAAAAAAATCAATGACCCTGAAACAAACGCTGCGCGGTCGCCGCTGAAGCTTTGATCTGCTTTCTCACCCAAACAGCTTTGCGAACAGATTGCGGAACCAATCGATGATCTGCCGGAAGAAGCTGAAGCTGAGCTTGCTGCCGCTGCTTTGCGTTTCGGGCGCCGGGTCCTCTTCGTCCACCGCGGGCGGCAGGGTTTCAGGGTCGATCGACACGGTTTCGTCATAGAGCGGCAGACCGAAGCCGGCAATGTCGGCGTCACTGCGGCTGCGAGAAACGCGCTGCACGCTGTCGCCCCAGTTGCCGTCGATCGAAACAATTTCGGTGTCCGTCACGCTTTCCACAAGGCCGACATGGCCGTGCGCCAAAAAGATCAGATCGCCCGGCTGCGGCGCATAGTCGCTTTCCATCCAGCGGCCCATGTCCTTATACTGCTTGGAGCCGGAGGTGGGATAGGTGTCATCGATACACAGCGCAAAGCGCGGAAACGCTTTTTCGGAAAGCCCGGATTGATTGGCGCACCAGCAGACGAAGATTGCGCACCACGCCGCCGGATTCATGCCGTACCATTTGCCGTATTTCGTATAGTTGCGGCTGCCGCTGTTGGCGGTTTTGCTGTTGAGCTGCGTATTATTTGCCTTTTCATGATAGCCGAGCTCCTGCGCTGCGATCAGCAAAATCGCTTCGCGCTGCGAGAGGGCGTGCGCTGTGGTGAACAGCGGCAAAAACGCGCACAAAAGAAGCATCGCCAGCGCCGTGCACAGTGTTTTTTTCAACGTTCGTTTCATGGAAACGGCCTCCTCTTGGTGTTTCTATGTTCTACTTTACTCCATTCGGCGCAAAAAATCAAGCAGCAACGCAAAAAACGCCCCCGAAAACCACAATGTCATCAACTTAAGGAATCACAGATTAAGCTGTCCCCGCTTTAGCGGGGAAAGTGGCGCGGCTCTGCCGCGTCGAAAGGGGTATCAAAAAGAGATTTTCTTTTCTTTACCCCTTCCACAGAAAAACGCCCCTGCATTTTGCAGGGACGCCCTTTTGTTCGGTTGCTCAATCATCCAGCGCAACATATGCGCTGCGGCCGCCGTGGGGAAGACCGCTTGTGGAAACGCTGTAGCCCGTAAACGGGTTGCTGCTGTCGCCTTCCAGCTCCACGTCCACATAAACGCTCTTGAACAGCTTTTTCGTCTCGTCCTTCAGCTTGACCTTGCAGACGCCGTCGGCATTGAACAGGTCGGTGATGTCATAGGTCCTGTCGCGAAAATACAGCGTCGCCTTGCCGTTTTCTTCCACAACGACCTCCAGCTCGTTCGATTCCAGCACCTCTTGCGGCGTGAGCGCACGTTCCTTTCCGTTTTCATAAGCGACGCCGCCGCCGCCGAAGGTTGCAGCCGTTTCGCCGTTTTCGTCTGTCACCGCGAAATCATAGCCGCCGTCGTCACGCTCGCTGACAGAAACGGTCTCTTCCCTGCCGCGGAACCACGTTTTCAGCGTTGTTTGAATGCCGCCCACATCTGCGGCAATCACGCTGAGAGCAAGAACGGCAAGAGTCAGCACCGCAGCGCAAAGCGCAAGCACAGGTTTATGACGGATTGTTCTCTTTTGTCCTTCCATTGTCGGAACCTCCAATTCTAATTCACGTGTCGGTTGGAGCACCGAAAACGCCGCCTTGTATTTTTCATGATTCGTCATCGTTCCAGTCCTCCCTGAGTGTTTCTTTGAGCAGCGCTCTGCCGCGATTCAGCCGCACCTTGACGTTGCTTTGGGTCAAATGCAAAATCTCTGCGATCTCGCGCACCGTGTAATCCTCATAATAGAACAGGTGGATCACACTGCGAAAGGTTGCCGGAAGCGCCATCACGGCTTCAAAAAGGCGGCTGCTTTCCTGCGATTCAAACGGCAGCGCTTCCATATAAGTCTCCAGCGGAACCTCGTTTTTCCGCTGTGTGCTGCGCCAAACATCCTTTGCGCCGTTGATCGCCACGCGCAGCAGCCACGCTTTGATGTGCTGCTCGCTTTCAAATTGTTTGTTCGCTCTGTGATACCGCAAAAACGTCTCCTGCGTCACATCCTCTGCGTCGTGCGCGTTTTTGCAAACGCTGAACGCCGCGGCAAAGACATTTTGCCGATAGGCTTCAAAGAGCCGCTGTGTGTCAATTCTCATGGTGCTTCCTCGTTCTTTTTCTGAAAGGCCTTTCACCAACCATACGTCCGGCGGCGGCAAAAGGTTACATTTTTTGAAAAAAATTTTTCGGTTTCGGTTTTCAAATGCTGAAAGCTATGCTATAATAGCATAAAAGAAGACAGGAGGCAACCCCATGCAATTTCAATATCAAACCCGCGGCACCTGCGCGCGCGGCATCACATTCGAGCTGGAGGACGGCAAAGTCAAAAACGTTCGCTTTGAAGGCGGCTGCAGCGGCAACACCCAGGGCGTTGCGCGGCTGGTGGAGGGACTGACGGTCGAGCAGGTGCAGGAAAAGCTGGCCGGCATCCGCTGCGGATTCAAAAGTACATCCTGCCCCGATCAGCTTGCAAAAGCGGTCGCTGCGGCGGCAAAACAGGTTTCCGAAGGCTAAGTCTGATCGCTTTTCGATTTTTTTCGAAGAAAAGGCTTGTATTTTCTTAATAATTTGTTATAATGGAGTTGTTCCCGGCCTGTGAGCGAAGGGAATCAAAGATAGAGGCGCAAAGCGCATCAGTAGCAAAGAGTCGGCCGCTCAAACGGCAGGGCGTTCGCCGCGGCTTTTTGTGAAAGGGCTCTTTGCCGAAGCAACCGCTGTTTGAGCAGCGGAAGCTGGGCAGCGTGAAAAGATTACGCTGACTGTCGCATCTGCGGAGAGCTATCACAACTCAACCCCTGTTTGCACGTTTGTGAGCGCTCTGTCGTCTCACAAATTTTTATTTTGGAGGAAACTCAAATGAAATCCAACCGCAAAAAAAGCAGATGGCTTTTGGCGCTCGTGCTCGTTTTTGTGCTGGTCGTCTCCTTCGTAGGCTTCTCCTACGCTGAAAACGGCAACGACACGCTGGAAGCCGCAGAAGCAGCAGCCGCAGAGCTGGCCGCGCAAACCGGTGAAGTTGCAGAGGACGCGGTACTGTACGCCGCTGCCGCAACAGCCGGCGACGTATTCACCCTCGGGGAGGGCGAGGACGCTGTGGACTACGATTTGACCGACGCGGATTCCGCGCAGGAATACGTGGACGGTTACGCGGACAACCTGGAGGCTGACTCCGCGTTCGAAAGCCACATCGCCACCGCAATTGCCAAGGTGCGCGAAACCAACAAGCATTACGCCACGATCCTTTCGCTCCTGCCGCCGATCATCGCCATCGTGCTCGCGCTGATCACCAAAGAAGTTTACTCCTCACTGATTCTCGGCATCATCGCCGGCGGCATCATTTACGCAGGCCTCAACTTTGAAGGCATCATGAACCATGTGGTACAGGACGGCTTCATCGCCAATGTTGCCGATTCCTACAACATCGGCATCATCATCTTCCTTGTCATTCTCGGTGCGCTGGTCGCCATGATGAACAAGGCGGGCGGCTCCGCCGCGTTTGGCCGTTGGGCGGTCAAGCACATCAAATCCCGCGTCGGCGCACAGCTTGCAACCATTGCGCTGGGTGTGCTGATCTTCATCGACGACTATTTCAACTGCCTGACCGTCGGCTCCGTGATGCGTCCCGTGACTGACAGCCACAACGTTTCGCGCGCAAAGCTCGCTTACCTCATCGACGCGACGGCTGCGCCCGTGTGCATCATTGCGCCGATCTCCTCCTGGGCTGCCGCAGTTGCCGGCTTTGCCAGAGGCGCAGGTGCAGACAGCGGCATGAGCCTGTTCATCAACGCCATTCCCTACAACTTCTACGCCCTTCTGACCATCGTCATGATGCTCTTCCTCGCCATCTCCAAATTCGATTACGGCCCGATGAAGAAGCATGAACGCAACGCGCTTGAAGCCGGTGATTTGTTCACCAGCGGCACCAAGCAGGCGGTAGAAGCGATGGAAGTCAACGAAAAGGGCCGCGTCATCGACCTTGTGCTTCCCGTTGTCATTCTCATCATTTCCTGTGTCATCGGCATGATCTATTCCGGCGGATTCTTTGACGGCGCTTCCTTTGTGGACGCGTTCTCAGATTCCGACGCCTCGGTCGGCCTTGCCCTTGGCGCGGCGTTCACCTTTGTGATCACCGTCATCTACTTCATCTGCCGCCGCGTGCTGAAGTTCAAGGACATCATGGAATCGCTGCCGGAAGGCTTCAAAGCTATGGTGCCCGCGATCCTCATCCTTGTGTGCGCATGGACGCTGAAAGCGATGACCGACTCGCTCGGCGCAAAAATCTTCATCTCCCAGCTCATCGAGGGCTCCGCAGGCGCATTTGAAAAGTTCCTGCCCGCCATCATCTTCCTGATCGCCGTCGGTCTGTCCTTCGCAACCGGCACCTCCTGGGGCACCTTCGGCATCCTCATTCCGATCGTGCTGTCCGTGTTCAAGGCCGGCGACCCGATCACGATTGTTGCAATTTCCGCCTGCATGGCCGGTGCCGTCTGCGGCGACCACTGCTCCCCGATTTCCGACACGACCATCATGGCGTCCGCCGGTGCGCAATGTGACCACATCAACCACGTTTCCACCCAGCTCCCCTACGCGCTGACCGTGGCTGGCGTTTCCGCCGTGGCCTACATCATCGCCGGCTTCGTCTCCAACTGGGTTATCGTGCTGCCGATCGCCATCGTGCTGATGATCGCAACGCTGTTCGTGGTGAAGGCATTGACGGCGAAGAAAGCGTGATTCGCGGCTGCGAATCATGCGAGCTGTTTGCTGTTAGCTGTTAGTCGATAGTCGTTAGTCGTTAGTCGTTAGTCGTTAGCGATTTGCAATTAGAAAAAGCCTTCCCCGCGCGCGGGGAAGGGGGACCGCGGACGCAGTCCGTGGTGGATGAGGCCCCCGCCGTGGATGTTTCCGCGGCGGGGTTATTGTTTGAATGTGTAATTATCTGCTGAACAGACGAGCAAAGAGGTCAAGGAGCCATTGAATGATGCGCTGGAAGAAGTTGAGACGCAATGCAGAGTCGGAATTGTCCGGCTGAGTGGTCGGTTCTTCCGGCTGCGGGTCGGCTGAGGGGACTGTCGGATCAGTCTGGTCGGTTGACAGCTGACTCGTATTAAAATGTATAGTTGCGTTAAAAAGCGGGTCATTAGAATAAAGAATGGAGATTTGGTTCCACTGGTTTTCTGATCCGGTATAATAGACGTCAGTCAAGCTGTTGCATCTATTAAACGCCTCCCAGCCAATATTCGACACGCTGTTTCCGATCGTGATGTCGGTCAAGTTGCTGCAATCAAGAAACGCACCAATGCCAATCCTCGTTACGCTGTCCGGGATCGTGATACCAGTCAAGCTGCTGCAACCAGAAAACGCACAAGTGCCAATGACCGTCACGCTGTTTGGAATTGTGATGTCGGTCAAACTGCTGCAACCATAGAACAAATCCGGTTCAATGCTCGTTACGTTGTCTGGAATCGTAACGCTGGTCAAGTTGCTGCAATCACGAAACGCACCACTGTCAATGCACGTCACGCTGTTCGGGATCGTAAAGGTTGTTCTGGAATTTCCGATCGGATATTGAATCAGTGTTGTGAAATCTTCATTAAAGAGACAGCCGTTATCATCGGAAGCATAGTTTGCATTATCAGAAGCCACAGTAATATCGGTCAAGCTGTGGCAACATTCAAAAGCATACCCGCCAATGCTCGTCACGCTGCCCGAAATCGTGACGTTGGTCAAGTTGTTGCAATCGTAAAACGCCCAATCGCCAATACTCGCCACGCTGTTCGGGATCGTGACGTCGGTCAAATTGCTGCAACCTTTAAACGCACACTCACCAATGCTCGTCAAGCTGTTCGGAATTGTGACGTCGGTCAAATTGCTGCAACCTTTAAACGCACACTCACCAATGCTCGTCACACTGTTCGGAATTGTGATGTCGGTCAAATTGCTGCAACCTTCAAACGCAGCATCGCCAATGCTCATCACGCCGGTGTTAATGGTAACGGACTTAATTTGACTCCAATAGCTGTAAAACAGCGAACCTCCACCAGGATAATTCGTCATTGCATCTGTACCGCTGATAGTCAGCGTGCCTTCGCTGTCAAGCGTCCATGTTAGGTTCTCTCCGCAGGTGCCGCTGCCCACAATATCCGCACCGAAAGCAAACGGCACTGTGCTCAACAGCATCACCAGAGCTAAAAAGATGGAAAAGAGTTGTTTTGTGTGTTTCATTCATTTTACCTCCAAAATAAAAGTGTGTGCAAACCGAAGCCTGCACACATGAAAACGCAGACTATGATTTGCTACCACACAAAACCATTATCCCGAAAACCAAGAAGTCCCAAGAAGTCCGCATTTTCAAACGAAATTGAAAATGAGATTCCTCGGTTGCGGGGAGTCATTCGGTTTCGTGTGGTACTTTTACTTTACCATATCCTGCCCCAAAAAGCAAGCCTTTGGGCAGAAAAAACGGACGTCGAATCGCCCGCCATGACAACGACCCCGCCGCAGAATCACATCCACGGCGGGGTTCAATTCTCTTCTAAAAGCTAACAGCTAACGGCTAACAGCTAACGACTAACGACTAACGACTATCGACTAACAGCTGACAGCTAACAGCTGTCATCCCTGCGTCCACTGCAGGAGCTGTTCCGCAAGAGCGGAATACTGCTTTTCGTCCACAACCTCCACGTCGCTGTAGCACTTCATGCCGGTGCCGGAGGGCAGGAGCTTACCGATGATGACGTTTTCCTTGAGGCCCAGCAGCGGATCGACCTTGCCCTTGATGGCAGCGTCGGTCAGCACGCGGGTCGTCTCCTGGAAGGAGGCGGCGGACAGGAAGGAATCGGTCGCAAGGGAAGCTTTGGTGATACCCATGAGGATCGGGGAGCAGACCGCTTCGCGCAGGTCGGTCTCGCCGGCTTCGATGCGGCGGCGAATTTTTTCGTTTGCCGCACGGAAATCCTGCTTGTCGACCACAGACCACTCAAGGAAGTCGGTGTCGCCCGGATCTTCAATCTTGACCTTGCGCATCATCTGGCGCGCAATGACCTCGATGTGCTTGTCGTTGATGTCAACGCCCTGGGTACGGTAGGTCATCTGCACCTGGGAAATCAGGTGGTCATGCACCGCGTTGACGCCCATGACGTTCAGAATGTCGCGCAGATCCTGCGAACCCTCGGTCAGCGTTTCGCCCTTCTTGACGAACTGGCCTTCGGAAACGCGCGGTCTTGCGCCGAAGGTGAGGAAGTATTCGCGGCGGTCGCCCGTGTCGGGATTCGTCACGATGATGTGCGGATTCTTCTTGATCGTTTCGAACGAAACTTCGCCGTCGATCTCGGAGATCATGGCAAGCGTCTTGGGCTTGCGCGCTTCAAAGAGCTCTTCCACGCGCGGCAGACCTTGCGTGATATCGGAACCGGAAGCGACGCCGCCGGTGTGGAAGGTACGCATGGTGAGCTGGGTACCGGGTTCACCGATGGACTGGGCGGCGATGATGCCGACCGCTTCGCCGATGGTGACCGGCGCACCTGTTGCAAGGTTGGAACCGTAGCACTTGATGCAGGCGCCGTGGTTGGAGTTGCAGGTCAGCAGCGAACGGATGACCGTGTGGCGCAGCGGCTCTGCGTCCTCGCGGCTCATGCCGCCTGCCACAGCGGCTTCATAGCGTGCGTTCAGGTAATCGTTGACCTTGTTCGCGTCGGCCTCGGAGAGCATATGGTCGTTGTCCATGATGACCTCGCCCGTTGCGTCGTCCACGATGGAATGCAGCAGATAGCGGCCGCGCAGACGCTCGGTGAGCGGCTCCAGAATACGGTTGCCGTCCATGATGTCGTAAACCTCAAGACCCTCGGTGCAGCCGCAGTCCTCTTCACGGATGATCACTTCCTGCGAAACGTCGACCAGACGGCGGGTCAGATAACCCGAGTCGGCGGTACGAAGCGCGGTATCGGCCAAGCCTTTGCGCGCACCGCGCGAGGAGATGAAGTATTCCTGAACGTTCAGACCTTCGCGGTAGTTCGCACGGATGGGCACCTCGATCGTTTTACCGGCGGTGTTGGCAATCAGTCCGCGCATGCCGGCGAGCTGGCGCAACTGGCTTTCGGAACCGCGGGCGCCGGAGTCGAGCATCATATAGATCGGGTTGAATTTATCGAAGTTGCCGGTCAACGCGTTCGCCACACGGGTGGTGCAGACGTCCCACGCCTTGATGACCTGGCGGGAGCGGTCGGTGTTGGAAAGCAGACCGCGGTTGAATTTGCGGTTGATCTCGTCAACGATCTCTTCGGTTTCGGCAAGGATGTCCTTCTTCTCTTCGGGGATCGTGGCGTCGCAGACCGCGACGGTGATGCCGCTCTTGGTGGAATAGCGGTAGCCCTGATTTTTGATATCGTCCAGCACCTTGGCGGTAACAGACGTGCCGTGGATGCGGATGCACTTGTCGATGATTTTGCCGAGCATCTTTTTGTTGACCAGTCCCTCAACCTCCAGACGGAAGGCGTTTTCGGGATCGCTGCGGTCGATGAAGCCGAGGTCCTGCGGGATGGGCGCGTTGAAAATCACCTTGCCGAGCGTGGTATCGATGATCTTCGACGTTTTTACGCCGTCGATCTCCTTGGTCATGCGAATCTTGATTTTCGCGTGCAGGTCAATGACGCCCTCGTCATAGGCCATCTGCGCTTCCGCGACATCGCAGAACGCTTTGCCCTCGCCCTTTGCACCGGGCTTTTCAAGGGTCAGATAATAGGAACCCAGCACCATGTCCTGCGTCGGCACCGTCACGGGCTTTCCGTCGGACGGCTTGAGCAGGTTGCCGGAGGAGAGCATCAGGAAACGGGCTTCCGCCTGCGCTTCCGCGCTCAGCGGCACGTGCACCGCCATCTGGTCGCCGTCGAAGTCGGCGTTGAACGCGGTACAGACCAGCGGATGCAGCTTGATCGCCTTGCCCTCCACAAGCACCGGCTCAAACGCCTGAATGCCGAGTCTGTGCAGCGTCGGCGCACGGTTGAGCATGACCGGGTGATCCTTGATCACGATTTCCAGCGCGTCCCAAACGCATTTTTCCTGGCGATCCACGGTTTTTCTTGCGGTTTTGATATGGGTTGCAATGCCGGTTTCCACCAGCCGCTTCATCACGAAGGGCTTGAACAGCTCCAGCGCCATCTCCTTCGGCAAACCGCACTGATAAATTTTCAGTTCGGGGCCGACAACGATGACGGAACGGCCGGAGTAGTCCACACGTTTACCGAGCAGGTTCTGACGGAAGCGTCCCTGCTTACCCTTGAGCATATCGGACAGGGATTTCAGCGGACGGTTGTTCGGACCGGTGACCGGACGGCCGCGGCGGCCGTTATCGATCAGGGCGTCCACCGCTTCCTGCAGCATACGCTTTTCGTTGCGGATGATGATGTTCGGCGCGCCGAGCTCCATCAGCTTTTTCAAACGGTTGTTGCGGTTGATCACGCGGCGGTACAGATCGTTCAGATCGCTCGTTGCAAAGCGGCCGCCGTCCAACTGCACCATCGGGCGAAGATCCGGCGGAATCACCGGCACCACGTCAAGGATCATCCATTCCGGACGGTTGCCGGAATTTTTGAACGCCTCAACAACCTCCAGACGCTTGAGCAAACGGGTCTTTTTCTGACCGTTGGCGCCCTCAAGCTGTTCACGCAGCTCTGCGTCCAGCGCATTGACGTCAATATCCGCGAGCAATTCCTTGATCGCTTCCGCGCCCATACCGACGCGGAACTGCTCGTCGTCGTAGTAGTATTCTTTGATATCCTCATGCTGCTTTTCGCTGAGGGTCTGACCTTTTTTCACATTCGGCACCGTGCCGGGATCAATGACCACATAGGCCGCAAAATACAGCACACGCTCCAGATCGCGCGGCGACATATCGAGCATCAGACCGATGCGGGACGGAATGCCCTTGAAATACCAGATGTGCGAGACCGGCGTTGCCAGCTCGATATGGCCCATGCGCTCGCGGCGCACCTTGGCTTTTGTGATCTCAACGCCGCAGCGTTCGCAGACCTTGCCTTTATGGCGGATGCGCTTATAGCGTCCGCAATGGCACTCCCAGTCCTTCAGAGGTCCGAAGATGCGTTCGCAAAACAGTCCCTCCGGTTCGGGCTTGAGGGTGCGGTAGTTGATGGTTTCGGGCTTTGTGACCTCGCCGTGCGACCATTCTCTGATCTGATCCGGAGAAGCAAGACCGATTCTGATTGATTCAAATGTCATATTATTCGTATCCATATATCCTGGTCCTTTCCTCTCTGCATCATTCGTCGATGTCCGGCACGAAGCCCGCGCCGAAGCCTGCGTCGTTGACGGTCGGATTGATCTCGTTGAAGAACTCGTTCAGATCGAAGTCGTCGTCATCCTCGTCTTCGTCCTCTTCGTCTTCCTCGTCCTCGTCGTCAAAGTCGTCAAAATCCTCGTCCTCGTCGTCCTTGTCGCTGTCGGGCAGCAGATCATCGTCGTCGTCCTCTTCATCCACAGAAGCGCTCTCTTCGCCGTCCTCGTTAAAGGCTGCGTGATTGGCCTGATACTTCTGCAGGGGCACACCGTCGTCGCCGTCGATGTTCTGCTTGAGGTCAATCTCATTGCCTTCGCTGTCAAGCACCTTGATGTCGAGCGACAGGGACTGCAGCTCTTTGATGAGCACCTTGAAGGATTCGGGCACGCCGGCCTTCGGCACGTTTTCGCCGTTGACGATCGCTTCATAGGTCTTCACACGGCCGACCACGTCGTCGGATTTGACGGTCAAAATCTCCTGCAGGGTGTAGGCAGCGCCGTAAGCTTCCAGCGCCCAAACTTCCATTTCACCGAAGCGCTGGCCGCCGAACTGGGCTTTACCGCCGAGCGGCTGCTGGGTGACGAGGGAGTACGGACCGGTGGAACGCGCGTGCATCTTGTCGTCGACCAGATGGTGCAGCTTGAGGAAGTACATCACGCCGACGGTGACTTCGTTGTCGAATTTTTCACCGGTGCGGCCGTCGGTCAAAACGGATTTGCCGGTTTCGCTCATGCCGGCAAGTTTGAGCGCTTCGCGGATGTCGGATTCATGCGCGCCGTCGAAAACGGGCGTCATGATCTTCCAGCCCAGCGCACGGCAGGCAAAGCCGAGGTGAACCTCAAGCACCTGACCGATGTTCATTCGGGACGGAACGCCCAGGGGGTTCAGCACGATATCCAGCGGTGTGCCGTCTTCCATGAAGGGCATATCCTCCTGCGGCAGAATGCGCGAGACAACGCCCTTGTTGCCGTGGCGGCCGGCCATCTTGTCGCCGCCCTGCAGCTTGCGCTTTTGTGCAATGTAGCAGCGCACGACCTTGTTGACGCCGGGGTTCATCTCGTCGCTGTTTTCGCGGGTGAACTCTTCCACCTTCACAACAATGCCGTATTCGCCGTGCGGCACACGCAGCGAGGTGTCGCGCACTTCGCGCGCTTTTTCGCCGAAGATGGCGCGCAGCAGGCGCTCTTCCGCGGTCAGCTCGGTTTCGCCCTTCGGCGTGACCTTACCGACTAAGATGTCGCCGGAATGCACTTCCGCGCCGACGCGGATGATGCCGCGGTCGTCCAAGTCCTTCAGCGCGTCGCCGACGTTCGGGATGTCGTTGGTGATCTCTTCGGGGCCGAGCTTGGTGTCGCGGGCCTCGAGCTCATATTTTTCGATGTGGATGGAGGTGTAAACGTCGTCGCGCACCAGCTTTTCGTTGATCAGCACGGCGTCCTCGTAGTTGTAGCCCTCCCAGGTCATGAAGCCGATCAGTGCGTTTTTGCCAAGGCTCATTTCGCCCTTGTCGGTCGCGGGACCGTCGGCGATGACCTGATCCTTCGCAATTTCATCGCCCACATCAACCACGGGACGCTGATTGATGCAGGTGCCCTGGTTGGAGCGCATGAACTTGATCAGATGATAGGATTCGATGTGGTTGCCTTCTTCAAGGATATCGATGCGGTCTGCGCTGACATAGACGACCTTGCCGGCCTCTTTTGCCAGCACGCAGACGCCGGAGTCTGTGGCGGCCTTGTATTCCATGCCGGTGCCGACAAGCGGCGCGTCGCAGGTGAGCAGAGGCACAGCCTGCCGCTGCATGTTTGAGCCCATGAGCGCACGGTTCGCGTCGTCGTTTTCAAGGAAGGGAATGAGCGCCGTTGCAACAGAGACGACCATCTTCGGGGAAACGTCCATGTAGTCTGCGCGGGCGGGATCAATTTCAAGGAATTCATCGCGGTGGCGGGCGTTGACCTTTTTGCGGGCGAAGCGGCCGTTTTCATCCAGCGGTTCGTTCGCCTGGGCAACGATGTATTCGTCCTCCACGTCGGCGGTCATATATTCATAGGTGTCAAGCACCACGCCGGTCTCTTTATCCACCGGGCGGAACGGCGCTTCGATGAAGCCGTATTCATTGATACGGGCGAAGGTTGCAAGATAGGAGATCAAGCCGATGTTCGGACCTTCCGGCGTCTCAATCGGGCACATGCGGCCGTAGTGCGAATAGTGAACGTCACGCACGTCGAAGCCTGCACGGTCACGCGAAAGACCGCCGGGGCCGAGGGCGGACAGACGGCGCTTATGCGTCAGTTCCGCCAGCGGGTTGTTCTGATCCATGAACTGGGAAAGCGGTGAAGAACCGAAGAACTCACGCACAGCGGCGATCACGGGGCGGGTATTGATGAGCGCTTGCGGCGTCACCTTTTCCGGCTCCTGCGCCTGCAGGGTCATGCGTTCTTTGACCACGCGCTCCATCCGGGCAAAGCCCACACGGAACTGGTTTTGCAGCAGCTCGCCGACAGAGCGGATGCGGCGGTTGCCCAAGTGGTCGATATCGTCGGCGGAACCGACGCCGTTTGCAAGGCAGTTGAGGTAGTTGATGGAAGCGAAAATGTCGTCGATGATGATGTGCTTGGGAACGAGTTCGTCGTTCTTGCTCTGCAAAAACGCGAGCGCCTCTTCCTTTTCCATGCCGTTCACTTCGTCGAGCAGGCTCATGAGGACGTTGTAGCTGACGTGCTCGTTGATGCCGACCTCGCGCAGTTCCTCTTCGGTGAACTGCGGCAGATAGCCGCGCAGATCGACCATCTGGTTGGAGATGACCTTCACGGGCGCCTCCACGCCTTCCACTTGCACATAGGCGACCTTGACGCCGGCCTGCTGAATTTCATAGGCCTTTTCCTTCGAAATCAGCTCGCCCTCTTCGGCAAGCAGCTCGCCGGTCAGCTCGTTGATGATCGGTTCGGCAAGGCGGAAACCGCGGATGCGTTCGGCAATGCCGAGCTTTTTGTTGTATTTATAGCGGCCCACACGGGAAAGATCGTAGCGGCGGTCTTCAAAGAACAGACCTTCCAAATGGCTTTGTGCGCTCGCCAGTGTCGGCGGTTCGCCCGGACGCAGCTTTTTATAAACTTCGATCAGCGCTTCTTCGCTGTTCTGCGTGCTGTCTTTTTCCAGCGTCGCTTCAATGCGGTCGTCCAGACCGAAGAACTCGCGGATGTCGTTGTTGGAGGAAAGACCCAGCGCACGGATGAAGGTGGTGATGGGAATCTTTCTGTTTTTGTCAATGCGCACGAAAAACAGATCGTTTTGATCGGTCTCATATTCAAGCCATGCGCCGCGGTTGGGAATGATGGTGGTGGTGAACATTTTTTTGCCGGTGATGTTGTGGCTCATGCCGTAGTACACGCCGGGAGAACGCACAAGCTGCGACACGATGACGCGCTCCGCGCCGTTGATGACGAAGGTGCCGGATTCGGTCATGAGCGGGAAATCGCCCATATAGACGTCGCTTTCCTTGACTTCGCCGGTCTCCTTGTTATACAGCCGCGCCGTCACACGCATGGGCGCCGAATAGGAAACATCGCGCTCCTTGCATTCGCGCACGCTGTACTTTGCGCGCTTCTCCATGTGATAATCCACAAAGGAGAGCACAAGGTTGCCGGTGTAGTCGGTAATGTCTGCCATATCGCGCAGCACTTCCTTCAGACCGACGTCGAGGAACCATTTGTAGGAATCCTTCTGCACCTGGATCAGGTTGGGCATCTGCATGACCTCGCTGATCTTTCCGAAGCTCTTTCTTGTGGTGGTGCCGAGCTTCACTTCGGTTACGTTAACCATCTGAACCAATCACTCCATTTTTCAAATTTGCCGTCCGGCCGCGCCGCTTCTCGCAGCCGCCGACAGAGAAATTGCAAAAAATCTCTTGACATTTTGCGCCGCCCATGCTAATATGCTTATAGAGGAAGTTTTCCTCAGCGCAAATTTTCGCATTATAGGTTCTGATATTTTAGCACAAAGAAACGCCTTTGTCAAGAGAAAAACGGAATAAATATCAAAGAGTCCGCCCTTTTCGGCGGATTTTTCTTTATTTTATTTGAATTCAGAAAAATAAAGCGCTGTTTTGTCCCCTTTTTCCGTTCAAAGCCAACCGATGCGGCTGCGCTGCCGAAGCAGGCACGCGCGGCGTTTATTTTTCTTTTTCAGAATCGCACACGAGGAGCAGTGTGCGATTTGTTCAAATTCGCTCCTATGGTGACGCTGCGCGCGCGCTCCTGCTGCGCGGCAAAATTTTGCCGCGCAGCGTCAGGCGGCGGGCGGTCCTGCGCCGTCGGCGCAGGATGCAGGGCGCAAATGCGCCCTTCGCGTCCGTGCGCTGCACGGACGCACCGCCCGCCGCCTTTGCGCCGTTTTGCAAAAGCAAAACGGCGCAAAAAGGGGGCTGTCGCATTTAGCGACAGCCCCAAAACACACGTTATTTCTTCAGCAGATTCACGAGCGCAGCAAACCAGAGTCTGACGTGCTCAAAGAAGAATTTGAGCTTTTCAAAGAAGGTCTTTTCCTTTGCGTCAACCTCATAGGTTTCCGTGTGCATATTTTCTTCCGTCATCGGGCGCAAATCAAAGATCGGCTCCTCGGAATCGACAGGTCTGCGAACAGACACCAAAAACTGCGGGAACTGCTCAAATGTGCTGACGGTCGGCATACCGTCATAATTGAGAAACTCGGCCCAGAAAGCTTTTGTTTCGACGCCGCGTTGGTTATGCACAGCGCCCTTGACGAACCAGGTCTGTTCGGGGAAGGCACAGGTCGAAGCGTCAATCTGTCCGTCCGGAGAAAGATAGTTGCCGAAGCCCTCCGCTTTGCGTCTTGCGCGGTAGCTTTCCGGCAGGGTGGTGCCGATATCGGACACCGTTGCGCCGAGCGATGCATTCTTTGCGGAAACCCAAACGTCGCCGTTGAGATTGCTGGATTGCAGCACCGGCGGGAACTGGTACCCGTAACGCACCGTGATGCCGAGCTTTGCGCCGTTGTCCATGGCGCCCTGCAGCAGCGCGGGAATGCGCTGACGTACCTGCTTGTCCCAGTTGTCGAGCTTTTGAATCAGACCGGCATATTTTTCAAAGCGTTCGCTGCCGGGCTTTCCGAAAATGAACTGCTTCGTTTCGGCATAATGCTCTTTGGTCACCAGCGTCCAATAGCCCGGCCAAGTGCCAAAGGTTGCAAGGCACAGCTCCGGCGTCAGACCCTCATAGAGCTTGTCATACAGCGTGCGCATGAACAGCGTTGTCACGCCGTCAAGCACGCCGGTCTGTTTGGCGAGGATGATGGATTCGTTCAAAAAGGTGCGCAGCACCGGCTGCTCCTTCATCTCGTCCGCCATAAAATCGTCGCCGATAAAGCGCACAATGGCGTTCGGGTCAACATTCATCCGGCCGGAAAAGGTGTCGTCCACCAGCTCGCTGCCGAACGCAACCGTCTCTGTGAAGCAAAACGCATTGATCTTGTCTGCGCCGTACTTTACAAGGTAGGCCAGCAGCAGCTCGCCGCCCAGACAGTTGCAATAAAGGTTCACCTTTTTCTTGCCGGAATTCACAAGAATGGCGTTGATGAATTCGTTGAGTCCGTCCACACTTTCCAGCGGATCGAGCCGCCAGTCAAAATTGTAGGTGCGGCCGCTGGCTTCATATCTGCCGTTTTCATCCGCCCAGTCATGCTGCATACACTCCGCAAGCCAGTCCTGATCCTCTTTGCCGATGCCGGTGCCCCACTGCGGGTCGCCGTTTTCATCGAGCTGGCAGTGGTAATAAATCTTTGTCATCTCTTCGCCGAACGCGCGGTAGTATTCGTCAAAGTTGTTGGTCACAAAGCCTTTCAGCAGCAGCGGCAGCACGCGCTTTGCACAGGCTTTGACGGCTTCCTCCGAAGGGTCAAAATCATACACCACAACGCCGTCTTCATCCACAATGGACTGTGCGTTGCCGCGAATATTGATTACCGGCAGATCGACAGAGAACTCATAGGCTGCTGTGGTCGGCACAACTGCGGCCGAAAGCAGCAGCAAAAGCGCAAGAAACAAGGATAAGCATCTTTTCATGTTGAACACTCCTGTTGAAAGAATCACATTCATGTTACATAGAAATCTTGTGCTTTTTTATTTCTTTTATTGAACAAATTGTAAATTTAATATTTTTTCAACATCTGTGGAAAAGACAATCCACTTCCTTTTCAAAAAAAGAACCCTTGCGGTTCGGCAGCATCCGAATGCAAGGGTTCCAAAAAAGAAACTTCCCGCGCCGCTTAAAGCTTGCAGCGCACCGCAGCGCCCCACGAAACGTCGCCGTCCACCTTACGGAACGCGCGAACAGCGAAGGTCTTTCCGTCCGTCTTTACGGTTGCGGACAGAATCGGCGCTTTCACGGTTTTCAATTTTTCAAAGGTCTTCGTTTTGGTGTTGTAAACATACAGGCGGTAGCCGTCGGCGTTTTTCACCTTGCTCCATTGCAGACGCACGGCGCTCCCCTGCTTTGCAGCTTTGAACGTCTTCGGCGCGCCGACTGCGACCCTGATCTTCACTGTGCCGCGGCAGCCATGCGCTTTCACAGCCAGCTTCATGTCTTTGTTCACCACATAGACCGTGCATTTCTTCGGCAGGAATTTGATAAAGTTTGTGCTGACGCCGTTATAGTCGTCAAGCTGATAAGACCACCCGCTGTTGTACTGTTGGCTGAACAGGTCAATGTTTTTCGAGCGCAGGTCCAACGTTTTCAGCCCTTTGCAGCCTTTGAACGCGTCTTCGGCCACAAACTTGATCCCGGCGGGCAGGGTCACAGACGTCAGAGAAGTGCAGTTTGCAAACGTAAAGCGCCCAATCTCGGTGAGCTTATCCAAATTTTTCAGCGTTTGCAGCGACGTGCAGCCGTAAAACGCGTTGTCTTCCATCTGAATATCCGGACACTTTTTCGGCAGCGTCACGGTTTTCAGCGACGTGCAGCCGCGAAACGACCCCATGCCGATCAGCAGACCCTTTTTTCCGCTGCCGTCCAGGAAGGTCACGGCTTTCAAATTTTTGCAATCGGCAAAGGCGTTCCACGCGGAGTAGTTGTCCTCGTCGCCGATGGATAGCCGGAGATCGCCGGAAAGATTCAGCTTTTTGAACGCGCAGCCGGAGAAGGCGTTGCCCTCAATCAAGCGCAGCGTTTCCATATGCGGGAAAGAGGCGAGCCGTGCGCAGCCGTCAAACGCAAAGGAGCGAACCTCCGCAATGTTTTCGCCGCCGACGATCTTTTGCAGCCATTTGCAGCCGCAGAATGCGCCGTAACCGATGACGGTGACGGTTTTTGGGATTTTCACTTTCAAAAGGGCGGTAAAGTTCGTGAACGCATAGGACGCCACGCCGGTGAAGCCCTCTTCCAGAACCACGAGACGCACGGTGTCATTGCTGTAGCCGTTATAAAAATAGCCATCGACATAATCGTCGTCTCCGTACAGGCGCAGAGAAACCGGCAGACCGTTCACCTTGCTCGGAATGCGAAGTTTGACCGTGGTCGCTTCGGCCTCGTCGGTGTCGAAGTAGTCCAGCAGCGCGTAATACGCCTCGTTCCACTTCGTTTTTTCGTGTTTTTTGAAGACCATGTGATCCACAATGGTCAGGTCGGGATCGGTTGCATAAAACTTGCGGTAGGCTCTGTGATAACGCGCGTTGTCGCCGCGATCGCCTTTCCAGGTTTCATACGACTCCCGCAAAGATGAATCGCCGTCTTCCTCTGTAGGCTGAACCGTCGTCGCCTGCGTTTCGTCGGGCGCGGCGGTCGTTGTTTCCGTTTCACCGGCGGCAGGCCGGGTTACTTCGTTCGTCGGCGCCGGACTTTCCGCATCAATGGCCGTTGTTGTCCAGTCGGACGCTGCAGCGGTGTCGGGTTCTGTCGGCGCCGGAGCGGACGTTTCCGCGTTTTCAGCGGCGGTCGTTGCTTCCGTTTCGGTTTCCGTTGTTTCGGCAAACGTCGGCAGCAGGCAGGCGGCACAGACCAGCAATGCCAAGAGCAGCGAAATCAGTTTCTTCATAGCACATTCTCCTTTTTCAAATTCAATGGATGGTCGGCTTACTCCACGAACGGTCGCCGTCAATGTCGCAAAACGCTTTCACGGCAAAGGCTTTGCCGCTCGCCTTCAGCGTGACCCTGACCGTCGGCGCGGCAAGCGTTTTCAACGGCGTCAGCGCGCCCGTTTTGACGTTCACGGCATAGACGCGGTAGCCGTCCGCACCCTGCACGGCGCTCCATTTGAGCGTGACCGTGCCGCCCGACGAAGCCGCTTTCAGCTTTTTCGGCGCGGGCACGTCCGCCTTGATTTTCAGCTTCGCCGTGCAGCCGTGCGCCTGCGCGATCTGTTTCATTTCAAGCGTCGGCACAAACACGGTGCAGCTTTTCGGAAGGTGTTTCAAAAAGTTTGTGGTCGGCGTATGCTCCTCGGCGTAATCGTTGCCATAAAAATAGGTGCCGTAAAGGCTGTAAACGCGGCCGAACAGGTCCACATCCGCAGAGCGGATGTCCAGCGTTTTCAGCCCCTTGCAGGCGGCAAAGGCGTCCTCTGCAATCATTTTGGCGCTGTCGGTCAGAATCAGGCGTTCCAAGCCCGAGCGCGCAAACGCCTTGCTGCCGATCGACGCAAGCTTTTTGGTCGCGTTCAGCGTTTTCAACGCCGTGCAGTCCTGAAACGCGCGGTGCAAAATGCTTACACCTTTGCATTTTTTCGGCAGCGTCACGCTTTCCAATGCCGTACAGCCGCGAAATGTGCTCGCGCCGATCCAAAGCCGATAGCTCTTTTTTCCGGGCAAAAAGGTCACGCTTTTCAGTTTTTTGCAATCAGCAAACGCAAAGGTGTCGGCATAATAATCCATGTCGCCCTGCGGACCGAAGATGCGCAAAGAGCCGGGCAGTGTCAGCGATTGAAACGCGCAGCCGCGAAACGCTTCGCCCTGAATGTTCAGCAGCGTCTGCATACTGTCGAACACCGAAAGCTTTTTGCAGTTTTTAAAGGCGGCGGTTTCCACCGTTGACAACTGCGTTTGGCCGATCACCTTTTTGAGCTTTTTGCAGTTTTCAAAGGCGGATTTGCCGATGTGGAGCATCGAAGTCGGGAGCACCACGGTTTTCAGCGCGGTGAAATTGCGAAACGCAAACGGCGGCACCACTGTGAACCCTTCCGCAATCGTCACCTTTTTCACGGTGCTATTGGAAAATGCCTGCCCTGCGTCCGTCAGCGCCGGAATGGTCTGATCATAGGCGAGCATCGTCACGGGCAATCCGCCGGCTTCGGCCGGAACGCAAAGCGCGGTTGCTGCCGCCTCGGCGGCGTCGCTGTCAAAAAAGTCGATCAGCCGGTAGCAGTCCACTTTTTTATTCCAGCCGCTCCACATGGTGCTCTTGACATAAACCATGTGGTCAATGATCGTAACGTCCGGGTCGGCGGCATAATACTGACGGAACGCGCGGTCAAACGCGCCGCGGTCGTCATATTGTCCGCCGTGCGCCCATTTGAGATACGCTTCCGGCAGGGCCGGTTGTTCGGCGTCGGGTGCGGTTTCCTGCTGCGGTTGTTCCTGTGTCGCGTCTGACGGCGCTTCGGTCGCCGCTGCCGGTGCGCTCACATCCGCAGCGAACGCGGGCACAAGGCAGCCAAGACAAAGAAGCACTGCCAGCGCAAGGGAAAACAGCTTTTTCATTTTTGTCACTCCTTCTGAAAAATTGTGATGAAGTTAAATTTATGCTGCGATCTGTGCTCTGCTGTGCAGCGCATCCTCCTGCACCATGCGCAGCATCGCCTCGTTTTTCACATAGATCATGCAGTCATTACGCAAAAAGTCAATGAAGTTACAGTCCAAATAGCCAATTTCCAACAATCCCTGATTATAAAACGTCAGGCTGTCTTTCAGAAGATTTGTGTTTTTGCTGTTCAGATGCACCGTTTTCAGTCTTGCGCAACCGAGCAGTGCAAGCGGATGCACGTATTCAATCCCGGCAGGGATGGTCAGCTTCTCCAAAAATTCGCAATCTCCGAGCGCCTTATAGTCCAGCCGCTTGAGCGCACTGTAATTTTTCAGCGTTTGCAGGCTCCCGCATTCCCCAAAAGCGCTCGTACAAAACACAAGCCTTTCCAATCCTTGGGGAAATACAACCGTTTTCAGGTTCATGCTTTCTGCAAACATACCGCCGCTCACCCAAAGCTCTTTTGTTGCTGCATCACCACGGAATGTCACCTTGTTCAGATCATAGCAGTTTGAAAAAACGCTCATATCGTATCTCGCTTTGGCAGGAATCGAAATCTTTTTCAGCCCGGTATGACGGAACGCGGCAAGCCCAACCTCCTGCAAAGAATCGGGAAACTCGAATTTCCGCAGGTCATGGCAGTCTTCAAAGGCGGATGCACCGATTTTTTTCAGCTCACCTTTCAGCGTTAAGGAGCGAAAGCAGGTGCTGCCCTGAAATGCGTGTTCCGGAATTTCCGTTATGCCCTTCGGCAATGTAAGCTCACGCAGAAAATAAAAACCGGAAAAAGCGAACGGCTGCAATGTGGTTACGGAATCCGGAATGTTGATCTTGGTCGTTTTTCGGCTGCCACAGTCGCCGGATTCGATGATCGGTGTGTAATCATCATCATATTCCGTTTTCACGTCGATCTCCGTGACCGGATACTTTCCGACTTTTTTTGCAATCGTAATTGTCCTTGCAATCTTACGATCGTTCGCGGCTTCATCGGTGTCAAAGTAGTCAATCACGGCGTAATGCTGATGCGGATATTTCCGATACTCATACACCACATGGTCGATGATCTTGATCGTTTTGCTCTCATGATACGGGCGGTCGGCCTTGATTGCGCCGGCACTGAAGCAGAGCGCGCAAAGCAGTGCGGCGCAGGCAAGGATAAACAACAGTTTTCTTTTCATATATATCATTCTCCTTTTGCTCGTTTTTTCAAATGGAAAGGATCGCGTACTGGCTATTTCATTTCATTCATTCATGCTGTTTCCATGATTCGTCACTCCCTTTCCTCCCCTGCGGGATTCAGGATAAAAGCCATGCTCTGCCCGTCGGGAGTTTTCAGCAGCAAGCATAGATCTTCTTCGCCGTTTTCTATCGCATACAGATCGCCCGAAAGTGCAAGCAGTTCGAGATTTCCCTCAAAATCGTTTGCCTCGCCGATTCTTTCACCGGGTCCGAGCGCGTCTGCATTCGTCCATTCATCGTGCACAAAATAGTGATCCCTGTATTTGACCCAGGCATACGCATTGTCCTCCAACGCGGCGCGCAGCACGCGTTCCGCGTTACGGCTCGACACGGCAGGCGCAAGCCTTCTGGTCGTTTGTTCCCTGTCGGAGATGCTTCGCAGCGTCGTTTCGGTCGCCGGTTCGTCCGGCGTCTGCGATGCTTGTTCTCCGCTGTCGGTTGTCGGCTCTGCGTCGCCGCCCGGTTCGCCCACCGCAACCGGTTCACTCAGCGGCTCTGTTTGACCGGATTCGTCCGGCATGATGCTTGTCGGTTCGTCGGTTTCTTGTTTGGGCACAGTCTGCTTTTGTGAATCGTCTGCGCCGTCTGCAGCCCGGGTCGCCGTGGTGCCGGACTCTCTCGGGCTTGTTGTCTGCGCGCCCGGAGCTGCGTTTTGCGTGCTTGGAAAAGCGGGTTTTGCCGTTGAAATTGTTTCGCCGCCTTGCGCGGTTGTGGCTGTTTCCGGCGTTTCGGAAGAAAGCGGGAGCACCGCCGGGATTTGGCGGGGAAAAAGACCTTTTGTGATTGAAAAAGCAGAAATGAGAATGACCGCTGCCAGCGTTGCAAATGCAAAGCCCTGTTGGATCTTTCTTTTTTTCTCTCTTTGTTCTGCCAAACGCACTTCGCCCTTTTTAAAAACTTCGTCGGCAACTTCAAGATAAGTCTTCATTCCAAAACACCTTCTTTCTCACATTCATCTTTCAGCGCTTTTTTTGCCCTATGCAGCAGAACGCCGATATTGTTGCTGCTTTTTTTCATAACTTGCGCAATCTCCTTTTCGCGCAGCTCTTCAAAATAATGCAGCCACAGGACCTGCCGGTATTCCGGCTTGAGCTTTTGCAGCGCTGCATATAGCCGCAGACGGTTTTCGTTTTTAAAATAGCTTCGTTCCGGATCCCAGACAGGGTCCGTCAGCTCCGGATGATCGTCGATCGAAACCGTTTTTCTTCGTTTTTCCTTGCGCAAATATTCACGGGCAACGTTTCTGCCGATTGCGTAAAGCCACGTTTTGAATGAAGATTTTCCGGAAAAGTGCGGCTTTTTGACATACAGGCGGACGAACGTATCCTCCATCAGCTCCTCCGCAAGCGAAAGATCGCCGACAAATTCGCAAAGGAAGAACGTCAGACCGTCTTTATAGTCTCGTATGATTTCAACAAGCGCATCATTGTTGCCATTCAGAAAGCAGTTGTAGCTGTTCGCTCCTTTGTCCATCTGATTGCCCTTGCCTTTCCGAAGGATTGCTCCTTCTGTTTTTTAGTGCCTTTGACCGCCGAAATCTTACAGTAAAACCGAATTTTTTTAAAAGCCATGAAAAAACTCGTCCCTGCGTTTTCGGTGAGGAAGAAAAAATGCGCGACCCGTTGAGCCGCGCACCGTAAAAATACATGACTCAATGTTGCCACACAATTTCATAACCGCTCATACAAGCACGAAATGAGAGTCCGTATCTTTACAACAAAAAAATACGCACTTCGTATGAGGTTATCCGGTTATGCTGCAAAAAAAGTTATTTTGCAATTATGTGGCACATTCACTGTATCATATTGCGCGGCAAAATGCAAGCGTTCCGTGCAAAAAAGAAAAACGGCCGCCGGAAAATCCGACAGCCGCCGCTGAATTTTTTTTGCGTGAATTACTGCTCCACCGCATAAACGCTGACTTTCTTGCGGGTCTTGCCAAAGCGTTCAAACTTCACTTTGCCGTCAACGAGCGCGAACAGCGTATCGTCGGAACCCTTGCCGACGTTGTTGCCCGGATGGATGTGGGTGCCGCGCTGCTTGACAAGGATATTGCCGGCAAGCACGAACTGACCGTCGGCACGTTTCACACCGAGTCTCTTGGATTCGGAATCACGGCCGTTACGGGTGGAACCCATACCTTTTTTATGCGCGAAAAGCTGGATGTTCATTTTAAGCATTGTTGTTGCACCTCCGAATTTTGATGGAATACTTCTTGGTTTGACACCGGATGTTTTGCGGATAGGTCTTTGAAAGCTCCCTGCAGTGCAGCAAAAAGCCCTGCAGAAGCGGCTGGGCGGCGTCAATGTCCGCCGGTTCAAGCTGAAACTGCATCTCGCCGTCGGCGTCTGTGACCTGTGCGTGCAAATGCAGAATTTCGGTCGCCGTGTTGGCGGTGAGGATCGCTGCGGAGGAAACGGCCGCGCAGACAATATCTTTGCCCGCCTCGTCAAAGCCGCTGTGTCCGTGAATCTGAAATCCGGTCAGCCTGTCTTTGGTTCCGCAAAATGTAACGGTGATCATGGTTACGCGTTGATCGCGCTGATTTCGACCTTCGTATAGGGCTGTCTGTGACCCATTTTACGCTTCGCGTTCTTCTTCGGCTTGTAGGTGAAAACCGTGATCTTCTTCGCCTTGCCGTTCTTGATCGCCTTTGCGCTGACCGTTGCGCCGTCCACATAGGGAGCGCCGACCTTGATGCCGTCGTCAGCACCGACTGCGATCACCTTGTCGAAGGTGACTTCGGCGTCAGCTTCCACGTCCAGCTTTTCGATGTAGATCACATCGCCGGCCTGAACTTTGTACTGCTTGCCGCCTGTTTCAATGATTGCGTACATACTTACTTTCCTTCCTTTATTATGGACTCGCTGATGCAGGCGGAAACTTCACTTTTGGCATGCCGAAACACGCCGCCTTTCTCACGCGGTAGGAATGATTATAACAGAGTTCGCCGCCGTTGTCAAGCGTTTCATTCAATTTATTCAAATGCCTTGACAATTTTTTTATTCTTTTATAATGATACATGGTACAAGTGTACCCTTGGAGCGATCCAAAACGGCGGACGGTTGCCCTCCTTGCGGAGGGATATTTCCAGTCCCTCCGATGACTGAGCAAAGGAGGGATGCCTTTATGCAGTATGTCACATGGTCTGATCTGCTTGCGTTGCTGCTGTTGTTTAGTACCCGCTGATTAACTCGAATATGCAAATCTTGGCGGCAAATTTTCCGTCATTTTGCACAGAAATCTCTTGCAAACCGTCAGGTTTGCTGCGCGATTTCTGTTGCATCTGACGAAAAATTTCCTCGCCAATCTTTACACACCGAGTTAATCAGCGGGTACTTTACAACTGTGTGTAACGTTGCCCTCGGCTTATTCGCATACATCACGCATGATAAAAAGAAATAACCGCTCCGAAACCCGATGGCAGCGGCTATTTCTTTAGTCTAAACCTGAGGGCGTCCGTTCACCGGATCGCTCCTTGCATTTTTATTATAGGACATTTCTTAGAAAATGTCAAGAATATTCTTGAATACTTTCAGAGTCCATTATAGTCAATATGCGCCATCCTGTCAGGTTTTGCAAAAGATTTTGACACAGAGCTCGACTTTTTTATTCGTTTGTTCTTGCATTTGCCATTATAATATAGTATAATAACACAGTATGTTTATTTCACGGAGGGATACAAATGGCTGAAACCGAAAAGAGCAACAGCTTTATCCAGATGGAACATGAGATTCTGGATTTCTGGAACGAAAACGACTGCTTCGGCAAACGCAAGGCGAAAAACGCCGGACACGAAATGTTCCGCTTCATCGACGGCCCGATCACGGCCAACAACCCGATGGGCATCCACCACGCCTGGGGCCGCACGCTGAAGGACACCTTCATCCGCTATAAATCCATGCAGGGCTTTGACTGCCGCTGTCAGAACGGCTTTGACTCCCAGGGTCTGTGGGTCGAGGTTGAAGTGGAAAAAGCGCTCGGCTTTGAAACGAAAAAGGACATCGAAAACTACGGCATGGACAAGTTCACCGAACAGTGCAAGGACCGTGTGAAGCACTTTTCCGGCATCATCACCGAGCAGAGCAAGCGTCTGGGTCAATGGATGCAGTGGGACAACTCCTACTTCACCAACACCGACACGAACATCGGCGGCATCTGGCACTTCCTCAAAAAATGCGATGACAACGGCTGGATCCAGCGCGAATACAAGCCGATGCCCTGGTGCCCGCGCTGCGGCACTTCGCTCAGCGAGCACGAGATGACCGGCTCCTATAAGAACATCACGCACAACTCGGTGTTCTTCAAGCTCCCCGTTGTCGGCACGAATTCCAAGATCCTTGTCTGGACCACGACGCCGTGGACGCTTTCTTCCAACGTTGCGCTGGCGGTCAACCCGGAGATTGACTATGTGGAGGTCAAGGTCAAGAGCGACAGCGACACGTTGTTCCTTGCAAAGAACGCCATCGGTCGTCTCGGCGACGACAAAGAGGAAGTGCTGCGCATGTTCAAGGGCGCAGAGCTGGTCGGCAAAGAATATGAGACTTGCTTCCCCGAATTTGAAAAGCAGCAGGGCTTCACGCACAAAATCGTCGCGTGGGAGGATGTGGACGCCGAGGAAGGCACCGGCGTTGTCCACATTGCGCCGGGCTGCGGTATTGAAGATAACGAACTCGGCAAACGCCTCGGTCTGCCCGAGGTCATGCCGGTCGACGATATGGGCGTCATTCTGCCGGGCTTCGGCTTTATGACCGGCCACACCACAAGCGACGTTGCACAGGTTGTGTTTGACGAGCTGAAGGAACGCGGCAAGCTTTACGCCATTGTGCCCATTGAGCACAGCTACCCCGTTTGCTGGCGCTGCAAGAGCGAAGTGATCTTCCGTCTTGTGCCGGCGTGGTATATCCGCACCGCCGAGCTCAAGCCCCGTTTGATCAAAGCCGCCGAAAGCGTGAAATGGGAACCGGAAAGCAACGGCAAGCGCATGGTGGACTGGCTGAACAACATGGGCGACTGGAACATCTCGCGCAAGCGCTATTACGGAATGCCGCTGCCGTTCTATGTCTGTGAAAAATGCGGCCATGTTCACGTCATCGGCAGCAAAGCCGAGCTGCGTGAGCGTGCGGTCGATCCCGCGCAGGTGGACGCGCTGCCCGAGCTGCACCGTCCGTGGATCGACGAAGTCAAAATCAAGTGTCCGCAGTGCGGCGAGCCCGTGCAGCGTGTGAGCGAGATCGGCGACGTCTGGCTGGACGCCGGCATCGTCCCCTTCTCCACCACCGGCTATTTCAGCGACAAAGAGGAATGGAAAAAGCACTTCCCCGCCGACTGGGTGGTTGAAATGCGCGAGCAGGTCCGTCTTTGGTTCTATTCGCTGCTGTTCATGAGCACCGTGCTCGAAGACTGCGCACCGTATAAGCGTGTGCTTTGCCACAGCAGCGTTGTGCAGGAAAGCGGCGCAAAATTCTCCAAGACGGGCTACATGATCCGCTTTGACGAAGCGGCGGAAAAAATCGGCGCCGACACGGTGCGCTATATGTATGCCGGCGCGCCGGTGGCAAACGACGTGCGTTTCGGCTTCAACCTCGGCGACGAAGCAAGAAGAAAGCTGCTCTCCTTCTGGAACGCCTACACGTTCTTTGAAACCTACGCCAAGATCGACAAACCGAACTTTGAAGGCTATGTGCCCGACAAGGCGAAGATGACCGTCACCGACAAGTGGCTTGTCATCCGCACCAACGAGTTCATCAAGCGCGCCACCGTGCAGATGGACGATTTCAAAGCCTACAATGTCATCAAGGACTTCGAGGTCTTTGTGGACGATATTTCCAACTGGTATATCCGCACCAACCGCCGCCGTTTTTGGAAGACGGGCGACGAGGAGGACAAGACCCTCGCCTACTGGGTGCTGTTCAACGCGATCAACGCCTGCGTCAAGGTCATGGCGCCGATCATTCCGTTTATGACGGAGGAGATCTGGCAAAAGCTCACGCGCCGTGTGCTGCCGCAAAGCGAACTGAGCGTGCATCTGTCCGACTGGCCGCAGCCGCTTGCGGGCTTTGAGGACGACGGGATTCTGCAGCAGACCGCCGACGCGCGCGAGATCATTGCCGTTGCCATGCGTTTGCGCAACGAGCATCAGATCAAGGTTCGTCAGCCGCTGTCCACGCTCTATCTCTCCTGCGACGACGCGGAGATGGAAAAGATCGCCGTGTTCGAAAAGAACATCCTCGACGAGCTGAACATCAAAAAGATGGTCCATGTGACCGATCCCGCCGTGCTTGAGGACAGCTACCTTGCGCTGAACTTCCGCAAGGCCGGCGCCGTGCTCAAGCAAAATGTCAACAAAATGAAACAGGCGCTGGAAGCTGCAACAGCAGACGAGATGGCCGCCTACACCGCAAAGGCAGAGGCCGGCGAGGCTGTGCTTGTAAAGGGCTTTGACGAGGCGTATGCCGCCGACATCTTCACGGTGATGCGCAAGACCAAAGCGGGCATCGTTTCCGCGGAATGCCAGAACAAAACGATCGTCGCGCTCGACGTGGTGCTGACCGACGACCTCATCAGGGAAGGTCTTGTCCGCGACACCGTGCGCCAGTGCCAGCTCATCCGCAAGGAAGCCGGCTACGAAGTGGAGCAGCGCGTGGTGATCGCCGTGACAAGCGAAAACGCCGAGCTGATGGCTGCGCTGAAGGACAGCAAGGACCACATGGCCGCAGAGCTGCTCGCCGACGACGTGATCTTCGGCGAACTTTCCGACGCCGATCTTGTCAAGACGGTCTCCATCGCGGAGACGGATGTGACGCTGGCGGTAAAGAAGGCGTAAGACGCTTGCGGTCGCAAGCGAACGCAATTCGGAATTTGGAATTATGAATTCGGAATTGAGGTCGCGGGTATGCGGCGCATCAAAAACAACCGTTTCATCCGCAAAGAATGGCGGCAAATAAAAGAACGCCCGTTGATTATATCATGTAAATATTTCGGCGCATGGCGAAGCCGCGCCCCGCTGATCTAACATCTAACATTTGGTATCTAACATTTGCTTTGACGCATCACGCGCAGCGTGGCGTCCCTTAATTCCGAATTCCGATTTCCGAATTCCGAATTAACCCAACAACCCGGAGGTTCATTATGGCTCAACAGAAAAAAATGGTGGAAGACATCACTTCCATGGAAGAAGATTTTGCAAAATGGTATACGGACATCGTCAAAAAGGCGGAGCTGATTGAATACACCTCCGTCAAGGGCTGCATGGTCATCCGTCCCTACGGCTACGCCATTTGGGAAAATATGCAGCGCATCCTTGACGGTATGTTCAAGGCGACCGGCCATGAAAACGTCTGTATGCCCATGTTCATCCCCGAAAGCCTGCTGCAAAAGGAAAAGGACCATGTGGAAGGCTTTGCGCCCGAGGTGGCATGGGTCACCTACGGCGGCAACGAAAAGCTTGAAGAGCGTTTGTGCGTGCGTCCCACATCGGAAACGCTGTTCTGTGAGCATTATGCCAACATTATCCAATCTCACCGCGATCTGCCGAAGCTGTATAACCAATGGGTCTCCGTGGTGCGTTGGGAAAAGACCACGCGTCCGTTTTTGCGCTCGCGCGAATTCCTTTGGCAGGAGGGTCACACGATTCACGCCACCGCCGAAGAAGCCATTGAAGAAACCGAGCGTATGCTGAACGTCTATGCCGATTTCTGCGAACAATACCTTGCCATGCCTGTGCTGAAGGGCAGAAAGACCGAAAGCGACAAGTTCGCCGGCGCCGAGGCGACCTACGCCATTGAAGCGCTCATGCACGACGGCAAGGCGCTGCAGGCCGGCACGTCGCATTATTTCGGCGACGGCTTTGCCCGCGCGTTCGGTATCCAGTATCAGAGCAAGGAAAACAAGCTGGAATATCCCCATCAGACGTCCTGGGGCGTCACAACCCGCCTCATCGGCGCGATCATCATGACCCACGGCGACAACAACGGCCTTGTGCTTCCGCCCGCTGTTGCGCCCATTCAGGCGGTCATCATCCCTGTGGCGCAGCACAAGCCCGGCGTGCTTGACAAAGCGAACGAGCTCAAAGCCACGCTGGAAAGCGCCGGCATCCGTGTCAAGCTTGACAGCAGCGACAACAGCCCGGGCTGGAAGTTCAGCGAATATGAGATGAAGGGCGTGCCCGTGCGCATCGAGCTCGGCCCGCGCGACATTGAAAACGGAAGCTGCGTCCTTGTCACACGCCACAACCGCGAAAAAACCGTTTTGCCGCTGGACGGCATTGCCGACGCGGTCAAGACCAAGCTCACCGAGGTGCGCGACGCGCTTTATAAGAGCGCATTGGAAAACCGCGAACGCAGAACCTACGCTTGCACAACGCTCGACGAGATCACAGCCGCGCTCGAACAAAACGGCGACGGCTTCGTCAAAGCCATGTGGTGCGGCGAAGAAAGCTGCGAGGACAAGGTGAAGGAGCTCACCGGCGTCGGTTCGCGCTGCATCCCGTTTGCACAGGAGCATCTCTCCGACGTCTGCGTCTGCTGCGGAAAACCCGCAAAGCACATGGTCGTTTGGGGCAAGGCGTATTAAAGCTGTTAGCTGTTAGCTGTTAGCTGCTAGCTGATAGTCGTTAGTCGTAAGTCGTTAGTCGGTAGCTGTTAGCTGAAAGCTGTTAGCAATTAGAAAAAAAGCCCGCCGCGGTGTTGGAACCGTGGCGGGCGTTGCTGTTTCGATAGAAAATCAAAGATTCAAAAAGAAGATGAAATAGCGGAAAATGGCCATCAGAATGTCGCCGTATTTATCCAAAAAGGATTTCGCTTGATCCAGCGCCTCCTGCGTCTGTTCGTTTTCCGTCAGGTTTTCCAGTGCGTCCATATGTTTTCACCTCCGTCGTTGTTGTGTTTCAGCTTTCTTATTTTTCGATGTTGATCGCAACGACCACCATGTTGAAAATCTTTGTCAAAAGACTGCTGATTGCGTTCAAAACGGTTTCAAAAAATGCCATGATTTCACCTCCATTCACTGAAAAGCAAGCGTTTATAGAATTATGTATCTTCGCCCAACCCAAGCAGTGCTTCCGCTTCGCTTTGGTCGATCTCCTCTACAGTGCGCAGCTTCTTCTGGATGATCGCGTTGCGGTTCTGCGCGTCCTCTAAGCTGCGTCCGGCTTCGTCAATTTTCTTGCGCGCCTTTTCAAGCTGCGCGCCGAACTTTTCATATTGCGTTTTCGCGGCGGCAAGCAGCGTGCGCACCTCCTTGGCCTTGTCGTTGATCGCCATAGCGCGAAAACCGATCGCCAACGAATTCAGCAGCGCCGTGATCGTGCCGGGGCCTGCGAGCATGACGCCGAATTCGTTCTGGCAGCGCTCGGCGATACCGCTTTTTGAAGAAAGGATCTCACTGTACAGCCCTTCGGTCGCAAGATACATGATCGCAAACGGCGTTGTCACCGGCTCATGGATGTACTTTTTGACCTCTTTTGCCTGCGAAAGCACCCGCGCCTCCAGCGCCTTGCGTGCCGCGTCCACGCCTGCCGGATCGCCGCTGTCGGCGGCCGAACAAAGGCGGATGTAATCCTCCACCGGAAACTTGGAATCCAGCGGCAGGAAGGTAAAGCTGTTTTTGTCTTCGCTCGACGGGATCTTCACCGCAAACTCCACCACCTCGCGCGAGGCAGGATTCGGTTGAAAATTTTTAACAAACATTCCGGGGATGGTCTGATCGAGCAGCCCCTCCAACTGAACCTCCGCCCAGGTGCCGCGCGCCTTGACGTTTGTTAAAATGCGGTTGAGCGACGTCACGTTTTCCGTCACGCCCGTGGAAAGCACCTTCATCTCACCGAGCGATTTATACACATTTTCAAGCTGCTCGCTGACCGTCTTGAACGAGCTGTCCAGCCGCTGCGTGAGCGTTTCGTTCAGCTTTTCGTCCACGGTCTGGCGCATTTTTTCAAGCTTTTCCTCGTTCCCCTTGCGCAGCTCCGTCATGTGGCGCTCGATCGTCTGCGTCGTCTGCATGTTGAACGCATAATTGTCGCGCGTCATTTTTTCCAGCCGCTTGCTCATGTCCTGCATGGCGATCGTCATTTCCTGCCGCTGCGTGCTGAGCGTCTGCGTCAGCTCCATGCGGCTGTTGCGGGTCTCCTCGGCGCGCTTTTGTTCGCTTTGCGCAAGATACGCCGCCGTGCGGTCGCCGGTCTCCTGCATTTTTTGCAAAAGTTGGTCATATTCTTTGTTATTTTTCTTTTTTGAAATTAAAATCACTGCCACAAGACTTATAATAAGAAGGACGCTCAATAAAATGAGCAAAATCATAAACTGTGTTTGCGTCATCGCTCCAACCTCCGTTTGTGATACTATTATTATAGCAAACATCCCGCGACTTTTATTTCCTTTTTTGAATATTACAGGATTTCTCCCGAGGAATTTCACCATGAAAAAACTGATTTGTTTCCTTTTGCTCTGCGCGCTGCTGTTTTCGCTTTCCGCCTGCGGAAAGGACGGCACCGACGTGCAGGTCATTTACCCCATCGACACCGAGCCGGAATATCTTGACCCGCAGATCGCCTCCGGCAGCGAAAGCGCCTGCATCATTGCCGCCTGCTTTGAGGGGCTGATGACCGTTGACGAAAACGGCGAGCTTGTGCCCGCCGCCGCAGAAAGCTTTGAGGTTTCTCCGGGCGGACTGAATTATACCTTTCATCTGCGCGACGATCTGCGCTGGCGCGTGACCAACACCGCCGCTGCAATTCTCGGCGATGGCAAGGACAGCTTTGACAAACAAATCACCGCCGAAGATTTTGTGTTCGGTCTGCGGCGCGCCCTGCGGCCCGAAACCAACTCCCCCGCCGCGCCGTATCTGATGGCGATCAAAAACGCGCCGGAGGTGTTCTCCGGTTCCAAAGCGGAAAGCAAGCTCGGCGTTAAGGCGGTCGACGCGCTGACACTGGAGATCAAGCTCACGCGCAAGGACGACGGCTTTCTGTTTGCGCTGACGCTGCCCGGCGCCATGCCGTGCGATCAAACCTACTTTGAAGCCACGCACGGACGCTATGGGCTTTCTCCCGAATATTTCATCTGCAACGGTCCGTTTTACATCAGCAACTGGAACAGCGGCACCGCCATCACCGTGCGCAAAACGCGCAAAAACATGGACTCCTACCGTGACCCGAACGATGTGTACCCGGCGTCGATCTATTTTTCCATCAACAATGAGCAGGCCACCCGCGACGCCAAGCTGAAAAGCGGCACCTATGAGGCTGCAAAGCTGACCGCTGCGCAGGCTGCGGCGTTATCCACCGAAAAGAAGATCAGCATCCGCGCCTTTGACAACGCCGTGTTCGGCCTGCTGTTCAACTGCAGCGACCCGGTGCTCAAAAGCAGCTCCATCCGCCGCGCCATCGCGATGACGTTCAACACCGCGCCGATGCTCGAAGCGCTCGCGCTGCCGCAGGCCGCCGGACTGGTTCCGCCCGCGTGTCTTTGGGGCAACAAGCCCTTCCGCGAACAGTTTGCATCTGCCGCATGGAAAACCGGCAGCGCCAAGGAAGCGAAAACGCTGCTGCAAAGCGGCATGGACGCACTGGATCTGCGCGATGTGGAGCTGTCCGTGCTTTGCAGCACTGCCGTGGAAACCGCTGTGCGCACCGTCATGCAGCAATGGCAGTCCGCGTTCGGCGTACATTTCAGCATCGCTGTGGAGGCGCTGGAGGAAGCGGAAGTGGAAAGCCGCGTGCGCAGCGGCGAATATCAGATGGCGTTCTCTGCGCTGACGTTTTCAAATACATCGGCGCTGGATACGCTTCTGCGTTTTTGCAGCGGTCACAGCGGCAATGTTGTTCGATTGGACAGCGCAAAATATGACGCACTGCTGCAAAGCATTTCGACCGCCGTTTATCCCAAGGAAGCCAGCCAAGCCATCCGGCGCGCGGAACAGACGCTTGTTGAACAGGCTGTGATCCTGCCCGTCGCGTTCACGCAAACCTACCTCGGCTTTGCCAAGGGCGTTTCCGGCATCGGCACCAACCCGACCGGCGACGTGCTTTATTTCAAACATGCCGTCAAAGAATAAGGAGGCGCATTATGACAAAAGAAGAACTGAACCGCTATGTCAAGCAGGCGGGCACAAAAGAGCTCACCGACGCCGAACGTGCGCATCTGCCCGGCAGCTTTATTACGCTCCCCTGCGGCAACACGCACTACGAGATGCAGGGCGAAGGCACCCCCGTTGTGCTGGTGCCCGGTTACGCCACGCCTTATTACATTTATAATAAGGTTTTCGATGCGCTCGTTGCCGCCGGTTTTCAGGTGCTGCGCTATGACCTGCTGGGGCGCGGACTTTCCGAACGCGTCAACGCGGTTTACAATCCCGCGCTGTTTGCCCGCCAGCTCAAGGAGCTGACCGACGCGCTGCTGCCCGACACGCCGTTCCTTTTGATCGGCACCTCCATGGGCGGCGCAGTCACGGCGACCTTCTGTGCCACTGATCCCGGCCGCGCAAAGGCCGTTGCCTGGCTTGCGCCGGCGGGCATGGACACCTTTGCGCCGCCGTTTTATATGAAGCTTGCGAACACACCCGTCATCGGCACCGCGGTGTTCCATCTGATCGCAAACAAGACGCTGCTTTCCAAATGCGCGTCCGAAATGACCCATGTATCGCAAAATGAAATCGACGATTTTATGCGGGCCTTCGGCGACTGCATCGTGTATCGTGACTTTGTGCGCTGCACGCTTTCCAGCCTGCGCAACACCATTCTCGCCGCAAAAGACGTGACGAAATCCTATGAAGCCGTTGCAGCGCAGGGTCTCCCCGTGCTGTGCATCTGGGGCGAAGCGGACAAAACGATGCCGTTTTATCAGAGCGAGCGCTTTCGTCAAGTACTTCCAAACGCGCAGTTTGTGCCATTCTCCGGCAGCGGACACGTGTTCCTCTTTGACGAAGCGGAGCGCACGATGGACGTGCTGCTGCCCTTCCTGAAGCAATGGGAAAACGCCGGGCAATGAACCCGGCAAAACATATACTATACTTTCTGAGGTGATAACCAATGGCAAAACTCAAAGACATTGACTCCAAAGCCGCTGAAAAAGGCTCCGTCCTGACCACCGTTTGGCAGTTTGTCAAATTCATCGTCGTCAGCCTGCTGGCCATGATCGTGCAGTTTGCGCTGCTGAACCTGCTCAAGCTCCTGCCGCCGATTCAGGAGCTCTACACCAACGGGCAGGATTTCCGCTGGTGGGTGTTCTTCTGCCCGGCAGCCATCGGCGGTCTGGGCTATTTCATCGTCAACAACACCGCGAACATTGCCGCGCAGATCGTCTCTTTCTTCGTCAACCGTGAAAAGACGTTCAATTCCAGCGCGAACATCGCTGTGACGCTGCCGATCTACATCGTCTTTACCATCGCGCTGATCGCGTTTTCCGCCTGGCTGAACCCGACGCTCAAAAATGTGTTCATCGGCCACGGCTGGGGCGACGACCTTGCCGCCAACACCGCGACGATGATCTGCTCCGCGATCCAGTTCTTCCTGTATTTTCCGGTGGACAAGATCCTGTTCCACAAGCCGAAGGAAGAAACGGCAGACGCGTAAAAAGCACAAAAAAAGCTTCGCCCGAAAGCGGCGGAGCTTTTTTTGTGCGGCTTGCCCCGGCGGACAGCTCCCTTCGGGAGCTGT
>JAFTCX010000031.1 GCA_017454485.1 Clostridia bacterium | reverse complement strand
CCATATCAACCGTTCAGTTTTTTGCTGCGTTCGGCTCGTTTTTGTTTAAGCGGGGTTGTGTCGATCTGGTGCTTCAGTGTTTTGCTGTAGCGCCGATAGTGCAGAGACATCAGATAGTCGATCGCACAGATCTTCGGAATGTAATAGGTGCATTGGATCACAAAGTGTTCAATGTGGCCGGTCTGCAGCAGGTGCCGTGCTGTCGATTCGCCGACACCGCCCATCATTTTGCGCAGCTCCTGAACCGTCAGCACATCAGGATAATCTTCAAATAACAGTTCATAGTCTTCTCGTTTTAACATGACATACAGTCCTTTCAGTTGGTTTTGTCAACGGCAGATGAAAGCACTGTTTTATTTGCTTTTTGCCCGCAGATAATCCACCGCGGCTGCTCATGTTTGGTATCCTTCGAAAAAAGGGCTATGTCCTCCGAATGTCCTCCGATTTTTTCGGATACCAGCAATGTCCTCCAAAACCTTGCGCCGCAAAGGGAATGGAACTTTTGGTGGACAAAATGCCGGAAAAAGCTTCAAAATCAAGGGGAAGCAGCTTCCGTCAACTTCCGTTCAACGGCTGTTTTCTGCCGTTTACCGTCCGGATACTCTGAATTCCTCAAAATCCAGTGGTGGCGACACCGTGCGGGTTCGACCCCCGCTTCCGGCACCACGAAACCCCTTGATTTTCAAGGGGTTTCGCCATTTTTACCTCTGTTTTTCAGCCGGCTTTATTTTTCGGCTCTTTGTCAATAGTTGGGGTAAAGAAATAAAACAGAATCAACAGAGCAAGCAGCTGCAATCAAGCGGCTGCTTGATTTTTAAGAAGTTTTTGATGGGAGAAAATATGTAAAATACGGTTTCTGAAGCGTTTGAAGTTTTTGTAACCGTAAGCATTTCTTTTGAGGACTTTAATTTTGTTGTTGCATCCTTCCGTGAATCCGTTTGTAATAGGCGAATAAAGGGAATTGATAATACCGGAATACCAATTACGTATGGTGTCGGAACACTTTTCAAAAGGGATAAGGCCGCAGTGATCAGCATTTTGCAACCACTCGATCAAGGCAGCCCTGGCTTTGTCGGGCTCTTTGAAATTGAGTGCTTTTAAGAAGGATTCTTTGTACCAATGCGCCCGGCTGATGTTGACAGAGTAATAAAGCATGACGTTGACCTGTTGCTTTTCTTCTTCTTTTTATTTGGTAAGAATGTCAAAATTCCCGGCAGGAATAACGCCCACTGCGGATTTAAACCACAGCGGGCGAAAATTAGAATATTTGTGGTTGCGGTGCTTTGCGCTTAGGTGACAATTTCGTGAGCCGTTCTATAAATCAGTCTAAGGAAGAAGCGGATGTTTTATGCGAAGAATCCACCGAATCCTTTGTAAATATGTCCGCAGTATTTGCAGTGACCATCAACCACAGCGGATCAGTCTGTTTATTTCGGCTTATTTCTGAATCCAGCGGGTAAGCATATTGAACAGATCAATCAGGAAGCGGAACAGCGCTTTGATAAAGTTGTTCTTCTGCTTGTTATTGTTGGTCGGCTCGTCAGTCGGTTCCGTCGTCGGTTCGTCGGGAGTTTCGGCTGCCGCTTTCAGTTCTGCATATTTTTCCTCGGCGGCCGTCAAGGCACTGTAGTTCTCCACGATGGCTTTCTGATCGTCGGTCAACGCGTCATAAGCGGTACGCGCGTCGTCAATCTTCGCTTTGCACTCGTCGGTGTAAACCACCTCACCGATCGCAGAGATCTTCTCTTCAACGGCATCGGCGGCTACTTGATCGGCGGCGGCTTTGTCTGCTGCTTCCTTCGCTGCCTCGGCTGCAGTCAATGCGAACGCAATGTTTCTGGTGTAATCGAGGAGCGCAACCGTGTCGTCGCTTGCAAGAGCAGCTTCTCCGCTCTCATACGCGGTCTTCAACGCGTTTGCAGCCTCAGCCAACATTTCGTTGTCCTTGATGGTGTCATAAAACGCCTTCGCAGTGTCGATCGCAGCAGCGAGCTGTTCTTTCGAGGCGGCAAGCTGCTTGGCAGCAAGCACAGCTTCGGCAGCAGTGTTTATGGCGCTGTCAAGAGCGTCCACAGCCGCGTTCACATCACTCTGACTTTCGTTGGTAACGGCCTGCGCCGCTGAGATCGCCGTGTTCAGCGCTTCGGCAATTGCCGGATACTCTGCTGTAATGCTGTTGGAATACTCGGTTGCCTCGTCAATTTTTGCCTGAAGCGCTGTCATGTCCGCAACGATTTTGACGGTGAGCGAAGCGGGGGCAGTGTCTCTGTGATTGCTGTCACCAACAACCTTGTACCAGATATAATAGCTGCCTGTCTCGGCGGCAGCGGGGATGGATGCGGTGAACGCATCGTCCGCGGGTGTCGTGTCTGTTGTTGTCACGGCATAGTACATTGTGCCGCCCTCTGCCGCACCGGCATTGATAAGCGCCTGCTCAGAACCCGTGTAGGTGAGTTCCTTTGCGGTCGGATCCACGGTGATGACAGCATCATACTTCCACATTGCATAAAGCGTTGTGTCGGCACTCAGTGTGACGGTCGCCTCATTGGCATAGGCTGTGCCGCTTCCGTCTGCTGCGGTATTCCAGCCGTTGAATTCATAATCACCGTTTGTATAGGTGTTTGCCCGAAGCGTTGTTGCTTCTCCGGAAACGAATGCCTGGGTCATGGCTGCACCGGTGCCGCCGTTGGCGTCAAAGGTCACGGTGAGCATCCCATCTGCCAAACCTGACAGAATGTCATCCAAACCGCTATCAGGGTCAAAGCCGGGCAGATTGGAAATCAGCGAAACGCCGCTCTCTAGCTCGGAAAGTTTGACTTCTTTCACATCACCGTAAGCGGTGCCTGCATCCGTTGTTACATACGCTCTGGCAGAATAAACTGTGCTGCCGTCCGCAGGAATTTGAAGGATCCAGCAATTGTTTTTATCCAGAACACTGTCAGGCAACGTGGATGTGCTGTCGGTGAGTTGCACCGCCGGCACATTCGTGACGCCTGCGCCGCCGATGGTTAAAGCGTCTTCCGATGCAGAGGTGCTGTAGACAATGCCTGCGCCGGTGAGCGACTCGCCGTCTTTTGCGTCTGCAATCGCCTGGAATGAGATCTTGTCGCCTTCATTCGTCCGCGTGATGGATGTAAATCCCGCTGTGGACTGGGCTGCCGGTGCGGCATCCGCATAAACCGCAGAAAGTGTGGTGTCGGCATTCATGGTAAGCTTTATTGTACGGCTGTAGCTGATCACAGAGCCGTCTGCCTCCCAATGGGAGAAGCTCTTGCTTCCGCTGTTTGCCGGCGCAGTGATCGTAGCCGTATCTCCGAAGCCGTAGCTGTCAGAGAGCGCGTCGGACCAACTGCCGTCCACATTGACCACAAGCTGCGTTTCCGGAGCAAAAATGAGACTCAGATCAAGGTCGTTTCCTTGCACATCTTCTGCAGAGACCACAAAGGTCAGCGCCGCAAGCAGAGCGACAAAAACGACCAGCTTTGTCAGCAATGAGGAATTCTTTATCATTCTTTTCATATGGGTTACCTCCTTTGTTCAAGTTTGCGCATTACGAGCCGCTTGCGGTGTTGGTTTTGGTCGGAATGTTCTTCAAGGTTGCAGCAAGTGCCGGCGTGTAGATCGTTTCAATCGTGCCGTCCGGCTTTTGATATTTCAGATATCCCATGCCGTAAATCCAATGGTTGCCGTTATTCTTTTGCGCCATATTTACCTTAAACACGGTATCCAGGGAGCCGCTCACGCCTTTCGTTTTGGATGCCGAGATCAAATAAATCGGATCAAAGTCCATGTTGATCGGTTTCCATTGGATCATATAGTCGCTCAGCGTCTTCTCGCTCATAATATTCAACACACTGTCTTCGCGCTTTTCAATCTTATACTGCGGTTTTTCCTTTTCCAGTTTGCTGAGCGCGAGCGCAAACGGATTCGTGATGGCGTTGTAAATTTGAGTAGCACGATCTTCTTTTTGTTCCACAAGCTCGTAATAGGAAATGCACTGATTGTCGCCCATCCAGATTTGCGCGTCAAGGCATTTATAACCGTCCGGCAGCTTGTGATCCAGGCGGTAAAGAACAGTGGAGTAATATCTTCCGTCACCGCCCTTCACCGCGGCTAAGCCGGCCTGCAGTTCGATTTGCGGCTTTGTAATCGGGTTGACGTAGAGTGCGCGAAGCTGCGTGTCCTTCGTGGTAGTGAAGGACATCATTTTGGAAGCTGTCGCCGTGTTCCAGGTTGCGCCGCCGTCTGTGCTGTACTCCCATTTATAGAAATTCAAAATGCCCCAGGTGTTCGGTGCGATTACGGAAGCTTCCTGACCTTTTGTAACGGTTCTGTCGCCTTCGATGGCACGCACAGTAAACGTCTGTTCAAACTCTGACCAATAACCGTAGGAAACCTTCAGTGTCACTGTCGGCGAGGGCTTCGCATAGCCGCAGGCGCAGTTGCCGCTGCTGTCAAAGCTGTGCGCTTCCAGCTTCACATCGCCGCAGCTGCACATTTTGACATGGAGATATTCTCCATAGCTCTGATAGCTTGCCAGCGCGGCAAAGGTGTCGATGGAATAGCAGGTGTAGTAATGAACATGCTTCCACCCGGCTGTCAGGGTCAAATCGTTGGTGATGCGCGTATCGAAATCAAAGGCGGAGCCTTTCTGGAAGGACGCGCCGTCCTCTGTTACGTTTTCGGCAACGAGCCAGCCAGTGAAGGCATAGCCTGCTTTTGCGGGTACTTCGGGAGCAGTCAGCTTTTCGCCGTAAGTGACTTCCACCGTTTTGCTTTGTGTGCCGTCGTTCAGTTTGACTTCCAGCTTGGCCGGTTCCCAAACCGCGTTGAGAATCGTGTTTTCACGAATGCTGACGTTCTCGCCGGCACTGTAGACTTTTTCAGTGACCTCTCCGTCGATTGCCGTGAACGCAAAGCCTCTCCAGCCGACGAAGTTGAAGCCTTCTTTTACGGGTGCTGCCGGTGCTGTGACAGAGCCGGCCGCTGTGACGTTTCCTTCGGTGTCGGTGGTGCAAACCGCGATCTGATAGCTAACGCCGTCGCCCTCCTGGGCTTGGGTAACCGTTGCCGTATCGTTGTCATACACCGTCAAAGATTTCACATCGGTCACAAACGATGCAACCGCTGTTTTTGCAGTTCCGCCGATGACGATAAACCGACCGTCGTCTGCAGCCGTTGTCCAATCGGATTCTGCGAGGGAGGATTTAAAAGTGATGTCTGTCAGGTCGTTTGAAAGTTCTGTTTCAGTTGCGGCAAATGTGATCTGTGTCGGCGCAAATGCGGAAGTCAGATAGGCAGACCAAACCGCGGTTTCGCCGTTGATGTTGGCGTCGGGTTTCATTTCAAATTTGATGGTTTGCGGCACGCCTTTAACAGTCATGCTAACCTTGCACCAAACCTCAGTCGGCGTCTGACCCGTGGGCGGCTGATAAAGAATGGTATATGTCTGCGCCTTAGCGAAATCAACAGAGATCGTCAGGTTCTCTGCGTCCACGCCCGGCATTGTGACCCAGAACAGTTTCGTTTGCTGAGAAATGGGACCATTGATTGCAAAATAGCTGTCATAGTCTTCTGCTTCAAAGCCCCGGATGGATGCGCTTGCATTGTCGCCTGTGCTGAATGCGATGCCAAAATCATAATTATCGTCGCTTGTTACGCGCAGAACGAACCGATCGCCGATCTGTTGTGCAAAGCTTTCGTCCACCGCTTCCAAAGATTCGTTCAGCAAAACGGCGGTGCAGTCCTCGCCGTCAGCGCCGGTGACGCTGAGCTGAACCGGAACCGTGCGCTTTTGGAACGAAGCGGCAACGGTGACGTCGGACGCGGGCATCGTGAACTTGCCGTCTGCAACGGCCACACTTTCGCCGCCCGCTTTGGTGACGGAATATGCATCGAACACATAGCCTGCAAGGGGCGAAGCGTTCAATGTGATTTCCGTGCCAACGTTCGCAGTCTCTGCGCTTGCCGCAACGGTACCGCCCTCACAGGCAGCAGCCGTCACAGTGTAATCGATGGCGGCAAAGGCTGCAGCCACCGTGGCGTTTTCAGCCGGCATCGTGAAGGTGTAGGTGGCGTCGTTCACTTTGGTTGCCGCGTCGCCGTTGACGGTGAGGGCGTTCAGTTCATAGCCTTCCGCGGGAGCAACGGTGAGTGTAACGGTATCGCCGTAATGCGCGGTTGCAAGATCTGCTGTCACCGTGCCGTTTGTTGTCGGATCCACTGTAACCGCATAGTCGGCAAGGCCGAACGCAATGTCCACCGTGACATTGTAATCGGGCATGGTGAAGCCTTCGGTCGTTGCGCCAACAAGATCGGAAACGTCTGTGTCGCCGTCTTTGACCGTGATCGTTTTCACTTCATAGCCCGTTGCAAGCGTCAGCTCGGGGGTGATTGTCGCACCGACATAAGCAACCACGGGAACGGTAAAGTCGCAGCCGTTTTCCGCGCCTTCGCCCTTGGTGATTGCGTTGACGCCATAGGTCACGGAAGCCGTATTGCCTTCCACCGTGATGTTGGCACGATAAAAGCCGGTGCTTGTGACTTCGGAAGCAGCAATGTCTTTCCAGCCGGTGCTGTCCTTGGTCTGATAAGTAATGTCTTCATTCGACACGCCGAACGCGTCTACGTCGCCGGTCAGTTCCGCAGTTCCGCCGCCGGAAGCCGAAGGCGCAATTGTCAGAGCAGCCGTCAGCTCGCCCTCATGCCCGCCGTCGCTGTTTGCGCAGGTGGCCGTGATGGTTGCGCCGCTGACAGCGTAGGTGTATTCATGGGTGTGCGTGGGGCCCGGTACAATATGCACCCACGCCTGGGTGTGGCTTTCCACAAAGCCTGCATTGTCAACTTCTACCGCGCCGTCTTCGTTATCGCCTGCCAGAACAGTAACGTTGCCCAGTGTCAAGGTACCGCTAATACCTCCACCCATGAGTGGGCAGACAGCGGTAATCGTGCCGCCGTTGATGGTGACTGTGCCGGCAGTACCGCTTTGGCCGGCGCCGATACCTGGAGTTCCCATGGTTCCTCCGGTCGCGGTAATGTCGCCGCCGTTGATGGTGATCGTCCCGCCGACTCTGTTCTGCTGGCCGCCGCCGATACCTGCACCGCCACTGTCGCCGCCGGTAGCGGTAACAGTGCCGCCGTTGATGGTGATCGTGCCAACGTTAGCCTGCTGGCCACAGCCGATGCCGGCGCCGACCCTGCCTCCGGTGGCGTTAACGACGCCGCCGTTGATGGTGATCGTGGCGCTGTTGCCATACGAGCTGCCGCCGATACCGGCGCCATTGGTACTCTTTGCCACCAGCGTACCGGTTCCATCCGTCTGTCCGTAGATGTTGAGGATGTTGGAACCCGTAACAGTAATGCCTGCGGTAGCGTTCAGTGTTGCACCGTCCGCGAGGATCAGGTTGACTTCACCAATCACGGTAATGCGCGAACTGATGGTGACCACTCCGTTCACAACGTACCAGCCATCGCTCCACTCTGTGTCGGTGTCTGCAACCTCGGTGCAGTTCTGCGTGCCGGTGGAAGCCCTTCCGGCAATCGCCGCCGCTTCATCCTCATAATAGAGGTAGGAAACGCCATCCTGCGCCGACACCGACGTCATGCCGCCGAAAACGGAAAGCAGCATGAGCAGGCTCATCAGAACACTCAGTGGTTTTCGGATGAATGATTTTTGCATAGTTTTACCTCCTTTGTTCCTGTCTATGCGAACAGGATCATTGATGAATATAAAAAACGGCCGCAGCGAAGCAAACGCTCCGTTACGGCCGGAATTTCAGATGATACGCGAAAAGGATAGACTTATCCTGTCTGTCTGTCTGTCGAGCATAGCAGAGGAACATTCGCGTGTCAACCCTTTTCGCAGAAAATTTACAATTTTTCAGAGTGAAAAAACTGCAGCTTTTTTCTCTGTTATTATTATATGGATTTATTCTAAAATTTCAAGGGGTGTTCATGAATGTTATATTGTTTTTTAAAATACGGTTACTCTTTTCAATTAAATAGATACTATACTGACACATCCGGTGAAAACCGAACAATTGTCATGCAGCGTTTTTTCATCGCCTGCTAACAAGCTGCAAACATGACTGCAAAAAACAGCTTAATATTAGACAAAATCAGAAGGGAAAACTTGCAGATAAAACATCGGAAAAACCGCGAAAATAAAGGCTTTTCCGGGACTCCGAGGGACAGCAAATATAGGGTTGGACCTCGGCTCCTAAGTGTGTGCTTCAGGTTCGATTCCCGTCGGATGTGCCAATAACTATATTACACGCCGGAGAAGCGGTTCAGCAGTTTCCAGTGTACACGTATTCCAGATGCTCCCTTGCGACCTCCGCCAGACGGTAGACTGTGCGGACGTCCGTTGCTTTCCGGTCCTGCATATGGAACCGGGGAAAGAACCGGGAGATGTGGAGCGGAACGCTGCTTCCGTCGGGAAGGCGCAGTCCGCCGACCCACCGGGACAGTTCGCGCATTTCTTCTTCACTGTCGTTCTCGCCCGGGACGATCAGGGTCGTCAGCTCCACATGGCAGAACTTGACCGCGGCCTCAATAAACGCCATGACCTGCTGCCGGTCGCCGCCGAGGACGTCGCTATAGTAGCGGTCGGTGAAGCCTTTGAGATCGATGTTCATCGCGTCGATATACGGACGCAGTTCTTCCAAAACTGAGAGATCGGCGGTGCCGTTTGTGACCAGGACGTTTTTCAGCCCCTCGGCGTGTGCAAGCTTCGCCGTATCGCGCACAAATTCATAGCCGATCAGCGGCTCGTTGTAGGTGAAGGCGAGGCCGATGTTTCCTTTTGGCCGTGTTTTCAGGGCGAGATCCACCAGTTCTTCCGGGCTGACGGTTTCCGCCGTGTCTGCAAAGGCTTTCGCCTGCTTGGACCACGATATCTCGTAGTTCTGGCAGAACGGACAGCGCAAGTTGCAGCCAAAGCTGCCAACGGAGAGGATCATGCTGCCGGGAAAGAACCGAGCCAGCGGCTTTTTCTCAATGGGATCCAGCGCGAGAGCGGTGATCCGGCTGTAGTTATACGCTTCTATCCGACCGTTTTTGGCCATGCGGCCGCCGCAGAAGCCGATCTGGCCTTCCGCAAGTTCGCAGTGTCGGAAGCATACGCCGCAGACTGCCATCTGTTTCATCTCCTTTAATAATGACGCACGACTTCAAACCGTTCCAGTTTGTACGGTTCGTTTTTGCCGATGCCGCCCTTTTGCCGCGCAATGGCGATCTGCTCCTCTACAGTGTCCACACCGTCGAGATTCGGCAGCAGCAGGCCGCGTTTTGCGCCGTGGCTGACAACGACGCCGTAGCGTTTTACGTCGAGTTCCGCCGGGGACTCGATGGGCTCCAGTTCGCCTAGAACATCTACGCTGATTTCGAGTGTAGCGAGTTCGTCCGCAGTGACCGGAGAAAAACGCGGGTCGCGTGCACAGGCGCTGATGGCGTTCTGAATGATCTCTTCCGCGATGCTTTTCTTCGTCGCCATGATTGTGCCGATGCAGCCGCGCAGTTGACCGTTCTTGTGCAGCGAGACGAAGGCCCCCGCCCGGCGTGTCAGCATCTCATCGGGCAGACCGGCCGGAACGGCAAGGCGTTCGTGCCGCAGCACCCACGCTTTGATGGCGGCTCTT
>JAFTCX010000030.1 GCA_017454485.1 Clostridia bacterium | reverse complement strand
GGGTTTTGTAAATTCCAGAGCACGGCGCAGGCCAAAGCGCCCGGTGACCAGCTTTGCGCCGGCACTGTTCGAAAGGCCGGCGCTTTCGCCGGAAAGGTTGTCCAAGCTTTCCGCTTTGTCAAAGGATACGTCCGCAAGCGGCGTTGACAACACTTCACGGAATCCGTAATTCGCATAGTCGTCTAAGGCGGCAACCGAATTGCCGTATGTCTCCTGCACGTCAGCGGTCGGTGTTGCACTCATTCGCTTTGTGCGGCCGAAAAAGACAAGCAAGGCTGCCGTCAAGAAAAGGACAACGGCCAAAAACAATGAGATCCATGCTTTTTTCTTCATAAGAAGCCTCCTGTTCCTTCGGCTGCGGAAAATAAAAGCACAGACAGCAGCGCCGGTTTTTATCATTATACATCACGCGCAGAGCTTTTGCAAGCAGTAAAGACAGATAAGCTGCGGGATGACTGACTGCTTTTTCTGTTTGGGCACACAGTTTCCTTGTCCCCGGTGGAGCAAAGTTTCATGTTGAAGGAGTTTATGAAGTCATGCCGTTGTTTATCTTTTACATTTTGCTTGCAGCAGTCATCGACTATTTGAAAGGTCGATCCCGATATTGGATAACGTCACATTATTAATAAAGAATATTCATTTTGCAAATGCTTATAAATCAAATTGAACAGTGCTTATGTACCCGCTGATTAACTCGGTGTGTGAAGATTGGCGAGGAAATTTCTCGTCAGATGCAACAGAAATCGCGCAGCAAACCTGACGGTTTGCAAGCGATTTCTGTGCAAAATGACGGAAAATTTACCGTCAAGATTTGCATATCCGAGTTAATCAGCGGGTACTAATTCCCTATGGCACATAAAAAACCGCTGCGGTTTCCCACAGCGGTTTTTATCGTCTGCTTATTGACCGTCGGCCGGCAGTTTGTCGAACACCATACCGATCAGTTGATCCGCTTCCTGCTCATCCTGCCACGCCATGGTGCCGTCGCCGTAAAACTGGATGCGGCCCACGCCGTTTTCATATGCGGTCTTGGATTCAACAATGCTGCCGTCTTCGGCGTAGGTTGTCACCTTTTTCACACCGTCGGAATAGTTGATGCGCATGGTGTCGCCGTCAAAGGCGCCGCTCATGGTCCATTCGGCAGTTTCGGTGGCGGAGCTGCCCCAGGAAACTTCGATCGTTGCGTTGCCGTTGCCGGCGTCTTTTACAACAATGCTGCAGCGGTCAGACTGATAGGTGCCTGCGAAGTCCGCCAGCTTGCGGGTTTCCTGCGCATCGGCAGCAGAGGTGGATGCGGGCGCAGCGGTGGTGTCGGCAGCTTCGCCGGTGGCGGTTGCATCGGTGGCGTCAGCCGCTGCTGTGGTGTTGGTATCAAGCTCCGGCGCTTTGAATTCCAGCGGCTCAAAGGACATATTTTCATCCTGCTCGTCAAACCAGGTCAGGGTGCCGTCGGTGTTGATCTGAATGTAGCCCTTGCCGTTTTCAAACAGGATGTCATTGACCTGGAACACGTCCACATCGGTGTAGGTCACGCTCTTTTTGACCGCATCGGTGTAATTGATGCGCATGTTGGCCTCGTCAAACGTGCCGGTCAGCTCCCACTGAAAGCCGTCCTTTGCGGTGTCGCCCCAGTAGGCGGTGACCTTTGCGCCGAGCGCGCCGTCCGCTTGCAGCGTCATGGAGCAGCGGTCGTTCATGTAATCGCCGACATAGTTCATCACGGGGTTTTGCGTGCTGTCATCCACCGGAACGGCGCTGTCATCCGTATTGCCGGTCGGCTTGGATGTTCCGCAGGCCGCAAACAGCGACAGACAGAGCACGAGGGCGAGAAGAATTGTGATTGTTTTTTTCATGAGAAAGACCTCCAAAAATAATATTCAAAGAAAAAGGCCGCACCGGAATGCGACCGATTGCCTTGCTGTTTAAAATTTGATGCCGAACAGGGAAAGGAAATACGACAGGATAGTTCTCAAAAATGAGATCAGCGCGTTCGTCTTTTCGTTATCCGCCGGCTTCAGGTTCGTGTCGAGACGGTTGAACGTGATGTTCTTTGAAAAACCCGTCACCGCCCAGAACTGGTAGTTCTCCGAGTAACCGTTGACCGTGACCGCGTTGCAGCCGTCAAACGCGTCGTACTGGCAGCTCATGAGCGAACGGGGGATGTCGAGCGTTTCCAGCGCGGTGCAGTTTTCAAACGCCTTGTTGCCGATCTGTGTGATCCCTTCGCTGATGGTGATGCGCTGAATATATGCACAGCCGGAAAATGCGCCGTTGGAAATCATGCGGACATTATATTTCTGTTCGTCGATCTCCACCGTGGACGGCACAACGACCGTGCCGCTCGCAGACGGGTCGCACGCGTCGAGCTGCGCGTTGCCGAAGTCGTTGATCGAGTACGAAAGCACCCCGACTGTGATTTTGAGCTCTTGCGGAGGCTTGTTTGTTTGTTCGCCTTCTGCGGCAAAGCCCGGCAGTGCGAACAGTGACAGTAGTGTCAACAGGCTCAAACACAGCGCCAACAGCTTTTTGATCTTCATAAATAACTCCTCCAATCTTTGGATAATTTCAGAACAAGGTCATTATACGCCTGAGTATTGGAAAAATGGTGAAGAAAATGTTAATGAAAAATAAAAAATGTTCGTGCCGTTTCTGCACATTTTCAACAAATTTTGTGCCGTTTTTCTGCCTGAAACGCTGATTTTTGCAAAAGCGGCGTTGAGTGATCGTTCACTTTTTTTGAAAAATAAACTTTTTTTGCAAAATCCCTTGCTTTTTTGCGAGACATCTGCTAAAATATTTAAGCTTAGTAAACCGAAATTATTTGAAGGAGGTGCTGAAGATGGCAAAGTGCGAATTTTGCGGCAAAGATGTTGCCTTCGGCATTAAGGTTTCCCACTCACACAGACGTTCCAACAGAACCTGGAAGCCCAACGTGAAGCGTGTAAAAGCGATCGTTAACGGTTCTCCGAAGCGCGTTTATGCGTGCACCCGCTGCCTGCGTTCCGGAAAAGTGACGCGCGCAATCTGAGTGCGAAAGCAAAGGAGCTTCTTTCAAGCCCCATATGCACCGGAATGATGGAATTGGCAGCATTGCCGCTGCAGCGCGTCCGGTGGACGATGCAGCAAAGCGGCAATGGCGCAGCGGTCGGAATTGTGCGTCGCACCAAGGTGCAGACAATTCCGGGCACCGCAAGAGTCTCGTGGGCGGCTCTTTCAACAATTACGCCCCGAAAATGCCGGAATGATGGAATTGGCAGACGTGCTGGACTCAAAATCCGTTTTTCCAAATCTCGTGCAAAACGCCGAAACCCCTTATATTTCGGCGTTTTGACGAACGGGATTTCGCCGAAAAACGGCCAATGTCCTCCAAAATGTCCTCCGATTTCCAGAAGGGCGTTTTTTGAGAAAAATCACAACTGAATCTTTGCCGGAATGATGGAATTGGCAGACGTGCTGGACTCAAAATCCAGTGGTGGTGACACCGTGCGGGTTCGACCCCCGCTTCCGGCACCACGAAACCCCTTGATTTTCAAGGGGTTTCGCCATTTTTATCCCTGTTTTTCAGCCGGTTTTATTTTTCCAAATCCGCATCAAAATCGGCCTCGGAGGACACGGTTTTGGATGTTCGGCAACCCGCAAGCCCTTTATTTGCAAGGCTTTACGCGCTCCGGAAGGACATTTGGAGGACATCAGTATGTCCGTTGGCTCAGCTCAGCAGCCCGAGGATCGCGTTCGCGGAATCGATCTTTGCGGAGTAATCCAGGTGCGTATAGATGTTCGACGTGGTCGAAATATCGCTGTGACCGAGCCATTCCTG
>JAFTCX010000029.1 GCA_017454485.1 Clostridia bacterium | reverse complement strand
CGCAGCGTGCCCAACATCTGGCTGCGGCGCATCTTTGCGCTCTTTCTGCTCTACGGGGCATGGAGGTATCTGACGTGAAAGAATGGCTGCTCCCCTTCCTGCTGGGCATTGCAACAGGCATTTTGTCCGCGTGGGGCGTTGGCGGCGGGACTCTGCTTCTGTTGTGCATGACGCTGTTTCTCGGCGTCGACCAGGCCGCGGCGCAGGGCATCAATCTGCTTTACTTTCTCCCCACCGCCGCCGTGTCGCTGCTGTACCACCGCAAAAACGGATATCTCGACGCCGCGGTGTTCAAAGCCGCCGCACCGATGGGCACTCTTTTCGCCCTTGCCGCCGCGGTCATATCATCTTCAGTTGACATAATGGTGCTGCGCAAGCCCTTCGGTCTCTTTCTTTTGTATGCAGGCGGCTCAATGCTTTTGCAGCGGCGCAAAAGTCCGAAAGACAACGCCTTTGTTGAATCTATTAAAAATTAAAACACCGAACGCCATGCTTGAAAGACTCAAGCATGGCGTTCGGTTGTTTCAGTCTGTGGAAAATCAATCGTCGAGGAAATAAACCACGCTGCTGCGGCGGCCAAACTGGATGCACTCGCTGCGGCTGTTCATATAGAGGTCCACTACTTTGCCGCGCACGCCTGTGTCCTCGGCATGACCCATGCCATAGGTGTAGGAGCCGTCCGCCGTGGTAACAAACATTGTAGTACCCAGCGGGATAACGCTCCTGTCCACCGCGACGACGCCGACATGCACCGTCGTACCTGTGGCGGTAATCGTTCCGACTCGGCTCTCGCCGGCGGTGTAGGCCGTACACTTAACATCCATCGAACCGGTAAAGTGAAGCGAGTCGCCGGATTTCATAATGAGATAACCGCTGCCGTCGTTGTTCCGGACGACCTCTGCAATCACGTCACCCGGTTGCGCTTCTTTGACCAGCGTGCCGACGCTGACGATCTCGTTCACCGCCGTGCTCCCGGAAACTGCTACCGCCTGGCGGGAAACCAGCGCGCCGTCGGCGTACACGACCTCATAGGTCACATCCGCAAATCCGTCAACGCCCTGCTGCGTGACCTTCGTCTCGCCCTTGGGCAGCGTGTAGTCCGTGTTCTGTACCGTCTGGAAGGCCGCGGCCTCGACAGCTGTTTCATAGTAGGTGAAGTCGGAATCGATCTCAAGAAGGATATCGCTGTTCGCAAGGTTCACGCGAACCATCTCCAGCGGGCCGATGCTGACGCCCTCGCGCTGCAGCAGCTCGCTGACGTGTTCTCCGCTGCGGCTGGTGGCATACTGCTCCGCCCCGTTATGACGGATCGTCACCTTTTTCCCGGATTCCAGAATAACGTCTGTGCTGCCCTCTGCTGCGCCGGCAAGCAAAATCCGGCTGCTGTCCACACGATCTGTGCCGGTGACGACGGTGGTGATGCCGTCCGTCAGCAGATAGAGCGCCGCCGCGCTCGCCTCCGGCACAATGCCGAATACAAAAGTCGCCATCAAAAGCAGCACAAACGCCGCCTGCCACCATCGTCGCGTCCACGAGTGGGACCTGGGTTGCTGTCGTTCTATCATCAGATTTTGTCTCCTTTAGATCGGCGCAGTCAAGCGCCGCTTACTGAAAAGTTACAAGGCTGTAATCAGTGGTTACAAATTGTAACTTTTTGAATGTTTCGCAGTATAGCCCACTCCAATCAATTTGTCAAGTTACGCTTTTTGAGTTATGTCAATCAAATCCGGCATTTTGCCGGTTTTTTCAAACTTTTTCCGACAGGGGTTTGGCTTTTATTCTATAATTTGACGCAATGCATCGCACGTTTTTGTCAAAAATATACAAATCGTTGCATAACGGCGTAATTATAAAAAACCGGCTGCGGTTGCAGCCGGTTTTCTATTGATCTTCTGTTTTCTCCAAATGAAAATGCTCCCACACGGCTTTTGCCGTGTTCTTTGGCACCACCTTTTCCAGCGTCTCCATGTCTGCCTCGCGGATGGCTTTCACGCTTCGGAACGCTTTCAAAAGCGCCGCCTTGCGGGTCTTGCCGACGCCGGGAATGTCGTCCAGCGCCGAGTGCATGGTCGATTTGCTGTGACTTTCATGGTGGAACGTGATGGCGAAGCGGTGCGTCTCGTCCTGAATCTGCCCGATGAGAGCAAACACCGCAGGGTTGGCGTGAAGATCGATCTCCCACCCCTCCGCTG
>JAFTCX010000028.1 GCA_017454485.1 Clostridia bacterium | reverse complement strand
TTTAGGAATGAAATCTTTGCATCGCTTGATAAGGTTGTAGACAGACTGTGTGAGACGATACAAAACCTGACAAAAGATACGATAAAAAGCATCACGGGTAGAAATTGGTTGTTGTCTGTTTTTAATTAGTGTTTAGTATAAGGGACTAAGTTGTTAAGTGCTTTTGAATATTTCCACCCGTTTTATTTCCCGGAATAATCAAAAAAAACAAGGTTGCATCTGCTTGGGTGCAACCTTGTTTTATCATGATTCATTTCATTATGGGGAGTCCGAAGCGAAAAAGTTCAGGACTTTTCCTGATCCCTGACCCCTGTCACCTGTTCCCTGCAATCTGTTCCCTGTTCCCTGTAACCTGACCTCTGCTCCCTGAAATCACTCGTCGCTCTTCTCCATCTGATAGGTGTCGAGAATTTCAAAGAGCTTTTGATCCGGCAGCGTGGTGGGCGCAACGGTTGCGCCGAGCTCCAGCACTTTTGTGCGGTCGTCGTTGAAGCGCGGCCAGGTCGGCAGCCCGTCGCCGTTGGGGTCGCCGGTTTTTGCAAAGTTCACCCAGTACTGCTGCATCGTTTCCGAAAGCGCAAAGTCCGTTTCGTCATAGAGCTTTGCGTGGCGGTGCAGATTGCCGTAGGCATAGGGCATCTCGCCGGCGTGGTTGCTGCCGAGACTGCCGTTGTCCTTGGTGAAGTAATAGAGATACACATCTTTGTTTTCATTGGCAACATCGTTTGACCATACATAGTGGCTGTAGCTGAACCAGGCGGCGGACACAACCTTGTTAAAGCTGCCCTTGGCGTCGCCGCCGGCCTCCACAAGCGCCAGAGAATACGCCTTGTCCTGCGGCGTTGGCGGATAAAGCGCGGCAACGTCCGCTGCATGGCTGCCGACGACCTCGGAGATCGCGTCCTCATAGTCTTCGCTGTTTACTTTTTGTGAAAAAGTAAACACGTCGCACTCGTGGGCGTTAAAGCCGTTGAGCAGGGCTTCTTCGTTATTTTCCTTCTTCAAATAGGTGTAAAACGGCTGCTCGATGATGGAATAGCCGTCCACCGTCATGGCGCTGTTGGTATACTGCGTGTTGACCAGCTTTTCCGCCGGCACCGCACGCAGATCTTCGATCGTTTCTGCGCCAAATTCTTCCATGATCTGCTTGCCCATCTTCGCCGCGCTTTCCATCGTGCGGAATGTGTGATAGGGCACACGGGCGGCGATACCGCTGCTTTCGGCAATGGCGCGTTTGAACAGTCCCTTTGCCAGCGGAGAAACGCAGATGGCGTTCACGCTCGACGAGCCGGCGGATTCACCGGCAATCGTGATGTTCTTCGGGTCGCCGCCGAACGCGGCAATGTTGTCATGCACCCACCGCAGCGCCGCGATCTGATCGAGCAGACCGTAGTTGCCGGTGGTGCCGTTTTCGTCCTCGTGCGCAAGCTCAGGGCTTGCAAAATAACCGAACACGCCCAGACGGTAGGCGCAGTTGACAACGACCACGCCCTTTTTTGCAAGCGATTCGCCGTTATATTCACCGGCGAAGGTCTGACCGCTTGTGAGCGAACCGCCGTGGATGAAGAAGAGCACCGGCGTGTTTTCCGTCACATTGGCCGGACGCCAGATATTCAGATACAAAGAATCCTCGCTCATCGCGCCGACAAAGTTATCCTTGGGCGTGATGGCAAAACGGTGAAAGCCCACAAGCTGCGTGAGCGTGTCCATGATCGGGCTGGTGCGCGTCTGCATACTCATCGGCGCAAACGTGTCGCACACGCGAACTCCGTCCCATTTTTCCGCGGCCTGCGGCGCTTTCCAGCGCAGCTCACCGACCGGCGGCTTGGCATAGGGAATTCCGGCGAATACTTCCACGCTTTCGTCTTCGTTTTTCACACCGCGCAGTTGGCCTTCCTTGACGGTGACAATCTGCGTTTCAGCCGGATGCTTGCCCTCCACGGCGGGAAGCTGCTTTTCCGGCGGTGCGCTGATGCGGAATGTGCCAAAAAGCAGCAGGGTGAACAGCACCCAGGTCAAAAGGCGCACGATCGCTTTCTTTTGCGAAAGCACCTTGCCGTGCAGCAGGAAAAACAATACGAACAGCACAGCGCAAAGCAGCCAGCCGAACAGCGTGTTCTTTCCGAGCTCCAGCAGCACCGCAAACACTGCGGCAAAAAGGATCCAGAATACAACAAACGCTTTTTTGAACTTCATAGAACTGCCTCCTTAATCCAACTGATACAGTCCGCTTTTCAGCCAGACGAATTCTTTTGCACCGATGTTGAGATATTTATAGACCTTCTCCTCAAACACACGGTAATCGCGCACGGTGTTGGTCTGAATGTTCAGCGTGCGCACCTTGTAGGAGCCCTGATTGCAGATGTACAGCGTGTTGCCGATGAGCGTCAGCGCGCCGGGGCGCTCAAACGCTGTGGTTTCGCCGCCGCCCACACGCAGCAGAATGCGTCCTTCCCGCGGCGCGTATTTGACCACGCAGTTTTCGTTCGGCACCACACACCAGATGTATGCGCCGTCCACGGCGATGTCGCAGACGGGCGAGCCGTGATAGGTCAAAAGCGAAGAGACGTTCAGCGAACCGTCGGTGTTGAAGATGTGATATTCGCCGCCGGGAAAGACCGCCATGATCTTGCCGTCGCCGAGCACACCGACGTCGCAGGAAACATAATCACCGAGCTGTGCGGCAATGTCCTCATATTCAAAGCCGAATTTGACCTTGAGATAGACGCTCTTTTTGATATGCACAAACGCGTCGTTGACCGCGTCATAGCCGTAAAACTGCGCAACGAGCCTTCCGTCGGATGTCGGCTTTTTTGCGGCAAACACAAATCCTTTTTTAAACGGCGTGATGTTCAGAATCTCGCCGGAAAATACATTTTCCATCGTTCAAAACTCCTTTGTCCGGGTACTGTGCGTGAATCAGCTTGTACCTTTATTTTACATGATTTCCGCCAAACCGTCAAGTGGTTCGGAAATTTCTGTGTTTTGCCTTGACTTTTTCTTCCTTCTATTTTAAGATTAAAGTTGAAAAGATAAAATAATCGAAAAACGGCGGGAGGAAAAAACCATGGAAAGCATATATGCCGATCGGCTGCCGGAAATGCAGGGCGTACTCGAAGATCTTTCTGCACAGGTGGAGGCGCTGCGCACGCAGATGCGCGAGAAAAACGGCCTTGACCCGGTGGAGCACTGCCTTGCACGCATCAAATCGGAGGAGTCCATGCGCGAAAAATGCCGCCGCGACAATTTGCCGGAAACCACCCACAGCGCGCTTGCGGTGATCCATGACGCGATCGGCCTGCGCGTGGTGTGCGCGTTTTTGAACGATGTGTATGAAATCGCCGAACGACTGCGCACGCTGCCGGGATATACCGTTGTCAACGAAAAGGACTATATCCGCGCCGCAAAGCCGAACGGCTACCGCAGCTATCACATGATTTTGCAATCGGAAAACGGTTTGTTTGCCGAAATCCAGCTTCGCACGATCTCCATGGATACCTGGGCGGCGCTGGAGCACCATTTGAAATATAAAAAGAGCGTGGACGGGAACACGGCGCTGCTGGTTGCCGAGCTGAAACGCTGCGCGGAGGAGCTGGCCTCTACCGACGTTTCCATGCAGACGCTGAAAGATATGATCTTTGACGGGAGGAACACCCAATGAAACTTTTGCTTGCGGAAGACACCGCCGATCTGAACCGTGCCGTGAGTGCGGCGCTGGAGCTGCAGGGCTATGCTGTGGATAAGGCGTTCGACGGCGAACAGGCGCTTGCGTTTTTGAAAAGCGAAAGCTACGACGGCATCATCCTCGATATCATGATGCCGAAAAAAGACGGCCTGCAGGTGCTGCGGGAGCTGCGGGAACGCCATATCCGCACGCCTGTGATGCTGCTGACTGCCAAAGCGGAGATCGACGACCGCGTGGCCGGACTCGACGCCGGCGCGGACGATTATCTGCCAAAGCCCTTTGCAATCAAAGAGCTGCTCGCGCGTGTGCGTTCGATGATTCGCCGCCACGACGTCTATGAGGACAGTGCGCTGCAATTTGCCGATGTCACGCTCGACCCGGACGGGCTGGTGCTCATCGCGCGCAATTCCGTGCGCCTTTCCATCAAAGAGTTCGAGCTGATGAAAACGCTGATGGCGAACGCCGACCTTGCGCTGACGAGTGAATTCCTGCTGGAACACGTCTGGCACGGCGAACGCGAAGCGCAGGCGGACACGGTTTGGCTTTACATCTCCTATCTCAAGGGAAAGCTGCAATCGGTCGGCTCACCCGTCACCATTGACGGCGAACGCGGCGGCGCGTTTCGGCTTTGCAAAAAGGAGGGCACGGCATGAATACCCGTGAAATCCGTCAGCTTCGCCGCAAGTTCATCGTCATCTCCATGCTGTCGATCTTCCTTGTGATGCTGTTCATCGGCTTCACGGTCAACGTGGGATCGTATCTGATCTCCCGCGTCTCGGTGGACGACACGCTGGATCGGCTGATCGACGGCGAAAAGGTGGAACAAAACTCGCAATCACGCGCGTTTTCCTTTTCCGAAATCATCTCGCCGAACTACGGCGGCAACACCTTTTTCATTCTGCGCTTTGACAGCGACGGCAAGCTGCGCAAGCTCATCAGCAACAGCGCAAAGAGCGACGAGACTGCGCTCGTCAAGGAATATGCGCCGCTGTTGCTGGAAAAAAGCGCAAAAAGCGGGCAGTACGCCGGCTATTATTACAAGCGTGCCGTGCTGGAAAACAACCAGATCGTGCTCGCGTTCCTTGACGGCTCAGTCATCATCTACAACGCGCTGCGCACCATGCTGCTGACCATTTTGCTCGGTCTGTTCGGTCTGATCGTGATGTTCTTTTTGGTGCGCCGCCTTTCCGCGCGGGCAATCCGCCCCGAAATTGAAAACAGCGCGCGGCAAAAGCGGTTCATCACAAACGCCAGCCACGAGCTGAAAACGCCCCTTGCCGTCATTCGCGCCAACACGGAGATGCTTGAGCTGACCGGGGGCGAAAATGAATGGACAGCCTCCACGCTCAAGCAGGTCGATCACCTGAACGGCATGATCCAGAACCTCGTGATGATCACGCGCTCGCAGGAGCAGGAGGACCGCACGGAGCTGACGGAGATCGACGCCTCCGTCTGCGTTGCCGAATCGCTCGACCCATACGAGCCGCTGGCCGCCGGCCGCGGCGTCACGATTGAGCGCGCCATCAAATCCCCGGTGCACATCAAGGCGGACGAAAGCAAAATCCGCCAGCTCACAACGCTTTTGATCGACAACGCCATCAAATACTGCGACGAAAACGGCCGCGTGCACGTTGCGCTGGACACGCTCAAAAACGGAAAGGGCATGCTGCTCACCGTGTCCAACGATTACGCCGACGGCGCCGGTGTGGATTGCAGCCACTTTTTTGACCGCTTTTATCGTGAAGACAAGTCGCACAACATTGACCGCGGCGGCTACGGCATCGGTCTTTCCATTGCCGAAAGCATCTGCAAGCAGTATCGCGGCACGATCAGCGCCAACTGGAAAAACGGCGTGATCCGCTTTGTGTGCGCACTGAAATAAAGGTAACGTTGAAAGGAGACCTCATGGAAATGCAACAAGCCTCCGCGAAGGAGCGGATCAAAGAAGCGTTTTTGTCCGCACTTAGCAATATGCGCCCGACAAAACAGGAGATCGCGTTCAGCTTGCGCATTGGACAAATTCTAAATGTGCATTTCAAAACCTATTGCAGCTTTTATGATCCGAAGCTGATGCTCACGCTGCCGAAAAAAGCAAACGCGCTGTTTGGAAAAACGCTTTTGGGTGTGAGCGATTACCACAAGGTTTCCATCACGGCGCTTGCAAAGGCCGCCGGCGTGAATCGCGGTACCTTTTATAAGCTTTATCCGAACATCGACGCGCTGTATGAGGATTGCTGCAAGGATGAGTTGGATCGCTTTCTGGCCATTGAAATTCCCGCCGAAAAAACGCCGGAAACCATGCTTGCATACGCCGACACGCTCTGGCGCGTGATGAAAGAGCGGTTTTCAACGCTGTTTTTGCTCTCGCACCATGTGAACAACCGCACGCTGCTTTATGAGGTTGCGCGTGCGCTGTTTACACAGCTTTCCGCTTCGCTTTCAACAGAAGAGCAGGTGTCATTCAGCGTGAAGGATAATCTGCAGATTGTTCCCGAGCTGTTTTCCACCTGGTTCGGCCTGATTCCGATTGACGCGCTTGCGCCGGATGTGTTTCCGGATCGGAATCTGCCAACCTATGACATTTCTCTTTCGTTCATTGAAAACGTGGCGCAGCAGTTTGAACACCGTTACGGCGGCGAAACACAAACCTATTATACTTTCGGCCTTGCGGCGCTCAAGCTGATCTCTACCGAGCGCAGTCTGTTTGATATCAGCATTACGGAATTCTGCGAAGCGGCGGGTTATGTGCGCGCGACGTTTTATTTGCATTTCAAGGACGCGACGGATTATTGTGCCAAGGTGATGGAAAACATGGCGCTCGTCTGTGTTTCCGCCTTTTCTCATTTTCTTGACCATCCCGAAGAGCTTACACAACAAAATCTGCAAACCTTCCGCAAAGAGATGCGCGGTTTTCCGCTTGAGGGCATCCGGCACATCTTTATCAACGGCGGCATCTCCTATCTGATGCCCGCCACCTTTGCTTATCTCGTCCGTATGCTGAAGCATCGCATGCACGAGCTGCAAATTCCCATCAACCATCGAAGCACAGCCCTGCTGTATTACTATATCGCCTATGCGCTGCGGCTGTTTACGATGTATTATCTGAATGAGATGAACGACACGGAGCTGGCGCTCAAGGGGAAAACGCTGCTTTCTCTCAAAGAGCGTATCCGGTCGGCTTCCGCAGCGGAGGAGATCGTTCAAAAAAAATAAGAAAAGCGCTTTTCGTCGGTCTGTTCCGAACGAAAAGCGCTCTTTGTTACATTGCATTTTATCTGTTTTTCAGCCAGTTGGAAAGGAACGCCCAAACAGCTTTGAGCAATCGCAGGATCATGTCCTTCCAGTCCACGGTGCGCAAATTGCGCTTTTCTGTCACAAGATTCGGCGCGTTTTCCGCGTTCATCGGCTCCAGCGTGCCGCGTTCGCCGTCGTCAGGGTCCGGATGTGCAATCAGATATTGCGGGAAAGTGGGGTCGCTGAACACGGTCATGTCGCCGTCGGCATAGTAAAACTTTGCCATGGCGTCGAAGATGTAATCGGGAAAGTCTTCATGCGGGCAGCCCCAGAAAAACCAGGTCGTGTCCGGAAACAAACAGGTGGAAGCGTCCACCATCCTGTCGGGGGAGATGTATTTTTCCGTGCCGTTCGCGGCGGCTCTGTCCAGCACGGCCTGCGGCAGCACGCTGCCGTATTTTGCCGTTGTTGCGCCGAAGGAGGCTTTGGAAAGCAGCAGCGTGTCGTCGCTGAGCTCGTTGGCGTTTTCGGTGACCGGCGGAATCAGATAATCGCCGTATTTCGCAAAGACCGCAACCTTCACGCCCGCTTCCTTTGCGCCTTTCATCAGCTCGTCCATGTGCTGACGGACATCCTTGTCGTAGTGTTCAATCTTTTCGATCAGCCCGGCGTAGGCGTCCTCTTTGCCCTTGAAGATGTTTCTGCGCGCGGCAGGGTAGTCCTCTTCGGACACCATCGCCCAGAAGGAGGGGAAGGTGCCGTAGGTTTCCAGCACAAGCGGCGCAATGACCTCGTCATAGAGCTTCATGAACAGCAGATCCATCGAAAACGCCGCAACGTCCAGCAGCAGCGTGTCGCCCGAAAATTCGATCAGCGCGTTCACAAGCTCGTTTGTCAGTTCATCGTCGATTGTGAGATTTGCGTCCTTATAGCGCACCAGCGCGTCGCCGTCGATGTGGATATGGCCGGAAAACAGCGCGTCGGCAAGCTCGGAGCCCTTGGAGGCCGAAGTGTAAAATTCGGCGCAGTTCACGTCGGCATAGCCGTATTTCGCAAAGTATGCCAGCAGCACGTTCGTGCCTTCGCACCGGGCGTTGATGTTGACCTTGTCGCTGCCGGTGACGGCTTTGATCTGCTGCACATATTCGTTCAGCTCATCGGCGATTGCAAACGGGTCAAGCCGCCAGTCATAGAGAAAGCGATAGCTGTCAAAACCGTAGCCGTTTGCGCCGCGGTTGTCGGTCATGGGTTCCTTTCGCCAACTGACCAGTTGATCGGAGCCGTCGGACGCTTCGCCGTTGTTGTCCAGCCACATATCGCCGAAGCAGGATTTCACCGCCGGAAAGAGCTTTGCGCGATAGGCGTCCCACGACGCCTGATCGTTCTTTTTCAGCGCGTTCAAAAATGAGGGCATGCAGTCCTTGACCATGCCGGCAAGGCCGCCTTCGGGAAAGGCGCGGTCACTGATCACTTCGCCCTGCGCGTTCACAAGGTCGCCGGCCATGCCGCGTACATGAATGTTCGGCACATCTCTGCCGCTTTTTGGAACGGCAAATGCGGGTGCGGCAGTGGAAACCAGCAGCAGCACACACAGCATCAACGAGAAAAAGAGCTTTGCTTTTTTCATAAGGATCCTCCTTTGACCTTTTTCTACTCTCATCATAGCACAGGGATTCAAAAAAGGCAAGATTCAATTTGCGTCAATGCAAAAAACTCATTGTTTTTTTACATAAATGCTTGACAAACGGCGGTAAGCGCACTATAATAGCATTGAGATGTTAGCGATGGCTAATTATTTTTTTCGACATACGATTAGCCAGGGCTAATCGTAAAGGGGAGGGAAGTCTATGATCCCGTTGACTTTGACCAACGCGGGGGAAGAGAGCATCATCAAGCGCATCGGCGGCAAACCGGAAGTCAAGCAGCACCTTGCGGACCTCGGCTTTGTTGTGGGCGCTTCTGTCAGCGTCGTTTCGCAGTTCGGCGGCAACGTGATCGTGAACGTCAAGGATTCACGTGTTGCCATCGACGCCGGAATGGCGCAGAAAATCATGGTATAACAAATCAGCTTTTCAGTTGAAAGGAGGCAAATAGAATTGAAAACACTCAAAGAAATTCCGATCGGCTCCACCTGCACGGTGGTGAAGCTCCACGGTGAGGGCGCTGTCAAACGCCGCATCATGGATATGGGCATCACCAAGGGCGTTGAGGTTTTTGTGCGTAAAGTTGCGCCCCTCGGCGACCCGATTGAGGTGACCGTGCGCGGTTATGAGCTTTCGCTGCGCAAGGCGGACGCCGAAATGATCGAGGTTCGCTGATTTACCAGAACCAAACAAAGAACAGGGACACTGTCCTCAAAGAAAGGACCATTGCTATGAATTTGAGAATCGCCCTTGCGGGCAACCCGAACAGCGGCAAAACAACGCTGTTCAACGCGCTCACCGGTTCCAATCAGTTCGTTGGAAACTGGCCGGGCGTTACCGTTGAAAAAAAGGAAGGCAAGCTGAAAAAGCAGCCGGATGTGGTCATCACCGACCTGCCGGGCATCTATTCGCTTTCCCCGTATACCCTGGAAGAAGTTGTTGCGCGTAACTATCTGATCGGCGAGCGCCCGGACGCGATTTTGAACATCGTGGATGGCACAAACCTGGAGCGCAACCTCTATTTGACCACCCAGCTCACCGAGCTCGGCATCCCCGTTGTGGTCGCCATCAACATGATGGACGTTGTGCGCAAAAACGGCGACAAGATCAACATCGCCGAACTGTCGCGTCAGCTCGGCTGCAAGGTCGTTGAAATTTCCGCGCTGAAAAACACCGGCGTCACCGAGGCTGCGCAAGCGGCGATTGAAGCGGCAAAAAGCGGAAAGACCGTGCCGATGCACACCTTCTCCGGCGTTGTGGAGCACGCGCTTGCCCATATCGAAGAAGCGGCCGTGCACGGACTGCCGGAAGAGCAGCAGCGCTGGTATTCCATCAAGATCTTCGAGCAGGACGACAAGGTGCTGGAACAGCTCAACATCCCCGAAAGCACCATGACGCACATCCTCGCGGATATCAAAGCCGCAGAGGAGGAGCTGGACGACGACGCGGAGTCCATCATCACCAACGAGCGTTACATCTATATCGGCAAGGTCATCAAGGCCTGCTATAAAAAAGCGGGCGCGGGCAAGCTGTCTACATCGGACAAGATCGACCGCGTGGTCACAAACCGCTGGCTGGGTTTGCCGATCTTCGCCGTGATCATGTTCGCGGTCTATTGGATCGCCATGGTCGGCGTCGGCGCACCGGCAACCGACTGGGCAAACGACGGACTGTTCGGCGACGGCTGGCACCTGTTCGGCATCGGCAGCAGCGCTTATGAAGAGGTTGCAGACGATTACACCGCCGCCATGCAGGCTGCCGAGGCGTTCACCGGCCTTGATACGGAAGCGGAAGATTTTGACGAGGAAACCGCAAAAGCAGCGCTTGCCGCGTTTGTTCCCACGGCAATGACCGCCGAGGTCGATGTGGAAGACGAGGAGACGCTTGAAGTTTCCACGCTGACCGCATATTACAACGAAATTCCCGAAGACGCAGACGAGGAAGAGACCGTCGCCATGACCTATACGGACGCTGCGGCCTATCTCGGCGAAAACGGCTTTGAAGCGCCGGATCCGGCGGACTACGGCGTTTGGGTGCCGGGTGTGCCGGTGCTTGTGGGAAATCTCTTGGAAAAGCTGAACGCCGCCGAATGGGTGAACGGCCTGATCCTTGACGGTATCGTCGCCGGTGTGGGCGCCGTGCTCGGCTTTGTGCCGCAGATGCTTGTGCTCTTCCTGATGCTCGCTTTCCTGGAAGCGTGCGGTTATATGGCGCGTATCGCTTTCGTGCTCGACCGTATTTTCCGCCGCTTCGGTCTTTCCGGCAAATCCTTCATCCCGATGCTCATCGGCGTCGGCTGCGGCGTGCCGGGCATCATGGCGTCGCGCACCATTGAAAACGAGCGTGACCGCCGTATGACGATCATGACCACAACCTTCATCCCCTGCGGCGCGAAGGTGCCGTTCATCGCCATGGTGGCGGGCGCCATCTTCGGCGGTTCCGCATGGATTTCCACCAGCGCATATTTCATCGGCATGGCGGCGATTATCATCTCCGGTATTATGCTGAAAAAGACAAAGATGTTCTCCGGCGATCCCGCACCGTTCGTCATGGAGCTGCCGGCCTATCACTGGCCGACGCTCGGCAACGTGCTGCGTTCCATGTGGGAGCGTGGCTGGTCCTTCATCAAAAAGGCCGGCACGATCATCCTGCTTTCCACAATCGTCATCTGGTTCACCACATACTTCGGCGTTGTGGACGGTTCGTTCCGTATGCTTGCCGAGGATGAAATCGACTCCTCCATCCTCGCTGCCATCGGCGGCGTGCTCGCATGGCTGTTCAAACCGCTCGGCTGGGGCAACTGGCAGGCGGCTGTGGCGTCGATCACCGGCCTTGTGGCAAAAGAAAACATCGTCGGCACCATGGGCATCCTTTACGGCGGCGGCGAACTGACCGCATGGCAGGCGCTGCACGCGGCCTTCAACGGCGCGTCCGGCTTCTCCTTCCTGGTGTTCAACCTGCTTTGCGCTCCGTGCTTTGCGGCCATCGGCGCAATCAAGCGCGAGATGAACAACGCAAAATGGACCTGGTTCGCCATCGGCTATCAGACGGTCTTTGCCTACGGCACCGCGCTGTGCGTCTATCAGATCGCGTCCGCGTTCATGGGCGACCTGCACATCGTCGGTCTGCTCTGCGCGCTGGCAGTGCTTGCACTGGTCTGCTTCCTGCTCTTCCGTCCCTATAAGGAAGCCACGAAGCTGACTGTGAAATAATTTCAAAAATCCAACAAAAAGGAGGCGGTCGCCATGACAGCCTGGTTTGCGGCAAACGGCGGCACGATCCTTGTTGTGTTGGTGCTGCTCGCAGTGGTTGCGCTTGCCATTTGGAAACTGCGCAAGGACAAAAAAGCAGGAACGTCCTCCTCCTGCGGCTGCGGCTGCGAGCATTGCGCCATGCACGACAAGTGTCATCAGCAAAGTCGTTAGTCTGTAGTCTATAGTCTTTAGCAAAGCTTGACCCCGCTGTGGATGTGATTCCACGGCGGGGCATTTTGCTTTTTCATTCAATTTCCACGTTCTTCACGCCATAGGCGAGCATGATGTTGATCAGCTCGTTGCGCGAGTAGTTTGTTTCTCCCGCAAGCTTATCCAGCGCGGCGAGCGTTTCTTCACGGATGCGCACGGTGATGATTCTTGTTCCGTCCTCACCGCGACGTTTGATTTTCAGTGGTTCATTCATGCCGGGGTACCTCTTGCTGTTTTATTTTATTTCGTATTCAATTATAACTTGACAAACGAGATTGTTATATGATACAATACTAAAGTAGTTTGTAATACAAATAAATTACAAATGAATTACAAATAAACATCACAAAGGAGGAACCCTGCATGAAACACACACGAACAACCACAAAACGCATCCTATCCGTCTTTTTGGCGCTGATGATGATCGCGCTGTCGCTGCCGGTGGCGTTTGCGGCAACGAACGGCATCACTGTTTCCACCAACACGCTCAATATCAGTGTCGGCGAAACCGGAACCATTACATACTCCACGACGCCTGCAGGTCAATCGGTGGGGCTTTCTATTGGCAGTGTATCGCATATTTCCATCAGCCAGCGTGAGACATATGTTTCTGTGACCGGCAGCAGCGTCGGCACGGATACCTTCACTTTGACAATGACTTACAATGGAAAAAAATATACGCAAGCGATCACGGTGAATGTTAAGGCGGCAACATCGCACACTGTTACTTATTACTCCCGTTTTGGTCAAATATATTTGTCTGGTTGGATGGAGTCTTATTGGTCGGAAAAAAGTGTGAGTGTTGCTGAAGGTGCAGCAATCGACCTGACCTTGGATTTAACGGTAGGAGACTGGGAATACAGGGTGAGCAGTGATTGGACATTTCTAGGATGGAACACGGATCCCTCTGCAACTACCGCTTTAACATCTTTGACAATGGGAACAAGCAATGTGAAACTGTATCCTGTTTATAAGAAAAATGTCACTGCAACATTTATCGACTATAACGGCACAACAAAAACCACAAGAACAGTTTCTGGAACGGCATACAACGGAATAGGCGCCGTTATAACAAAACCAACGCAGAATACGATGACCGGTTGGAATAGATATAGTTGGTGGTATGAGGGCACAGGCACGCCTGATATTGGCCCGGGGGCTGATATTAGCCGAGTTGGAGATGAGTTTTCACCAGATAGTAGCCAAGCTCGGATTTCTTCAGATACAACATATTATGGGCTCTATTATCGTAATATAACGCTTTCTTATGATGCCAACGACGGAGATCCGACACCTGAAAGTTACACCACTTGGCAGTCTGTAAACAGCTACGATATTACTGCACCACGTAGTTTATCAAAACGGCTTGCTGATGCTCCTACAAAATCTAACGCCACCTTTGACGGCTGGGCAAAAGGCAGCCCGAGCGGCACGAAATACGCAGCGGGAGAGAGCATAACAATTTCCGAAAATACAACCATGTATGCGACATGGATTAACGATGAACCCACCACTCACACCGTCACCTACAACTACTCCACCAACGGCGGAACATCTGCAACCAAGACAAGCGCAACCGTTGCTGAAGGTTCTGCCATTGACCTGACGCCGACTGCGACCAAGAGCGGATGGACGTTTGTCGGCTGGAACACCAACCAAAACGCAACGACGGCGCTGTCTTTGCTGAACATGGGCACAAGCAACGTGACGCTGTACGCGATCTTCAAAAAGACGCTGACCGGCACCTTCATTGACTACAGCGGCACAAGCCAAACAACACGAACTGCAAGCACCACCATCTATAACAACGCGACCAGCGGCACAGTTACTGCACCAACGCAGAACACATATACCGGCTGGACAAAGCGTGGCTGGGCGACCGGCACGAGTGCTGACGCGAGCGCGGTCTCGAGCTACAGCATCAGCGCGAACACGACCTACTACGGTCTGTATCAGCGCACGCTGACCCTCTCTTACAACGCCAACGGCGGTTCTTCCACCCCATCCAGTCAGACCGGCACGCAGTATGCAAACAGCTACAGCATCTCATCTACGAAGAACCCGACTCTGAAGCTAGCGAACGCCATCAGCAAATCCGGCTCCACGTTTGACGGCTGGTCCATGGGCAGCGCCGGCGGCACAAAGTACACCGCGGGCAGCAGCGTGACGATCTCGGCGAATACGACGATGTATGCGGTGTGGAAGGAGACCGTAAATAACATCTATAATTTGGGTGAAGAGACATATAGTTTTAGAAACTATGGAGATAATGATGCAAACGGGCATTGTTTCGGAATGTCAGTGACAAGCTCAGGATATTACCTGGGATATTTGAATCCGTCGATGATTGGCATTTCCAGCAGCGAACAGCTCTTTACTGTGCCTTTCTCCACTGCAAAAAGCATCATCTGTTATTACCACAAAATCCAAGGAAAGTATTCCAGAGGTGCGACCGTGGCGGGCGGAAGTTACTACCTTACCGGCTCTTATAATCTTGCATCTGATTGGAACGCAGTTGTAAACTATGTAAAGAATCATCAATACGACGACAAAGGTACTTTGCAGATCGGCTACAGAGGGAAGTACCTTGATAGGGACGGAACAATTCAGCCCGGCGGACACGCCGTCAACTTCTTGCGGTATAAAGTCGTGGATGGACAGGAAAGACTTTATGCTTACGACAATAATTATCCTAACACAGAAACATATTTTTATAAAAGCTCCAACGGAAGCATAGTTCAGACGCCTGCAACCTTTGACGTTTCAATCGATTGCATTGCGCTTCGAGATATGCCGGAATTTTTCAATCTTGCCAAGGATTATGACGAATCTCGCGCCTTTTATGCCGGCGCCGATGAAATTGTTATTAAAAACACAAAAGGATATCCGATGGAATGCGGCACCGAGTTCGGAGAGTATTACATGTACGAGCTTTCTGCCGAATCTGAACAGGCGCAGATTATTCCGCAGAAGGACAATGCTGCTTTCACCTACATGGGTCAAACGTATCACTTTGACCAAGTAGATGATGACACGTATGGTGTTCTCACATTGGCAAATCTTGACGAGGGAGGTCCGTCCTCCGAGGCGAAATTTATAATCAAAAACGCTCCCGATCCCAAACCGACTGAGCCCGCACAGCCCGCCGCCATCAACAACGCCTGCAAATGGTGCGGCGAAGTCCATAATGGTCTGTTCGGCTGGCTTGTCAAGCTCATCCACAACATCCTCTTCTCCATCTTTGGTGCGAAAAAATAAATCGTTTTCCAACGCCACACCCCGCCATGGACATCCACGGCGGGGCTTTTCTATACTTTTGACTACCGACTAACGACTTTCGACTTTCACCGCAAAATACGCCTGCTCTTTTCCGCAAACCGGGCAGCACTGCGGCGCGTCGTTGCCGTAATGCTCGTGGCCGCAGGATGTGCAGACCCAGGTTTCGGCGTCGCTTTTTTGAAACACCTCTTTTGCCTTCATCGTGTCAAACAGCGCCTGAAAGCGCTGCTCGTGGCTTTGTTCAATGCGCGCAACGTCCTCAAAAAGCGCCGCAATGCTTTCGAATCCCTCCTGCCGCGCGGTCTCGGCAAATTCCGGGTACATCTCGGTCCATTCGTGATGCTCGCCGCCGCAGGCGTTTTGCAAATTGTCCTGCGTTTCGCCCGCGCCGCCGGACAGCAGCCGCCACCACAGCGCGGCGTGCTCTTTTTCGTTGTCGGCGGTTTTGGTGAAAATGCCGGCAATCTCCTCAAAGCCGTCTGTTTTCGCCTTTTCGGCAAAGAAGTCATACTTGCTTCTTGCCTGACATTCGCCCGCAAACGCGGCGAGCAGATTGAGTTCGGTTTTGGTTCCTTTGAGCTCCATCGGAGTACCTCCTTGAAAAAAATTCTTGAAAATTGAAAAATTCCCGCAATCCAGTGGAAATTATTTTCAGTATGTGCTATACTAAGCATAGTTATGCGTAAATATCAGTGTAAAATACTTTTTTCAGGGGGAACCATTCTTGACAAAGGAACTCAACGGTCTGACCATCAACTATATCTGCGAGGGCGAAGGCGACCTTGTGCTGCTGCTGCACGGCTGGGGCGCAAACATCAAGCTGTTCGCCGATACGATCTCGCTGCTCAAACAAAAATACAAGGTGCTCGCGCTCGATCTGCCCGGTCACGGCGAAAGTCAGGAGCCGCCCGAGGCGTGGGACGTGGATGCCTATGTGGATTTTGTGCTGGACTTTTTGAAGGATTATTCGTTTGAAAAAATCACGTTGCTCGGCCATTCGTTCGGCGGGCGCGTCATCATCAAGCTGTGCGCGCGCAATCTGCCGTTCACGGTGGAAAAGGTGATTCTTGTGGACGCCGCCGGGGTCAAGCCCGAAAAAACGCCGCTGCGCCGCGCAAAGGAAGGCGTTTACAGCGCGGTGAAGCACGTGGTGAAAAAGGACACGATGGAAAAAGTGTTCCCGCATCTGATGGAGTCCATGCGCCGGCGCAACGGTTCGGCGGACTACAACGCCGCTTCGCCCGTGATGCGTGAAACGCTCGTCAAGGTTGTCAACGAGGATCTGTGCGATCTGATGCCCTGCGTGAAATGCCCGACGCTTTTGATCTGGGGCACAGCCGACACCGCCACGCCGCTGTCTGACGGGCAGACGATGGAAAAGCTGATGCCGGAAAGCGCGCTTGTCACGTTTGAGGGCGTGGGACACTTTTCGTTTTTGGAGCAGCCGCAGCGCTTCTTGCGTGTGATCGCTTCGTTTATGAACATTTCGTGAGGGGGTAGCACCATGACATTTTCACTCTATCTGCTTTGCGTGATCACGTTCGGTGTGGTCGAAATGCTCTGCATTCTGGATTCCATGCACTATTTCCAGCTCAACTCCTACCGCTTTGACACGCATTTTAAATGGATGCGCCAAAACAGCTTCCGTGCGCTGCCGCATAATATGCTTGCGGTGCTGATGCTGGTGGTTGCGCTCATTCCGTTCAATATCAATCTCAAGCTGTTCTTTTGCTTCTTGCTGCTTTGCATCGCCATTCCCTTTGAGTGGCCGCACAAAGGCAAAAAGCCGCTGGTGTATACCCCGCGCGTCAAGCGCATGTTTGTGACGATCGGCCTGCTTTGCGCCGCCGCAATCATCGTCAGCGCTGCGCTCACATTTCCGTCGCACCGCGAGACGATCGCGCTGTGCGTGCTGCTCGGACTGTATCTGATCGGCAAATACCTGGTGTTCCTCGCAAATCTCATCAACAAGCCGATCGAGCTTGCGATCAACGCCTATTATACCCGCGACGCGAAGCGGCTGCTTGCCGCCTGCGACGATCTGACGATCATCGGCATCACCGGCAGCTACGGAAAAACGAGCGTGAAGTTTTTTCTCAACACGCTTTTGCGTGCAAAGTTCAATGTGCTCATGACGCCGGAAAGCTACAACACCCCGATGGGCGTTGTAAAAACAATCCGCACATCCCTGCGCGCCACGCATGAGGTTTTCATCTGCGAAATGGGCGCGAAATGGGTCGGCGACATCAAGGAGCTGTGCGACATCGTACATCCGAAGCACGGAATCATCACATCCATCGGCCCGCAGCATCTGGAATCCTTTAAAACGCTTGACGCGGTGAAAAACACCAAGTTTGAGCTTGCGGACGCGCTGCCGGCGGACGGTATGCTCTTCCTCAACGGCGACGACGAAAACATCCGCGACCACGGCTGCAATCGGCCGTGCATCCGCTATTCGCTCGGCGGCGAGGGGGACTATGTTGCCACGGACGTCTCGGTTTCCGACCGCGGCACGACCTTTACCGTGACCGCGCCGAACGGCGAAAGCGAACGCTTTTCCACCCGTCTGCTCGGCCGCCACAATGTGCTCAACATCACCGGCGCGATTGCCGTCAGCCATCAGCTCGGCATCCCCTTGCGCGAGCTGAAGGGGCAGGTGCGCAAGCTGGAAGGTGTGCCGCACCGTTTGGAGCTTTCCGAAAAGAACGGCTGCACGATCATCGACGACGCCTACAACTCGAATCCGTCCGGCACAAAGGCCGCGCTGGAGACCCTTGCGCTGTTTGACGGCTACAAGATCCTTGTCACACCCGGCATGGTCGAGCTTGGCGAAAAGCAGGAGGAGCTCAACCGCGAATTCGGCAAAAACGCCGCCGCGGTCTGCGACTTTGCGGCGCTTGTCGGACATAAGCATGCAAAGCCGATCCGGGCGGGACTGCTTGACGCCGGATTTGACGAATCAAAGATTTTTGTTGCGGATTCCATCGGGGAGGCGCTCACGCGTGTGTACGCGCTGTCTTCGGGCGAGCGGAAAAAGGTCATTTTGCTGGAAAACGACCTGCCCGACAACTATTAAGAGGAGGGGACAGCTATGAAGATCAAAGTCGGCGTTCTTTTCGGCGGAAAAAGTGTGGAGCATGAAATCTCCATCATCTCCGCCATTCAGGCGATTCAAAGCATCGACCAAAACAAATATGACGTGATCCCCATCTATGTGACCAAGGACAACAAGTTTTATACCGGCTATGAGATCGGCCAGATCGAAAGCTATACCGATCTGCCGCATCTGCTGAAGATCAGCCGGCGCGTGATTCTCATCAATGACGAGGGGCGCGTGAAACTCTTCGCTTATCCGTTCAAGTCCATGCGCAAGAGCTATGTGGATTACATCGACATTGCGTTTCCGATCGTGCACGGCACGAACGTGGAGGACGGCACGCTGCAGGGCTATCTCAAGATGCTGAACATCCCCTATGTGGGCTGCGATGTGCTCTCGTCTGCGGTGGGCATGGACAAATATGTGATGAAGACCGTGCTCAAGGACAATGGCATTCCCGTGCTGGACTGCAAGTGCTACACGGCGAAGCAGTATGACCGCGACAGCGAGGCCGTTGTGAACGAGATCGAAGCACGCATCGGCTATCCCGTCATCGTCAAGCCCGTGAACCTCGGCTCTTCCATCGGCATCAGCAAGGCAAACGACCGCGCAAAGCTCTTTGAAGCGCTGGATACCGCGTTTTGCTACGCGCAAAAGGTGCTGGTGGAGATGGCGGTGCAAAACCTCAAGGAGATCAACTGCGCCGTGCTCGGCGATTACGAAAGCGCCCGCGCCTCGGAATGCGAGGAGCCGATCAACGCGGATGAGATTCTGTCGTTCAAGGACAAATACATCGGCGACGGCAGCGGCGGCGCAAAGGGCGCCAAAGGCGGCGCGAAGGGTGCGAAAGGCGCAAAAAGCGGCGGCAGCAAGGGCATGGCGACACTCAAGCGCAAAATTCCGGCGGATATCACGCCGGAGCAAAAGGCGACGATTCAGGACATGGCTGTGCGGGCGTTTCAATGTTTGGGCTGTTCCGGCGTGTCACGCATCGATTTTATGATGGACACGAAGAGCGGCAGCATCTGGCTCAACGAGATCAACACCATTCCCGGCTCGCTTTCGTTCTATCTTTGGGAGCCGATCGGCGTGCCGTATGAAAAGCTCATCAACGAGATGATTTCGCTGTCGCTCAAACGCGAACGCGAAAACGAGGACATCACCTATGCGTTCGACTCCAACGTTCTGCAGGGCGTGTCCTTCGGCGGCGCAAAGGGCTCCAAGGGCGCAAAACGGTAATTCGGTTTACTTGAAAACGATATAGAAAAAGATGACAGTGTCAAGCGCGCTGTCATCTTTTTTATTCTGTTGTTTGCCGCAAAGATAAATCAACCGAGCAGTGAACGATACTGATAGGCTCTGACATAGTCTATGACGAAATCGGTGGGTTCCGCATCGCTTTGCAGCGCGTCTCCGGCCCAGCTTGCAGCGGCAACGCCGTTGGCACCGCCGACCTCTGCGGTCAAAAGCAGATATTCCGGCACGCGGGAGGTTCCGCCGAAAGAGGAACGACCGGTTTCAACACCGTTGATATAGAACACATATTCCGTTTCGTTCCATGAAACGCCGTAGGTGTTGAACGGGTGTTTGCGATTTTTCGAAAAGAAAAACCTCTCCTGCCCGATCGGACAAAAGAGGTGATTGCTGGTGATCCATCGGAGATTCGAACTCCGGACACCTTGATTAAAAGTCAAGTGCTCTGCCGGCTGAGCTAATGGATCATCTCAACAGCTCAAATATAATAGCGTATTTCTGTTCAAATGTCAAGCCCTTTTTTTGATTTTCTTCTTTTTTTGTGAAAAACGGAATTTCCGCTTCCAAACAGCTTGCACAGCCGGACAAACAGTGTTATACTTTATATTACTATGGAATTCGGAGGTTGGCAAAATGGCGAACTTTATTCTTTCCGCGTTCAGTGATGAGTGCGGCGAAGCGACACTGTCCGGGCAGATCGCTGCCTGCAAGGCGAACGGAATCACCCACATGGAGCTGCGCGGCTTCGGCAAAGAAATGAATATCAACAAGCTCCCCGCGTCTGCGGCAAAGGAGATGCGCCGCGAACTGGACGACAGCGGCATGCGCGTCGGCTCCATCGGCTCCGGCTACGGCAAAATCAACATCAAAGAGGCTTTTGCGCCGCATTTTGAAGCGTTCAAGCGCACGGTCGAAGTGGCGAACATCTTCTCTGCGCCGTATATCCGGCTGTTCAGCTTTTATTTTGACGCCGGGGACGACCATGCGGCCAACCGTGAACGCGTGCTCGAACAGGTGCAGACCATGGCGGACTACGCATACGCGAACGGCGTGCTCGCGTGCCACGAAAACGAAAAGGGCATCTACGGCGACACGGCTGACCGCTGTCTGGATCTGCTGCAAAACTGCAGCCACCTGCGCGGTGTGTTTGATCCGGCAAACTTTGTTCAGTGCGGCGAAGACACACTGCGCGCGTTTGAGCTGCTTGCGCCTTATACGGAATATCTGCACATGAAGGACGCGCTGTTTGCCGATGCTTCCGTTGTGCCTGTCGGCGAAGGCGACGGCAATGTGAAAGCGATTCTTTCCGCCGTTTCCAAGCGCACGGGCGACGTGATGCTCACGCTTGAGCCGCATCTGCAGGTGTTTGACGGACTGCAAAACCTTGAAACCGGCGGCGAAACCAGACGCGCGATGCCCAAGGGCGCTTATGAGAGCCACGCGGCATCCTTCAAGGCGGCAGCGGATGCGCTGCACGCACTGCTGCAGGAGATCGGCGCATGAGGGCGGCAGTGATCGGCTGCGGCAACATCTCCCGTGTGCATCTCTCGGCGCTGGACGCGATGGAGGACGTGACGCTTGTTGCGGTCGCGGACTGTGTGGCGGCGCGCGCCGAAAAGGCGGCGCAAAAGTACGGCTGCCGCGCATATACGGATTATATTACTATGCTTGACGAAGAGCGTCCCGACACGGTGCATATCTGCACGCCGCATCATCTGCATGTGGACATGGCGTGCGAAGCGCTGCGGCGCGGCTGCAATGTCCTTTGCGAAAAGCCCTGCGCCATCAGCGCCGACGGGCTTGCACGTTTGCGGCAGGCGCAGAAGGAAAGCGGCAAACAATGCGGCGTCTGCTTTCAAAACCGCTATAACGCCGGTGTGCAGCTCGCCGGGAAGCTGCTGGCTGCTTCTGCCTACGGGTCGCTGCAGGCGGCGGCTGCCCATGTGCTCTGGTGTCGCGGCGCGGATTATTACAGCGACGAATGGCACGGCAAAAAATCCACCGAGGGCGGCGGCGTGCTTGTCAATCAGTCCATCCATACCGTGGACCTGCTGCGCTATCTCATCGGCGCTGATATGCAGTCCTGCACGGCGCACATTTCCAACGATCACCTGCAGGGTGTGATCGATGTGGAGGACACCGCGCTGGTGCGCATGGTCTATGCCAACGGCATCACGGCGCAGATGGACGCGACGGTTGCGTTTTCCTGCAACGCGAATGTGCAAATGGATTTGTTTTGCGAAAAAGGCACGCTGCATCTTTCGGGCGCGGAGCTTTATGCGTTTTCTGCGGACGGTCAGGTGGAAAAGCTGACCGGCAAGGTGCAGAACGCTACGGTCGGCAAGGATTACTGGGGCGGGGGACATCCCGCGCTGTTTCGTGATTTTTATACCTGCTTGCGCGAGGGGAAGCCGTTTTCGATCGACTTTTTCGAGGGCGGCAAGGCGACCGAGGATTTTTTGCGTTTTTATGCCGCCGCAGGCACGAACTGAGGCTGTTTGCGCTGTGCATTCTGCATGAACAAACAGGCAATTTGACCAAAAAACTCTCATTGTTTTTTATTGACTTTTTATGTCAAAATGTAGTAAAATAAACTCTACCCCGATTTTTGGGGCAATCCTTTCATCAAACGATCCGCGCAAAAGGAGGTGCGTCTGCAGTGGACGGTGACAGTTACCCTAAAGGGCGACGAACGAACAAAAAACCAAACGCAGACGCCGCGCTTTTGCCGAATTGCTGAGCGTGTTCTTTTGGCGTCTGTACAAGACGCGGCCGCAATAGAAAAAACGGCCGCAGAAAGACGGTGAGCCAATGAACGAAACGCTGTATGAAGAACTGACCGCGCTTTTGGAGAGCAAGGATTATCCCGCCTTGCGCACGCGGCTGCGGGAAATGGCATATCCGGACATCGCTGAATTCATCATGAGTCTGGATGACGACCAGCGGCTGGTCAAAGCCTTCCGCATTCTCCCCAAAGACAGCTCCGCCGACGTGTTCGCATACCTCGATTCCGACGCCCAGCAGACGATCGTGGAAAAGATCACGGACAAGGAAGTGGAGCGGCTGATCGATGACCTTTACGTGGACGACGCGGTGGACTTTTTGGAAGAGGTTCCCGCCAACGTGGTGCGCAAGGTGCTTGCCAACACGGACAAGGAGACCCGCGAGATCATCAACCGCTTTTTGGAATATCCCGACAATTCCGCCGGCTCCGCCATGACCATTGAAATGGTGGAGCTGCACGACGACTGGACGGTTGGCGAAGCGATCAAAAACATTCGCCGCACCGGTGTGGACAAGGAGACAATCTACACCTGCTACTGCATTGACCGCGGCCGTCATCTGGTCGGCACGATCCCGCTGCGGCGATTGATCCTCAACGATGAGGACACGCCCCTGCGCGAGATCATGTCCGACGACGAACAGCTCATTTTCGTCTCCACCCTCGACGACCAGGAGCAGGTTGCCGCCATTGCAAAAAAATATGACCTTTTGAGTGTGCCCGTGGTCGACAAGGAGCATCGTCTGGTCGGCATCATCACGATCGACGACATCGTGGACATCATCGACGAAGAGGCCACGGAGGACTTTGAAAAGATGGCGTTGCTGCGCCCGTCCGAGGACGAATATCTGAAAACGAACGTCTTTGTGCTGGCAAAGAACCGCATCGTCTGGCTGCTGGTGCTGATGGTTTCCGCCACGTTCACCGGGCAGATCATCGAAGGCTTTGAGGCAAAGCTTGCCACCATCGCCGGACTGACCGCCTGCATCCCGATGCTGATGGACACGGGCGGCAACGCCGGCAATCAGGTCTCCACACTGATCATCCGCGGCCTTGCGCTCGGCGAGATCCAGATCAAGGATTATTTCCGCGTTCTGTGGAAGGAAATCCGCGTTTCGGTCATGGTCGGCGTCACCCTCTCGCTTGCAAACGCGGCGCGTATGATCTTGCTGCGCTTCATCATCGGCGGCGACACCTCCAACGGCGTAATCCTTGTGGTGTGCCTTGCCATTGTTGCGGCTGTGATTGTTGCAAAGATCATCGGCTGCACCTTGCCGATTATTGCAAAGCTGCTGCACCTTGACCCGGCGCTGATGGCCGGTCCCATGATCACCACCATGGTCGACGCGATCTCGCTGCTGATCTATTTTTCCATCGCAAACGCGCTGCTCTGAAGCGCTTGCGCGCGAGCGCAAGCGCAATTCGGAATTCGGAATTCGGAATTCGGAATTGCGGTCGCGGGGAACGATCAAGCGTTCTGTTCGTGCGTTCCGCGACGGGAAGGGTATATCACTTTTTCTGCCGTAGATTATTTTCGTTTAACGCTTCGTTTATTATTTCTTTGGCGCATCGCCGCAGGCGGCGCACGATAATTCGGAATTCGGAATTCCGAATTTCAAAAGGAGGTATCTCGATTGGCAAAACAAACCCCAACCGCTGAAAAAACAAAAGAACCGAAAAAGAAAGGCAATCTGAAACGCTATTTCGGTTTTATCAAGGGCTACTGGATCCTCACGCTCATGACGCCCGTCATGGTGTTTGTGGACGTTGTGATCGGTCTGCAACTCGTGAAGATCATGGGCAACCTGGTGGACTACATCTACCTTGCCGACACGCCCGAATTTTCTATGCACACGCTGCACATGAAGCTGCTGGAAATGCTCGGCTTCTGCCTTTTGACGCTGGTCGTCGGCTACATCTCTTCGCGCTGCTCGTCCATTGCAACGATGGGCTTCGGCGCCAATATGCGCTCGGCGCTGTTCAACAAGATTCAGGATCTTTCCTTTGAAAACATCGATAAGATCAAGGTCGGCTCGCTCATCACGCGCATGATCTCCGACACCTCGCGCATCCAGTCGCTGTTTTCCAACATCATCGTGATCTTCATCAAAGGTCCCTTCACACTGATCATGGCGCTGAAATACGCGCTGGACATCAGCCGCACCATGTCGCGCATCTTCTACGCCGCAATTCCGGCGATCGCGCTGATTTTGATCGTGCTGGGCAAAAAGGCCGTGCCGCTGTTCAAGGAAATGCTCAAGCGCACCGACGATTTCAACGGTACGCTGCGCGGCAACATCAACGGCATCCGCGTGGTCAAATCCTTTGTGCGCGAAGAATATGAAAAAACGCGCTTTCAGAAGATCATCGACCTTGTGGCCGACGCGAACATCCGCGCGCAGACACTGGTCATCTTCATCTCTCCGTTCATCATGATCGTCATGTACGCGTGCTCGATCTTTACGATGCTTTACGGCAGCAATGTCATCATCAGCGATAAATTCGCCGGTGTGACCGACGGACTGACGATCGGTCAGCTCACCGCTTTTGTCAGCTACATCTCACAGGTGCTGTCCTCTTTGATGGTGATTTTGATGGTCTTTGTGTCCATGATCGTGGCGCGTGCGTCCATCACCCGCGTCAACGAGGTGTTCAATGAAGAACCCGCCATCAACGACAACGACGGCGATCCGGCACTGACGGTTAAGGATGGCTCTGTGGAATTCCGAAACGTCAGCTTCAAATACAGCGAAGAGGCCGAAAAGAACATTCTTGAAAACATCAACCTGACCGTGAAGGAAGGCGAGATGCTTGGCATCATCGGCGCGACCGGCAGCGCAAAATCCACGCTGGTCAACCTGATCCCGCGCCTGTATGACGCAACCGAGGGTGAAGTGCTCGTCGGCGGCGAAAACGTCAAGCATTATAAATTCAAGAATCTGCGCGACGGCGTGTCCGTTGTGCTGCAGCAAACGATGCTGTTTTCCGGCACCATCGCCGAAAACATCCGCTGGGGCAAGATGGACGCCACGGACGAAGAGGTGATCGAAGCCGCAAAAGCCGCGCAGGCGCACGATTTCATCATGGAAAAAGAAAACGGCTACGATACCGAGCTCGGCCACGGCGGCAACACCGTTTCCGGCGGCCAGCGCCAGCGTCTTTGCATGGCGCGCGCCTTCATCAAAAAGCCGAAGGTGCTCATTCTGGATGACTCCACCAGCGCTGTGGATACCGCGACTGACGCGCAGGTGCGTGCCGAGCTGCGTTCCGACGCGTTCAAAAACATCACCAAGATCATCATCGCCCAGCGTATCACGTCCATCATGGATGCCGACCGCATCATCATCCTCGACGACGGAAAAATCTGCGGCATGGGCACGCATGACGAGCTGGTCAAGAACAATGAGATCTATCAGGAGATCTTCGTATCTCAGCAGGAAGGGGTGTTGGCACAATGAGCGAAAAGAACAAAGCGTTCGAAGAGCAACACACGCCCGAAGTGAAAGACGCGGCTGTGACCGATGCGCCCGCGAAGGACGAAACGCCCGAAGCTGTTGCCGCTGAAGACACGCAGAAAAAAGGCAGAACCGCAAGAACGCGCCGCGCCCGTCCGGCAAGGGAATTGACCCCGGAAGAGCTGGAAGAAAAGAAAAAGAAGGAAAAGAACAAGCCCAAGGACGTCAAAAAGGCGGCCAAGCGCCTGATTTCCTATATCACCGTTCACAAGCGCAGACTGATCATCGTTGCGATCTGTGTGGTTTTGTCCACCGCCATCGGTACCGTTGCCGCGCTGCTGATGCAGCCGATCTACGACACGCTGGAGCAGGTGGTCGTCAAGGGCAATATGGACAAGAACTCCGCCATGGCGGTCATCATCCGCTACGTTGTGTTCATGGCGATTGCCAACCTGCTTTCCGCAACGATGTCGATCATCTACACCAAGCTGATGCTGCACGTCACAGTCGACACGGTGCGCACGCTGCGCCGCGATCTGTTCAACCATTTGCAGTATCTGCCCGTCAGCTATTTTGACAAGCACAAAACCGGCGAGATCATGAGCCGCTTCACCAGCGACGTCGGCCGCATCAACGACCTTGTCAACGACAGCTTTCCGACGATCATCTCCTCGTCCATTCAGGCGATCATGACGCTGTCGATCATGCTGTATTACAGTTGGAAGATTACGCTCACGCTGACCGTCGCGGTCGTGCTGATGGTGCTCGTTGTTGTCGGCATCACAAACATCTGCTCGCCGCTGTTCAAAAAGCACCAGAAGGCGATGGCGGAATGCAACGGCTATATGGAAGAGTACATCCGCGGCATCAAGGCCGTCAAGGTGTTCTGCTTTGAAGACCGCAGCAAGGCGCGCTTCAATGAGCTGAACGAAAACTACCGAAAGATCGGCGTCAAGGCGAACATCATCGGCGGCTTCATGGGTCCCATTGTTTCCATGATCGCCCGCGTGAACTATGCGATTTCCGTCTCTCTCGGCGTCGGCATGGTGCTCAAGGGCAAAATGTCCGTTGCGAACCTGATCGTCTATCTGAACTACGCCTCCGGCTACGGCGGCCCGGTGATCTCCATTGCCGGCTGCTACAGCTCGCTGATTTCGGCTTTGGCCGGCGCGGAACGCATTTTTGAAGTGCTCGACACGCCCTTTGAAGAGGACGGCGGCTCTGTTACGCTCGCCAAGGTTGTCAAGGGCATCATGGGCTATGAAGAGGACGAGGAAAATGGCGAGCTTGCGTGGAAGGTGCCGCAGGAAGACGGCACAGCCGCTTATGTGCCTGTGAAGTGCGAGGTGGACATCAAAGACTTGACCTTCGCCTATGAGGAAGGGCACAACGTCATCAAGCATGTGACCACCCACGCCGAAAGCGGCAAAAAGCTTGCCTTTGTCGGCTCCACCGGCGCGGGCAAAACCACCATTACGAACCTCATCAACCGCTTCTATGAAGTGGAGGAGGGCGAAATCACCATTGACGGCATTAACATCAAAGACATCAAAAAGGGCGATCTCCGCTCGTCGATGGCGTTTGTGCTGCAGGATGCGCGTCTGTTTGCCGGCACGATTGCCGAAAACATCCGCTACGGCAAGCTTGACGCGACCGATGAAGAGGTCGTTGCGGCGGCAAAGCTCGCCAATGCGCATTCCTTCATCGAAAAGCTGCCCGAGGGCTATGAGACCAGCCTGCGCGCCGACGGCGTGAATATCAGCCAGGGACAGGGGCAGTTGCTCAACATTGCGCGCGCCGCGGTGTCCAACCGTCCGCTGCTGGTGCTGGATGAAGCGACAAGCAGCGTGGATACGCGCACGGAGCGCCAGATTGAAAAGGGCATGGATCAGCTCATGGACGGCAAGACCGTGCTGGTCATCGCGCACCGTCTGTCCACTGTGCGCAACTCGCAGAACATTGTGGTGCTGGAGGACGGCGAAATCATTGAGCACGGCGACCATCAAAGCCTGATCGATTTCGGCGGCAAGTATTACCAGCTTTACACCGGCATGTTTGAAATGACCTGATACAGGCATACGGCGGACAGCTTTTGCATCTGCTGTAATACAAGTATAATCAGAGGGGGCTGTTCAGGCTTGAACAACCGTTATTACAGAACCTATGCGCAAATCGACCTCGGCGCGATCACGGAAAACTTTGACGCGCTGCGTGCGTTGCTGCCGCAAAACGTCAAGGTGCTTTCCATCGTGAAGGCCGACGCCTACGGGCACGGCGCGGTTGCCGTTGCGCATCAATTGCAGTCGCGCACCGATTTTTTCGCCGTTTCGGCGGTGGATGAGGGCGTGGAGCTGCGGCAGGCGGGGATCCAAAAACCGATCCTCATCCTTTCCTACACCGATCCGCGCGAATATGATATGCTGCTTTCGCACGATATTCGCGCAACGCTTTATAACCTTGACGAGGCAAAGCTGCTTTCCGAGCGCGCGCTCGAGCTGGGCAAACGCGCCACGGTGCACATCGCCGTGGACACCGGCATGGGACGCATCGGCTTTCCCGTGTGCGAAGAAGCCGCCGACTGTGTGCGCGAAATCTGTGCGCTGCCGGGACTGCAGGTGGAGGGCATTTTCAGCCACTACGCCACTGCGGACTGCGCCGATAAAAGCGAGGCGCACAAGCAGACCGCGCGGTTTGACGCCTTCCTTGCCATGCTGGAGCGCCGCGGTGTGCGTATTCCGATCCGCCACATCTGCAACAGCGCCGGCGCCATGGAATTTGACCGTCCCTACGACATGGTGCGCCTTGGCATCGCGCTTTACGGGCTGTATCCGTCCGACGAGGTCGACCAAAAAAAGGTGAAGCTGCGCCCTGCGATGCAGGTGTTCAGCCATGTGATCCATGTCAAGACCGTGGAATCGGGCACCGCCATCGGCTACGGCCGCGCCTATCTTACGCCGGAACGCCGCAAAATTGCCACGGTGAGCATCGGTTATGCCGACGGGTTCAACCGTGCGTTCACGGGCTGCGGCAGCGTGCTGGTCGGCGGCATCGAAGCGCCTGTGGTCGGCAAGGTCTGCATGGATCAGATCATGGTCGACGTGACCGGCGCGGGCGATGTGAAGCCCGGCGACCGCGTGGTGATTCTCGGCACCGACGGCGCACACACGCTTTCGGCGGACGAAATCGGCGCAAAGATCGGCTCGTTCGGCTATGAGGTGATCTGCAATTTCATGCCGCGCGTGCACCGCGTTTATGTGAACGGGACGCAGAAATTTTAAGAAAGCTGCAACATTTGGAGTTGCTTAACATAAAATTAACGCGGTCTTAAGAATTTGACCGCGTTTTTTCGATGAACGGGCTTGATTTTTTCATAAAAAGATGGTATGCTTATTAAGCTAAAATAAAATGGCTGAATGCCACAAAAGAAGGAGAATGTTTCATGAAAAAAACTTTCATCAAATCGCTTTCGCTCCTGCTGGCTGCGCTCATGCTGATGACCGCGCTGCCGATGGGCGTGTTTGCGGAAAACCATGTTCATAGTTATAATTGGGTTTCTGCGAAGGATGCGACAGCGACCGAACACGGTAATATCGGATATTATGCTTGCTCTTGCGGCAAATACTTTGCAACTCCAGGCGGTTCCGAAATTTCGGCGAGCAGCGTTGTCGTTCACAACTTTGACAAGTGGGCAGCTTCCGGCTCTGAACACCGCAAAAGCGAAGCGACTTGTCAGAAAAAAGCAGTCTATTACAAAAAGTGCACAGTGTGCGATACGTACAGCGAAACCGAAACATTTGAGATTGGTTCAACCATTCCTCATACTCCGGAAGACGAACTGGAGTGGACGGTTCCGGCTGGTGCCGATTGCACAAAGGCTGCTTTCACTCGCACCAAGAATTGCCTGATGTGCGGTACTCCTGTGAAGTCTGAAACAATTGCTGTTGGCTCTCATGATCTCAAACTTGTGCCGGCAGAAGCTGCAACCTGCAAAAAGGCCGGTCATGAAAACGGTGAGCAGTGCACAAAGTGCCAAAAGTGGACATGGGGCGGCGCAACGATTCCGAAGAAAGATCATAGCATGGTTGTTGTGAAGGGCGAAGAAGCTATTGCTGCGACTTGCACCGTACCGGGAAGAACTGCCGGTATGAACTGCCAGTATTGCGGTGAGCAGTACAAGAAGCCCGAAGTCATTCCTGCAAAGGGTCATGATTATCAGAAGGTTACCAAGAGAGCTGTTACCTGCATGGAAGACGGTTACACCGAAGATGGCGAACTTTGCGTGCGCTGCGGTTTGGTTGTGAAGCCGGATAAATATTTCGGTAAGACTAACGCTATTGTTGTGAAGGCTCCCGGCAAACATGTTTATAATTATAAACCGTACACCGCCCCCGCAGTTTCCCACGAAGGCTGCAAAGAGCATTGGGAATGCACCGCGTCTAAGGATGCAGACGGCAACACCATCACCGAATACTTCATTCGTCCAACCAGACAAGTTGACGGTGCTGTATTTGCGATTAAGGTTACTGACAAGGAAGCAAAAAACTATACGCTGAATGACGGCACCTATGTCTACCAGCAGGTCACCAAGAGCGACGTTATCACCGATCCCCTTCCGCACGAGCATTCCTGGAAAGTGAACAAGGCCAAGAGCGTTGCGAAGACCTGCCTCAAGGACGGCAAGGAAGTCTCCTATTGCGAAATCTGCGGCAAAGAGATCGAGACCCCGCTGCTTGCGACCGGTCATCAGTATGAATGGGTCGTGACCAAGCCGGCGACCTGCAAGGAAAAGGGCATCAAGGTTGAAACGTGCAAGGTCTGCAAAACGACCAACCGCACCGAAGAAATCCCCCTTGCCGCACATGACCTCAAGCTGACTGGAAAGGTAGACTGCACGAAGGGCGGCAACGCTGTGTATCAATGCGCGAATTGCGGCTACACGGAGACGAAAGCGGTCGCGAAGCGCGACAGCCATAAAGACGACAACCACGACGGTTATTGCGACGAATGCGGAACGCAGTTCTGCACCTGCCTGTGCCATAACGACAAATGGTACGGCAAGCTCCTGTACTACTTCGTGAAGATCTGGTGGCAGTATTTCGGCATCAAAGAGAAATGCGAATGCGGCGTCGTTCACTACACGAAGACCCAGACCAACGTGGTTCCGAACGTAACCTGACAACAAGTTCAAACAAAAAGCGCTGTGCTGCCTGCACGGCGCTTTTTTGCGCCCGAAGTGGCTCCCTTCCGCAATATTTCCTTACGGAAGGAGCCGCAAAGGCGGCTTTTTTTTCAGTTTTTCACGGTATAGACAAATAATGGAAAAATGTCGCCATGTTGTTTTTTGGAAGAAAAGAATTCGAATTTGACCTATATATAATAGTATAGAAACACGCAATTCATTTTCTGCGCCGCAGAGCCAACTTTTTCAGAGTGATATAATATAATAGTATACGCGCGCGCGAAGAAACGGCAGAACGTATTTGAACTCTTTTTGAAAAACCGGCGCGCGAAGCTCTGCAGTTTCGGCCGCAATTTGCGGCAGGGGAGAAATCGGAAGGCTTTGGTAAATTCTTCCAAAATATTTATCAGAACTGTAAAAAATAAATCATAAATAATACGAAAATTGAAAAAGTGACCAAAAAAGTCCGCATTTTTTCAAGCAACAGATCCACGCTCGGCAGAAAAAGAAATGCAAAAAAATCGAAGCGAAAATGTATAGACCGCCGCGCGGGCGGTCAATTCTTTTTTCGGAAAAGCTCCGTGGATTTCAGCGCAAAAACTGCCGCTTTTTTGCCGAAGAAAAACAGGCGAAATTTGACACGCAGACAAGCCGTCCGGCGGGGAGTGAAAAACAATGCGCGAGGAAGTAAAAAGCTGAAATTCGGGCAAAAATCAGCCCGAAAAAGCTGATTTTGAAATTTGGGGGTTGACAAATTTTGAAAAGCCTGCTATAATATCCAGCGTTGTGTTCAATGTGCACAAAAACGACCCGTATCAACTGGGCAAAAAGACAAATGAAATTGACTTTCCATCCATCGAGTCCTTTTCCGAAAACAACCGAACGGTTGTAATCTTAAAGTGAGGTGATGACATGAAAAAGGCAAATAAGGCGTTCAAGTCTCTTGCGCTTTCTCTGTTCTTTTCTCTCCTCTTGACCGTGGCAGTTTCCGCTTCTGCGCCGCGTGCATCCGCCGCGAACGCCACGTCCAGGAGATCCCAGGTGTTTTCTTATCTGACGCAAAACATCGGTTTTAATTCCGCCGCCGCCTGCGGCATCATGTCCAACATTGAGCACGAATCCGATTTCAACCCCGCGCTGGTGATCATCGACAGCAACGGCCTGCCCTCCGGCGGTCTTTGCCAGTGGAACGGCGGACGCTTCCGCAATCTCATGAGCTTTTGCAACAACAACGGCTATGATTACCTGAGCATCACCGGCCAGCTTGCCTATCTCAAGCACGAGCTGCAGAAAAGCGAGTTCCGGAAAATTTACAACTATATGCGCTCCGTGCCCAACACGCAGGAAGGCGCATATAACGCGGGCTACTACTGGTGCTACTATTTCGAAGTGCCGTCCAACCGCGCTTCCCGTTCTGCCAGCCGCGCCGCAGCAGCCGTGAACACCTACTGGCCGAACTTCTGCGTGAACAACATCTCCGCGGTGCTGCCGACCTCCAAGGCGGACGATAAGACGCTGGACATTGACCGGCTGATCAACATCAACTGGAACAAGGCAAGCGGCAACTACACCGGCTACGGTGTGTATATTGCGAAAAAAACCGGCGACGACTTTGATTGGGAAAACGCAATCGCCATTCCGGTCGGCGCGCAGGAGCGCCGCGTGACGCTTGATCTTTCCAAGCTCGGTCTGGGCCGCTTTGCAGTGCGCGTGTTTGCGTATAACGCCGCAAACGGCTTTATGGGCGACTGCGACAACACGATCAAATTCAACGTCGAATGCCTGGAGCACCGTTTTGAAACGACCAAGGTCGTTGATCCGACGTTCAACACGCCGGGCAAAAAGATCATGGTCTGCGAAAAATGCGGCGAAAAGCAGACGATCACCACACCGAAGCTTTCCCTTGACGCATTTGAAAGCGGCACGATCAGCGGCTTTGATGTGACCGAAAAAACAGCCGACACCGTGACCGTAGTATGGGACGCCTTCCGCGGCGCGCAGGGCTACCGCATTTATCAGCTTGTGGATGGCGAATGGGTCAAGCTGCGCCGCATGGAAGCGGATGAGCTGACCTGCACGATCAAAAATCTCAAGGCAGGTACCCGCTACACGTTTAAGGTCGCCGCGTATGCCAAAAACGGCAGCGACACGGTGTACTGCGACGGCAGCGAGCTTTCCGTGTATACACGTCCGACCGGCGTCAAGCTGACGGACATCGACAACGGCCAGGGCAAGGTCTGGCTGCAGTGGACCGCAAGCAAAAAGGCCGAGGGCTATTCCGTGTTTGCTTCCACAAACGCAAACAGCGGCTTTGAAGAGGTCCGCACCGTCAAAAGCGGAAAGACCGAAACCGCTGTCAACAATCTCACGTCCGGGGTGCGCTATTATTTCTATGTGTGCTCCTACATAACCAACACAAAGGGCAACAAGATCTATTCCGATCCGTCCAATGTGATGTTTGCGGTCGTGAAATAAAGCGCGGCATAAAAAGAGCATAATAAAGCAAAGAGATTACAGCCTTTCTGACTGCAATCTCTTCTTTTTGTTTTTGAAAAAGCCTTTTTTGTATGCTTTTGCAAAGCAAGTTCTTTTGCCGGCGTTTTGTTCAAACGGCGGACAGAATGTGCAGATTGCGCACCTGCGGGTCGCCTATGCGGTCGTTGACCGCGTAGGCGTGCTTTTCAAGGTCGCCGCAGGTCTGCGCGGTCAGATTCTGGGCTTGCAGCGCGGCGATGATCGCTTGCGCAATCGCTTCAATGTCTGCCAAAGCCGCGTCGCTGTCTGTTTCTGTGAGCAATCGCAGCAGCACCGGCGCAAGCTCGGAAAGCTGCGGCAGCTCCCGCAGGGCGCGGAACTGCCATTTATAAAACGGTAAATAGGCGCGGTTGAGCAAGAAGATCGCGTGCAGCGCCGCACGCACAAATTCGCCGCGCGCCAATGCCGCCGCGCCGGGCTCTTTGTGCAAAAGACACCGTTCGTAGTTATATTGTCCGCTTTGCGCCATCAGCAGCAGCGAACCGGCCAGCTTTTTCAGCCGCACGTCCTCCGGCATTTGTGAGAGCCGCTCCCGCACGGCGGTGAACGCGCCGCAGTCGTCGCGGAACACCTTGCCGTTGGTCGCTTCGGCAAGATAAAACTCCGGCACCTGCATCCACTGCGCAAGCGTCAGCTTGCCGTCTGCCGCGCCGACCTTTCCGGCGAAGAACTCATCCATGCGCAAAACGCCGTGGCGGTTGCCGCCGACAGGGGAGAGCGGCGCACGCGAAAAGCCGAGGAACTCTTTGGGCAGCTTTGCATAAGCGCGTTCAAGCAAAAACGCCGTGCGCCGGTCGATCACGTCTTCACCGGGGAGAAACAAACAGAACCCCGGCTCAAAATCGTGATCGCGCGAGATCTCGTCGTCAAAGCCGAAGCATTCCGAGCCGCTGCCGCAAAGGGCGACGGCGATGATCTCTTCAAACGGCGCGAACTGCGCGTGCAGCATCGGCGCGCCGTAGGTCTCATAAAACTTCTGCGACAGCTCAAGCCCCTTCATAGATGCTCCTTGCGCGCGAAAGCAGCGCGTCGTGCACGGCAAAATAGCCGTAGTAACCGAAGGTGGGGGCGCATTTTTCACAGACAAACGCGTAATAGCTGTCGTGCGGCAGCGTGTCGCTGTCCAGCAGCGCCTGCGCTTGGTCAAGGCAGTCGAGAATGGCGTCGTTGCCGTCCACAAGACCCTTTTGCGCCTCAATGCGGTTCGCTTCGTTGAGCAGCGTGATCGCCGCGTCACCGGCGCGACGGGGGTCGTTTTTTGTCAGCGTAAGCGCCTTATCATACATCGCCTTCGCTTCGTCATACCGGCCGAGGTCCGTGAGCAGCAGCCCCATGTTGTTGTAAAGCCCGGGCAGCCGCTCGTCGTTCGGGGCAAGGCCGGCTTCATAGATCGCCTTTGCCTTTTCAAACAGCGGCAGACCCTTTGCCGCATCGCCGAATGCTTTATAGACGGTGCCGGCATTGAGCAGCGCTGTGGCGCCGGTGACGTTTTCCGTCAGACCGAGCTGCTTTGCAAGCGCAAGCGTGTCTTCGGCGGCTTTGATCGCCTCATCCCTGAGCGCGAGCTTACGCGCAAGACCCATCCATTCGTTGGTGAGCGTGAACTGTCCGCGCGCGTCGTGTCCGGCCTTGGCCTCTTCAATCCAGTAAAGCAGGTGCCGCTTTGCGTTTTCGGTGTCGTTGCGATCCAAAAACGCGTCGAGCTTTTCCAAAATCCGCCCGACGGGGACCGCCTGCACATGGGCCTGTTCGCTGCTCGGGTCAATGTCGCAGATCAAGCAGCGCGGCTCCGTGTAATCTTCCTTCTCCAAAAAAGAGCTCATGTTGATCGCCTCCTGCCCTTCATTATATCGAAAACGCCGCCGGTTGACAAGGGGTTTTAAAAAATCATCGGCTGGAGCTGTTCGCCGCGCAAAGCCGCTTCGGCGGCAGAAAGCGTTTTTGAAAAATCACACACGCCGGAGCGCGGCTTATGGTTCGGCGCATCCTGAGAAAGCGGAATGAAAAAGATGCCGCGCCGTGCAAGCAGCTTGCCGATGCTTGCGGCGGAGCCTTCCAGCGCGTCGTTGGTGGAAACGCCGAGCAGCACCGGCCGGCCGGCGCGAAGCTGGGATTTGACAGCGAGCGTGACCGGCGTGTCATAGATGCCGGCGGCAAGCTTGCCGAGCGTGTTGCCCGTGCAGGGCGAAACGATCAGCAGATCGCACAGCTTTTTCGGACCGAGGGGTTCCACGGCTGTCAGCGTTTGCAGCACCGCGTGGCCGGTCAGGTCTTCCATGCGCGCGATGAAATCCTTTGCCTTGCCGAAACGCGTGTCGGTCTGCGCCGCGTGAAACGAAAGGATCGGCAGCGCGGCATAGCCTTCTTTTATGAGCGTTTGGAGCTGCGCAAGGCTTTTTTCAAATGTGCAGAACGAACCGGTCATGGCATAGCCGAGGGTCGCTTTGTTCAAACAATCACCTCCCCGTGGCCGCGTCGGTTTCCAACAGAGCAAGCATCGCCTTTGCGCACCCGGCGGCAACGAATTTTCCGGGCAGCGCGGCGGCAGGGATGTGGTGCAGGCCAAGCGCGCGCACCTCCTTTTCCTCGGCGCCGAACGGCGCGGACGCCAGCTCGAGGAACAGCGTCCCTTCGGCAAACTGCGAGAGCGCCTGCGCGGAAAAGATCCTTGCGGGCACAGTGTTAAAAACGGCGGCGGTCTGCGCCGACAGCGACGAGAGCGTCACCGCTTCGCAGCCGGAAAGGCGCGCTTCGGTGCGCTGCGCTTCGTTTCGCGCCGCAACCGTGACGCGGCAGCCGACGCTTTTCAACAGTGCGCTTGTCGCTTTTCCGACTTTGCCGAAGCCTGTCACAAGCACCGGCAGGTTCTGCAGCGGTTCGCTCGTGTGCTCCAACAGCAGCCGCAGTGCGCCCTGCGCAGTGAACGCTGCGTTTTTCAGCACGAACGATTCATCTTTCAAAAAATCGACCGCCGTCGCGCCTGCTGCTTCCATCGCCGCGCGGTGTGCGTCGGAAAATCCGCCGCCGAACACACGCTGTCCCTTTTGCAGCGCGCAAAGCACATCCGAAAGCAAAATGCACGCCTCACCGCTGCCGGAAAGATGCACGCCGTCGCGGCTGAGCGGAACGGGCAGGACAAGCGTTCCCGCGTTTGTAATTTCTGCTTTCAGCGCTTCGACCGAGCGGCAGGCGCTCAGATGGGCGGCCGTTTTTCCTTTCGCTTGCAGCAGATGCAGCAGCGCACGCGCACGCGCGTCTCCGGCAAGCAAAACGATGTTCTCTTCCATGGAATCCCTCCTTCGACTCACACGCCATTGTATGCCTGATGCCGCCGCTTTGTGCGATGAAATCCGGGTAAAAAGAATTGATAAAAAAGGTGTTTACAGAAACGCAAAAATGCGATATAATAATACGAATACCAAAGTAAAGAAGGAATCTTCATGAAGACGATCGATCAACTGCTCGGACAGGTCAAAACGGTGCATTTCATCGGCATCGGCGGCTCCGGCATGTGCCCGCTGGCGGAAATTCTGCTTTCCTGGGGCTATACCGTGCAGGGTTCCGACAACAACACCGGCGACAACATCGACCATCTGCGCGCGCTCGGCTGCAAGGTCATCCTCGGCCAAAAGGCGGAAAACCTTGACGGCGCGGAGCTGATCATCTATACCGCCGCGATTCTGCCCGATAACGAGGAGCTGCTTGCGGCAAAAAGCAGCGGCATCCCGACGTTTGAGCGTGCGGCGCTGTTTGGAGCGATCACCCGCCGCTATCGCAACTGTATCGGCGTTTGCGGCACCCACGGCAAGACGACGACCACGGCGATGCTCACGCAGATTCTGCTCAGTGCCGGAAAAGACGTCGGCGCGGTCATCGGCGGTGTGCTGCCGCTGATCGGTTCGCACGGCAGAGCGGGGGACAACGAGATGCTTGTGTGCGAGGCGTGCGAATACAAGGATCATTATCTGGAGCTGTCGCCTTCGGTCGCGGTGATTCTCAATGTGGACGAGGACCATCTTGAATATTTCAAAAACCTCGAAAACATCATTGCCTCCTTCCGCAAGTTTTCCGCTTTGACAAGCCGCACGCTGATCTATAACGGCGACGACGTCAACACGCGAAAGGCAGTGGAAGGGCTGGACAAGGAAAAGATCACCTTCGGCCTGAACGAAAGCAACGACTACAGCGCTGCGAATATTACCTATGAACGCGGAGCGTTTGCCGGCTTCGATGTGCTTTTCAGGGGCGAAACCGTGGCGCACCTGCAGCTGAAGATCCCCGGCAAACACAACATCCTCAACGCCCTTGCCGCCTTTGCCGCCGCCGTGAACGCCGGCGTATCCTATGCGGACTGCGCAAAGGGGATCGGCGCGTTTGCCGGCGCGGGCAGACGCTTTGAAATTCTTGCCGAGATCGACGGCATCACGATCGCCGACGATTACGCCCACCATCCGAACGAGCTGCAGGCGACGCTTTCCTCTGTGATGCAGATGGGCTACCGCACGGTGTGGGCAGTGTTTCAGCCGTTCACCTATTCGCGCACGAAAATCTTGTTCGACGATTTCGTGCGTGTGCTGCAAATTCCCGACCGCTGCGTCATGACCGAAATCATGGGCTCGCGCGAGGTGAACACCTACGGCATCTACACGAAGGACCTCGCCGAACAAATTCCCGGCTCCGTCTGGTTCAACACCTTTGAGGAGGTTGTGGACTACACGCTGCAAAACGCACAACCCGGCGATTTGATCATCACGCTCGGCTGCGGCGATATTTACAAGGCCGCAAAGATGATGAAGGCACGGCTTGAAAAAAAGTAAAAAAATCCACCCGTCACCATGTATCTTTTGCGGATGCATGGTGATACTATGTTCAGCGGAGAAAAAACGGCGATTCCAAAGGCGAAGAAACCTTTGACGCCCATCCGCAAGGCACAGACCGGTGCGAAGCTGCAAACGCAGTTTTTCGTTCCCCTTCTGTTCTTTGCAATGCGTTTGCAGCTTCTCCGCACAAAAAAGGGGAGAGCCTGGCGCTCTCCCTGCGAATACGGCGGGAGCCGTATGAAAAATAGTGCCGGGGAAAACCCTCGGCACAAATGCGCTTTACGTGAAGCTCTTTTCAAATTCGTGCGGCTGTGTTTGTGCAAAAGAGCTTGACAAAGCTGCCGATAGCGGATATAATATAAATGCAAGGAGTGATCCGGTATACGGTTCACCCTAAGTGTTGGTTGAAATAACCGCTGCCGTTGGGTTTAGGGGCGGTTATTTCTTTTTATTATGCGTGTTGTATGCGGTCATTTCAAAAACAAGGCCGACAACGGTTGTAAGTAATAACAACAATGTCAGCAAGTCGGAAAGCGTCACATACTGCATAATGGCATCCCTCCTTCGTTTTTACGTCGGAGGGACTGGAAATCCCTCCGCGAAGAGGGCAACCGTCCACCGTGTTGGATCACTCCAGGGGCATCTTTCGATACCGTGGAGATTTTATCAGAAACGGCAGAATTTGTCAAAATTTGACGAAGAGACGGTATCGCAAAACTTTTTTCAAAAAAACCTTGCATTTTACGTTTGCCTGTGCTATAATGCAACGGATAACGCACGGAAGGGGTCAGTCTGCCCTGTTCGCGGTGAAAACCGCGCGGCAGTCCTTTGCTCTTTCGGAGGTTACAAACATTTTTAAGGAGGATATAACCATGGCAGTTGTATCAATGAAGCAGCTTCTTGAAGCCGGTGTGCATTTCGGCCACCAGACAAGACGCTGGAACCCGAAAATGGCGGAGTACATTTTCACAGAAAGAAACGGCATCTACATCATCGACCTGCAGAAGACCGTTCGCAAGCTTGACGAAGCGTATAACTTTGTCCGCGAGCTGTCCGAAAACGGCGGCACGCTGTTGTTTGTCGGCACAAAGAAGCAGGCGATGGATTCCATCCGCGAAGAAGCGGCCCGCTGCGACATGCCCTATGTCAACGCTCGCTGGCTCGGCGGCATGCTGACCAATTTCGGCACGATCCAAAAGAGAATCCGCCGCTTGGCTCAGCTCAAGCAGATGGAGACCGACGGCACATTCGCAATGCTGCCGAAGAAGGAAGTCATCAAGCTGCAGCTTGAGATCGAAAAGCTTGAAAAATTCATGGGCGGCATCACCGGCATGAAGAAGCAGCCGGACGCGCTGTTCATCGTTGACCCGCGCAAAGAGCGCATCGCTGTTGCGGAAGCGCACAAGCTGGGCATCCCCATCATCGCCATTGTGGACACCAACTGTGACCCGGACGAAGTGGACTATGTCATCCCCGGCAACGACGACGCGATCCGTGCCGTTCGCCTGATCTCCGGCGCGATGGCCGATGCGATCATCGAAGGCAGACAGGGCGAATCCAACGCGCCCGCAGCAGAAGCTGCTCCGGCAGAAGAAGCAGCCGCTGAATAAGGAGGAACAACTATGGCAGCATTTACCGCAAAAGATGTTCAGGCGCTGCGCGAAAAGACCGGCGTCGGCATGATGGAATGCAAAAAAGCCCTCGTGGAAGCCGAAGGCGATATGGAAAAGGCCAACGAGATCCTCAAGGAAAGAGGACTTGCGACCCAGCAGAAAAAATCTTCCCGCGTTGCCGCAGAAGGCGTTGTTGTTGCTTATAACGACAAGGCGAACAAGGTCGGCGTGCTTGTGGAAGTCAACTGCGAGACCGACTTCGTTGCGAAGAACCCGCAGTTTGTGGAGCTTGCAAACAAAATTGCAAAGACCGTTGCCGACAAGAACCCGGCAGACGTCGATGCGCTGCTCAAGGAAACCGTTTCCGGCGAGGACGCGACCGTTGAGGCCGCTGTGCAGGAGCTCTTCCTTGCCATCCGCGAAAACATGAAGGTCCGCCGCTTTGCGCGTGTGGAAGGCATTGTGGAAACCTACATCCATGCCGGCGGCTCTGTTGGCGTTATGGTGCAGTTTGAAACCGACGACGCTACCGCAGCGAAGGACGAATTTGCTGCGATGGGCAAGAACATTGCCATGCAGATCGCGGCGATGAGCCCCGAATATCTGAGCGAAAGCGATATTTCCGACGAAGAGCTTGCAAAGATGAAGCTCATCACGATTGAAAGCGCGCTCAACAAGCCCGACACCCTGCCGAAGCCCATCCTCAAGAAGGTCTTTGAAAAGGTGCTTGCCGACAAGGCGTGGAGCGCAGAAGACGAGGCCGCTTATGAAGAGCAGAAGAACAACAAGTTCCTGTTCAACTTCCTTTCCAAGGAAGGCATCGCGAAGCTGGCCGAGGTTGCTGTTTCTCTCAAGGAAACCTTTGTGAACGACGTGATCTTCGGCAAAGCCGTGGAAGGCCGCATCTCCAAGCAGATCAAGGAAATCTGCCTGCTCAACCAGGCGTTTGTGCGCACCGATCTCTTTGACGGCAATGTTGCCGGCTATGTGGCCGACGTTGCAAAGAAGCTCGGCGCAGATATCAAAGTCACCGGCTTCACCCGCTTCCAGCGCGGCGAAGGCATTGAGAAGAAGGCCGACAACTTTGCGGCTGAAATCGCAAGCATGGTGAAATAAGCAGTTAGCTGTTAGCTGTTAGCAGTCAGCAGGGCGGTGAGAACCGCCCTGTTTTTTTGTTGCTTTTTGCTTTCCAACCGCACGCCTTTCGGCGTGTGGTGGATGAGGTTTGTCGTGTGAGGTTTTCCGAGCTTTGAAAAAATTTCCCATTTCTATAGACAAATCAGAAAAAATATGCTAAAATATATATAATTATTCAAAGAGGGGTTGACAGGCATGGCGGCGTATGCGACAATGTCTTTAGCAAGCAAGCAAGCAAGCAAGCCGTAACTCTGTCCTTTTTGAATCACCTTTGAAAAACCGGCTGTAACAAGGCGTGTGCTTTGTTGCGGCCGTTTTTTAATTCCAAAAACATGCCTGTGCGCATAAGCAGGCAAAGAGGAGGTAACCTTATGCAAAAATCTATCATCCGTAAACCCATCAGCATCCTGCTTTCGCTGCTGCTGGTGCTGTCCGTCTTCGGCGGCATGGCGTTCACCGCTTCCGCGGTCGCTACCGGCACAGTTGGCGACGCGACCTGGACGCTGGACGACGACGGCCTTATGACCGTGTCCGGTAGCGGTCCGTTTTCACCGCAAGGCAGTGATTGGTTTTACAACGTATGTCCGCAAGTCAAGTCTCTTGTGATCGGCGACGGCATTTCCTCGCTTTCAGGGTTCTCTTACTGCAACGCGCTGAAGTCCGTTGAAATCGGCAACGGCGTAACCCAGATCTCCATTGGGGCATTCAATATCTCGGGTACGCTGACAAGCGTAAAGCTTGGCAAGAATTTGCGTGTCATTGGCAAAAGAAATGATCCTTTGGTGAACTGTTTGTCCACGATCGATGTGTCAGGCTATGAGCTTGCCATTGAGGGCTTCCGCAAGGGTACCGGTGACTATTCCGGTCAGGTCTTTAAGGCTGTTGTGAAAAAAGACGGCGAAGTCGATCCCGGCCCGTTTTTGATTCATTGGGCTGTGAGCTCAAGCAGCGACTCTGAGCTTGCGACGCAGCCCTCGCCGTTCTATTCTGCGAACAATACAGGCGCGTACTACACATATGGACCGTATGGTGTCGCTACCGCCCAATCTAGCCGCATCGACTGTAATGTCTACCGTGTTTCTCAAGACGGCACAAAACTTGAAAAACTCGGTACCGCTTCAAGAAGTCTCATCAATTACTATAATTCTTCCTGGGCGAATAGCGAATTGAATAATGCAACCAACGGCATTTCAACGATTTTGTTTGTCGGCAACACCTCGGATGGATTGAAGACTGTGCTCGGCAAAGCGGGCGTTGCCCATGTGGATTGCTCCTATAACTATGTCAGCTTTGATCCTAATAATATGTCGCAAGCCGATCAGGATATTCTGCGCGTGATTCCGAACGATAATGTATATAATTCAGCATACGGTTCCTTTGAAGCGAAAGCCCCCGGCGTTGTTGACGTTCCCTATACCATTTATACTACAAGCAATTGCAATATGCATAGACAGCAGTACAGCGAAAGCTCGCCGCTGCACGCATCTCTCAGATATATCGTGTTGAACAAGCCTGCCGTGACGCCGACAACGACAAAATTGACCTTTGATTTCGGCGAACTGCCCAACCTCGGCGACAGCGAGCTGACCATTACACTGAACGGCGAAACCAAAACCGTGCCCGTCAACAGCGGCCGTGTGACCTTCACCGGTCTGAACCCCGAAACGAACTATCCCTACACCCTGCTGGCAGGCAACGCGGAAAGAGGCTACGCAATGCTGGAAGACAACGCTGCAACGCTTGCCGCCCCGCTGCACGATCACAGCTTCACCTATGCTGCTGACGCTGCGACCCTGACCGCTACCTGCCAGAACGCTGACTGCGATCTGCCGGATGGTGCCGTTTCCTTCACGATCAACGCCCCCGCAAAGACCAGATACAGCGACGGCAAATCCGCAGCCGCAACGCTCACCGGCGTTGACGTGTTCAACGAAGCCACGGGCAAAACCGTTTCCGCCGACGACATCAAGTATTACAAGGGCGAGCAGCAGCTTGACGCCGCCCCCGAAAACGCCGGCACCTATCAGGCGCGCATCACTGTGGAAGGCGCGACCGCCGTTGTGGAATATACCATTGACAAAGCCGACCCGGCTTATACCGTTCCCGCCGATCTGACTGCCACCTACGGCGACACGCTGGAAAGCATTCAACTGCCCACAGGCTGGAGCTGGAAAGACAGCAGCACCTCCGTCGGCAATGTTGGCGAAAAGACCTTCAAGGCGACCTTCACGCCCGCCGACACCGCAAACTACAACACTGTGGAAAACATCGAAGTTCCCGTAACCGTCGGCAAAGCGAACCCGGATTATCAGATCCCCGCAAACCTGACCGCAACCGTCGGCGGCACGCTGGCAGACGTGACCCTGCCCAACGGCTGGACATGGCAGGAGAACAGCACGCCCCTTGACGCTGTTGGCGAAAAGACCTTCAAGGCGACCTTCACCCCCGATGACACCGACAACTACAACATCGTTGAAAACATCGACGTTCCTGTGAATGTCGGCAAAGCCATCCCGGTCTATGATACTCCCACCGGCCTGACCGCCACCTACGGCGACACGCTGGCCGATGTGACACTGCCCGACGATGAAAACGGCACCTGGGCCTGGAAAGACGACAACACCACCAGCGTGGGCAACGCCGGTGAAAACAGCTTCATCGCCGTCTTCACCCCGACCGACACCGATAACTACGCAGTGGTGGAAGTGCCTGTGACCATCACCGTCGGCAAAGCGAATCCGCGCTTTGACGTGCCGACCGGTCTGACCGCAACCGAAGGCGACACCCTTGCCGATGTGACCCTGCCCGAAGGCTGGACATGGAAAGACAGCAGCGAATCCGTCGGCGAAGCCGGTGAAAAGACCTTCAAGGCCACCTTCACGCCCGACGACACCGCAAACTACAATATTGTGGAAAACATCGACGTCACCGTGACCGTCAGCGCAAAAACGCCGGATACCCCGGATACGCCTGATACGCCCGACACGCCGGATACCCCCGTTGTGCCCGCGCCGAAGGGTGATTTCCGCTGCGACTTCTGCGACGCTTACGAGCGTTGGAAGGATACGCCGATGGTCGGCTGGATCGTCAGCCTGATCCACATCTTTGTCCACCTTGCCGCCCATATCGGCGAAACGACCTGATGAAAGGAGAACAATACCATGGAAATCGGAAGAGAAGTTTGGGATTCCCTGCTGGAAGTGTATGAAAACGCAAAGGAAGCGATCAGCTTTTTCATGGACGCTGTGAAAAAGATCATGAGCTTCTTCGATAAGAAAGACTGATTTTGGTTTCTCTTGTAAAAGCAAAAGCCGACCTCAACTGCGGGGTCGGCTTTTGTTTTGCGCGGCGGCGAATTTTTTTTCTTTTTCAGCTTTTTTTCAGATTGGTTTTGTAGTATAATGGCGTTACAAAGCGACAAAGGAGGATGGCAATGAATATTCTCGTTGTGGAAGATGAAGTTTCGCTGGCAAATGCGATTCAAAAAATATTGGAGCAGCACGGCTTTTTGGTGGACGCCGTGCATGACGGGCTGTCTGCGCTGGATTACGCCGAGGGGTTCTCTTATGAGCTGATCATCCTCGATGTGATGCTGCCGGGGCTGGACGGCTTCGGCGTTGTGCAAAAACTGCGGCAAAAGGGGATTGCAACGCCGGTGCTGATGCTCACTGCGCGTACCACGGTGCGCGATAAGGTCACCGGGCTGAACAGCGGCGCGGATGATTATATGACCAAGCCGTTTGATACCGAGGAGCTGCTCGCCCGCGTGAATGCGCTGACGCGCCGCACGGGGCAGGTCGTTGTGGAGCAACTGCGCTTCGGCGATCTTTCGCTGGATCTCAAATCCGCCGAGCTGATCTGCGGCGCCGAACGGGTGCAGCTCAGCCGAAAAGAGTTTGAGGTGCTCAAGCTGTTCCTTTACAACCCAACCGCGACGATCACCAAGGAGATGATGATCGTGAAGGTCTGGGGCGTGGAATCCGACGCAACGGACAACAATGTGGAGGTCTACATTTCCTTTTTGCGCAAGAAGCTGAAATTCTTGAAATCGGGCGTGACGATCAAAAACATTCAGCGCCTCGGCTACCGATTGGAGGTGGGCTGATGCTCAGCAGCTATCGCAGGCGCTTTGTGGTATCAAACATGATTCTGGTCGGCATCGTGCTGCTGGCGGTGCTTGTGGGCCTTGGCGTAACGCAGGTGCAAAGCGCATATAAAGAGGTGCGCGTCACCATGAATCAGGTGTTGGATTTGTTTGACGCGCCAAACGAAAAGTTTCGCTCGCTGGAGGAAACAGCCGGTGCGGAACAGACAGCGGAAAAGGAAACGCCGCCGGAAAAACCGACCGGTCCGCAGCCGGATCCGGCGGACGGCGTACCGCCGGAGAAGCCGGAAAGCGTTCCGGCGGAGCAAAAGGGCGAAAAAGCGCCGCTGACAATGAAAAAGGCGCTGGTCTCCGTGGAACGCAACAAGATCGTTACAGCGTTTTATGACACGGCGACGGAAAAAATTTCCATCACCAAGAGCGTTGAAACGACCGATGACGCCGTGATCAACGAGGCGGTGGCGGCTTTGCTGGAAAAGGAGGCGTCGTTCGGAAAGCTGCGGGAGCTCGGGCTGTTTTATTACAAAGAGATCGCCGACGGCGGCTGGAAGATCGCGCTTGCGAATGAGACGTACTTTACCAACCAGCTGCTGCGGGTGTTCGCTATGTATGCCGCAGGCTTTCTGCTGGCGATGGGGCTGCTGCTGCTGATCAGCTTGTGGCTGTCAAAGCTGGCGGCGCGCCCGATGGAACGCGCAATGGAGCTGCAGCGGCAGTTTGTGGACGACGTTTCGCACGATTTGAAAACGCCGATCACGGTCATTCTTGCCAACAACTCCATCATGAAAAGCAATCCCACGGAAACCGTCGCTTCGCAGCAACAGTGGCTGGATGCAACAGAGGACGCCGCCAAGGGCATGATGGGCATGATCCATGAAATGCTTTCGCTCTCGTCGCTGGAGGCGATGCAGCAGGGCGTGCAGACCGTTTCCGTGGATCTGACGAGTGCGGCGGAAAAGGCGGTTTTGCAAATGGAATCCGTGGCGTTTGACCGCGGCATCACGCTTGAGGACGCGATCGCAGAGGAGGTGCGTGCGCTTGCAACAACGGAATATGCCGAGCGCATCTGCAACAGCTTGCTGGACAACGCGCTCAAATATGAGCCGGACGGCGGCCGGGTGCGTGTGACGCTGCAGGCAGGAAAAAAGAACGCTGTTTTAACCGTGCAGAATTTCGGCGCCGTGATTGCCCCGGAGGATCTGGAGCATGTGTTTGAGCGGTTTTACCGCAGCGACAAAGTGCGCGCTTCCAAAAGCGGCCACGGGCTGGGACTGCCGATCCTCAAGCAGATCACGTCGCTCATCGGTGCGACCATCACCGCCGAAAGCAGCGAGAAAGAGGGAACGGTCTTTCGCGTGACCTTTGCAGCCGGCAGCAGTGCGGCGAAAAATGGACTGTGAAGCGACAGCTTTTTGGTTGAGATTCACAAATTTTTAAAATCGGGGCATCTTTTTTCAATTTTTGGTTGCAAAAAAAGGCAATTTAGGCTAATATATACACGAAAATTTTTTTCAATCATCATTTTTCGGAGGTAAATCTTATGTCAGTGAAAGTTGCAATCAACGGCTTTGGCCGTATCGGTCGTCTCGCGTTCCGTCAGATGTTCGGCGCGGAAGGTTATGAAGTCGTTGCGATCAACGATCTTACCAAACCGTCCATGCTCGCACACCTGCTCAAGTACGATACCGCACAAGGCGGCTACTGCGGCAAAATCGGCGAAAATCTTCACACCGTGACTGCAGATGACGAAGCCGGCACCATCACCGTGGACGGCAAAGTGCTCACCATCTATGCAAAGGCGAACGCTGCCGAGCTGCCCTGGGGCGAAATCGGTGTTGACGTTGTCCTTGAGTGCACAGGTTTCTATTGCTCCAAGGAAAAGAGCATGGCACACATCAACGCAGGCGCGAAAAAGGTTGTTATTTCCGCTCCGGCCGGCAACGACCTCAAGACCATCGTTTTCAGCGTGAACAATGACACTCTGACTTCTGACGATCAGATCATCTCCGCTGCTTCCTGCACCACGAACTGCCTGGCTCCCATGGCAAAGGCGCTCAACGATTATGCTGCCATCCAGAGCGGTATCATGAGCACCATCCACGCTTATACCGGCGATCAGATGATCCTGGACGGCCCGCACAGAAAGGGCGACCTCAGAAGAGCCCGTGCCGGCGCTGCGAACATCGTTCCCAACTCCACCGGCGCTGCAAAAGCGATCGGCCTTGTCATTCCGGAACTCAACGGTAAGCTCATCGGCTCCGCTCAGCGCGTGCCCGTGCCCACCGGCTCCACCACGATCCTGACCGCTGTTGTCAAGGGCGAAAACGTGACCAAGGAAGGCATCAACGCTGCTATGAAGGCTGCTGCAAGCGAATCCTTCGGCTACAACGAAGATCCCATCGTCTCCTCCGACGTCATCGGCATGAAGTTCGGTTCTCTGTTTGATGCGACCCAGACCATGGTCATCGACCTCGGCGACGGTCTCTATGAGGTTCAGGTTGTCTCCTGGTATGACAACGAGAACTCCTACACCTCTCAGATGGTCCGCACGATCAAATATTTCGCAGAGCTGTAATTAAAAAAGCGCTGGAGCTGCGGCTGAAGGCCGCAGCTTTTTTTCGCCGTTTTGCGTTGCAAAACGGCGAAAAGGCGGCGGCGGAATGCCCCGTGCGCTGCACGGGGCAAATCGAAGGCGGTCGCCTTCGATTCCGCGCTGCTGCGCAGCAGCGCGGTTCCGCCGCCGCGGTGCCGCGCAAAGCGCAGCTTTGCACGGCAGAAGCGCATATGCAGCGCTTGCATTTTTTCGATTTTATGCTATAGTTATGAAAAAATGGAGGATAAACCTATGGCAAATCACTTGAGCGTCGTCACCGGCGCAAACGGATATCTCGGCTATGCGCTTGTGCACGCGCTTGCCGAACGCGGAGAGGATGTGCGCCTTGCCATGCTCTTTGACTGCACCGAATTCGATCATCTCGGCTTTGAAAAATGCATCGGCAACATCACGGATCCGGACTATCTGGAAAAGACTTTTGCCGGCGCGGAAACGGTGTATCATGTGGCCGGGATTGTGGATATTACCGGCGAGCGCGACGAGCTTGTTTGGAAGGTGAACTTTGAGGGCACCAAAAACGTGGTTGCCGCCTGCAAAAAATGCGGCGTGAAAAACCTTGTGTATGTTTCGTCCGTGGACTGTGTGCCGGTGTCGGACGATATGGAAAAGATCGTTGAGCCGACCTCGTTCGATCCCGACCGCATTGTGGGCGCCTACGGAAAATCCAAGGCGGCGGCGAGCCAGTTCGTGATGGATGCCAACGACGAGACGCTGAAAACCGTCGTGGTACAGCCGAGCTGCTGCATCGGCCCGAACGACATCTACGGCACCAACAGCGTGTGCACAATGATCGAGCTGTATCTGAAGGGGCTGTTTCCGGTCACGCTGACCTTCGGCGGTTATAATTTCGTTGATGTGCGCGACGTGGCAGACGGTATGATCGCTGCTGCGGAAAAGGGACGCGGCGGCGAATGCTATTACCTTTGCGGCGAGCGCCTTTCTGTGGAGGAATTCATTGGGACGCTTGCAAAAATCAACGGGAAAAAGCCGCCGAAAATCGGGCTTGGCAAAAAGACCATGCTGCGCCTTTGTCCGGCCATTGCGGTGTTTTTCAAGCTGATGAAGCTGCCGCCGGTCGTGACGCCGTTCTCGCTGAACAAAATCTGCGAAAACTGCAATTTCAGCTATGAAAAGGCGGCGGCGGATCTTGGCTACGCGCCGATGTCGGCGTATGAATCGCTGCGCGACACCGTGGCTTGGATCAAAGAAAAGAACGCAAAAAAACAGTGAATAAAAACAGCGCTTACCTGCAAGACGGTTCTTGCCGATAAGCGCTGTTTTATGTTTATGTTTCGGTTGTTTTGAAAAACGCAGCAGCCCCGTTTTTGCCGCGTCCGGTTATGGGGTCGGTTCTGCGTCCAGCGCGTAGACGCCCTCGGTGGCTTTCAACTCAAACAGGCGAACCGGTTGATCTGCTCCCCGGGCAACATCGGACAGAATGATCGCTTTGATTCCGGCCTCTTCCATATGATCTTCGTTCAAAATTTCCCAGCAAATATCCGCCTGATACGGACGGTCTGCCAAAATATGAATGGCCAGCTTCGCCTGACAGATTTTGTCCTGATCTGCCGAAACCGGACCGGAGCAAAGCTCCCATTCGGCTGCTTGCACATCGCCCTGTATGAGATCGAACATCTCCCGGAGATGTTCTTGGGCGTCCGGGTCGTTCCTTTTGATGTTTGCGCACAAACGCGCAAGGAGCGGGTCGGCGTCTTTTTCTTTGAACGCTTCGGCAATGACCGGCGCGTTATTCGTCACACTGTTTTGTGTGATGTGGTGCCCGAGCACGATGGTGGAACTGTTTGGAAAAATCGTGATCAAAAACGCAAATACAACCGTCCAAAATTTTACATAGACCGTCGTGTCCATCGACTGAAGGAATCTTTTCATGGCAAAATCCCCTTTTTCTCCTGTTGCGTGATTGCTGCAAAAATCAAGCAGAGCACTTTACAGCGTCTTTGCCAGCGCCTTGATGTATTCGCGGAACTGCGCGCCGATCTCGTCGTGCTGCAGCGCCAGTTCGCAGTTCGCCTGCATAATGCCGAATTTGTTGCCCATGTCAAAACGCGTGCCCTCAAAATCAAGCGCCTGCAGGCCGCTTTCCTTGGCGAGGATGGTCATGGAATCGGTGAAGTAGACCTCGTGTGCCTTCGGGTTCTCCGGCGTGCGGGCAATGATGTCGAAAATTTCCGGCGGCATCACCACGCGCCCGAGGATCGAATAGCAGGAGATGATCTGATCCTCCGTCGGCTTTTCAATGATGTTGTGCACATCCATGAGGCGGTCCTTGACCGGCGTGACATCGAGCGAGCAGTATTTGCTCACATCCTTGCGCGGCACCTCTTTCACGCCGACGATGCCTTTGCCGTACTGCGCAAAGCAATCGCAAAGCTGGCCGATGACGGGCGTTCCGCCGGGGTTGACCGTGACGTCGTCGCCGTAAAGGATGGCGAACGGCTCGTTGCCGATGAAGCTTTTTGCGCAAAGGATCGCGTGGGCAAGACCCTTTGTTTCCTTCTGACGCAAAAAGTAGATGTTCGCCATGTTGGCCGGCGCAACAACGTCGGCATATATTTTTTCCTTGCCGGGTACGTTTTTGAGATTCGCTTCCAGCTCAAACGCGTGGTCAAAATGGTCCTCAATGGCGCCTTTGCCGCGGTTCGTGATGATGAGGATGTCCTCAATGCCGGCGGCAACGGCCTCTTCCACAATGTATTGGATCGCGGGGCGATCCACAATGTTGAGCATCTCTTTCGGAATGGATTTGGAGGCGGGCAGCACCCGGGTGCCGAGTCCCGCAGCGGGAATGATTGCTTTTTTGACTTTCATGGTGATCCTCCTAACGGACAACGAATGTCATAATCAGATTCGGAATGATGGAAATTGCGGCGTAGCTCACTGCGGCAAGCAGGGGACTGACCGCACTGTTTCGCAGAAAATGAACCAAAAAGGCGTCGCGGCTTTCCAGTTGCTTGAGCCGGTCGAGCGTGCGCTGCACATGGCGGTGATACAGTCGGTCGGCCAGCAGGCCGGAAAGAAAAGCCAGCAGCAGCAAGACGCCGAGCGAAACGATCATCACCGGCGCATAGGTGCTGATCTGTTCCATGGTGGACGCATACATCGCCTCGGTGAGCGAACCGTCCTGCGCGGCTTGAGAGAGCGTCATCATCAGCTCGCTCACGCGGGTGACGGGGCCGTAGACTGCAATGGCAAGGCAGATGCGCACGGTCAGCACCACGATGCCGGGCTTATAGAGCTTGCGGTAAAAGAACCAATAGGGCGTCAGGAAAAACGCGGCCCAGTTCCAGGTGAAGGCGCTGCCGTTTTCCAATTTGCGGAATTTATTGACAAAGGTGAGCGCATGGGAGGAAAGAAACGTCATCACCTGCCGCAGGGGGTGGCCGCAAAGCTTTTCCTGCGTTTGCGCTTCGGTCATGCCGGGCGTGGCCTGCAGCATCCGCTGCGAGAGCACAAATTCCACCTGCTCGCGCTCGTCGTCGTCAAGCGCAAGCTCCGCTTCGCCGTTCGGCGCGTCAAAAAACAAATCCTCCACAAGGCGGGCGGCGCTGACGGTTTGCTGCGGAGAAAAGGGGCGTGAAAGCATGGGCGCTTCGTCGGAAAACGGCTGGCCGCAGCGCGCACATTCGGTGGCGTTCGGCGCGTTTTCGTGGCCGCAGACGGGGCAGCGTGCGCCGTTTTTTTGCATCGGCGCTTCGCCCGCTTCAGCGCTCCAATCAAAGTTTTCGCCGTGGCGGTCGGCGTGGATACATTGCCCGTTTTTTTCAAAACAGGCGCGGTGCTGCGGCGTTCCGCAGTCCGGGCAAACCACAACGTCTTCGTCTTCGCGCAAGGGCAGACCGCAGGCGTCACAAATTCGGTTTCGATAGTCCATAGAACAATCCTTTCAGGGGTTTCTTTTTCTCTATTGTACCGCTTTTCTGAAAAAAAGCAATCGGTTTTCAGTATTTTGTGCGTTTTTCCGCGAAAATAATTTTGAAATTATGGTTGCACATTGGAAATATTCGTGTATAATATAATCTGTATATTGTTCGGCAGAAAGGAAACCATTGCCATGATTCAATTTGAAGAATTACGTTTACGTTTGCTGGAAAGCGAAAAGCCGCTGCAGGAGCTTGCTTCGGCGGTCGGCCTGAGCGAGATGCAGCAGGAGCTGGAAACGCTGGAAGCAAAAACGACCGACGAGGCGTTTTGGGGCGACCTTGCGGGCTCGCAAAAGGTGCTGCAGCGCATCTCCATGCTCAAAAACAAAATCAAAGCCTATAACGACCTGAAGACCGCGTTTGACGACGCGCTGGTGATGATCGAGCTTTCCGACGAGGAGGGCGATCTTGATCTGCTTGACGACTGCCGCGAAAGCGTGGAGGCTGTGGAAGCCGAGCTGGAAAAGCAAACGCTTGCCACGCTGCTGTCCGGCGAATATGACGGACTGAACGCCATTTTGACCTTCCACGCCGGCGCAGGCGGAACCGAGGCGCAGGACTGGTGCCAGATGCTGTTCCGTATGTATAACCAGTGGGCGACGAAGCACGGCTACAAGTTCACAACGGTGGATTTTCTGGACGGCGACGAGGCCGGCTTGAAATCTGCGGTTGTGGTTGTGGAGGGCGAAAACGCCTACGGCTATCTCAAGAGCGAAATGGGCGTGCACCGTCTGGTGCGCGTGTCGCCGTTCGATTCCTCCGGACGCCGCCACACCTCCTTCGCCTCGCTCGAGGTCATGCCGGAAATTGACGATACCATCGAGGTCGAGATCAAGCCCGAAGACATCAAAATGGAGGTCTACCGTGCCTCCGGCGCAGGCGGACAGAAGGTCAACAAAACGTCCTCCGCCGTGCGCTTGATCCATATTCCCACGGGCATCGTCGTGTCCTGTCAGGTGGAGCGCAGCCAGCATCAGAACCGAGAGGTCTGTATGCGTATGCTCAAGTCCAAGCTCATCGAAATCAAGGAGCGCGAGCATCTGGATAAAATTGAGGACATCAAGGGCGACCAGAAGGAGATCGGCTGGGGCAGCCAGATCCGTTCCTATGTGTTCATGCCGTATACGCTTGCGAAGGATCACCGCACGGGCTACGAGATGGGCAACATCAACGCTGTGATGGACGGCGATCTGGACGGCTTCATCAACGCCTATCTGAAAAAGCAGTCGCTCGACGCGCTGCAAAGCAGCGAGCAGTAAATAAGAATAAAAAGAAGAAGGAGAATCTCATGAAAAAAACAGTAACAAAGCTTTTCACCCTCGTGCTCGTTCTTGTGCTGACGGCGCTCTTTTCCGTCAACGCCTTTGCCATGCAGATTTTTGTGCGTACCCTGACAGGCAAAACCGTCACGCTCGATGTGGAACCCAACGATACGGTGGAGAATATCAAGCAGAAGATTCAGGAAAAAGAGGGCATTGCGCCCGATCAGCAGCGTTTGATCTTCGCCGGAAATCAAC
>JAFTCX010000027.1 GCA_017454485.1 Clostridia bacterium | reverse complement strand
TCACCTTTCTTTGGTTTTTATTCTATCATCTTTTGGTGAGTTTGTCGACTCTACTTTTATGATAACACTCCAGATTTCGCTATCCCTTCTTCTCGCCTGTACCTCACGATACAAACCTTGGGAGTCGCTCTGGGGTTCGTTGGAAACTACGCCCCTTGTGGACTTTCACCACAGATTGACGGCATGCCCATCAAAAAAAAGAAGTACCTGCCATTTCGCAAGTACTTCTTTTCCTGGTGGAGATGAGGGGGATCGAACCCCTTACCTCTTGAATGCCATTCAAGCGCTCTCCCAAGTGAGCTACACCCCCATGACCTATTCACTTTTTGCCGGGGTGCGTTTCTGTGCCGCTCGGACTCCCAAGTGAGCTACACCCCCATGACTATTCACTTTTCTGTGCCGCGCGAGTATTCCCCACGCCCAAGTGCTCATATAGTTTAGCAGATGATCGCGCATTTGTCAAGACTTTTTTCTAAAAAAATGTATCTTCCGTGAATTTCTGCGCACACTATGAATGCAACGACAGCAAATGAACGAAAGGAAGATCATCATGGCAAACAAACAGCAATTTTCACAGGAAATGAAAAACTATTATGACTCCCTCCCCGCCTTCATTCAGGAAAGCATCTCCCAAAGCACGTCGAGCTTCAACAACCTGGACGAGCTGCGCGCCTTCGCGGAGAAGGTCAGAGGCAACCGAAAGGGCGACTCCTGCGGCCACTGCTGAATTCTGAAGCCAAAGGCGCTGCACCCGATTGCGGATGCAGCGCTTTTTCTTTTCGGATCAGAACTTTCCGCCGCCTCCGCCATGGGATGCGCCGGAGGAGCTCGTATGTACACCTCCCCCGCCGGAAGAGGAGCTCTCTGTCTCTCTGCGGGTGCGGTCCACGTGCGTATACATAAAGCGGTCGCTGCTCTGGGTCAGACGCATGCTCCCGTTCACCAAATAGCTGCCGGCGTCCGGCTTTTTGCGGACCGCGTGCACATAGCCGCGCCGCACAGTCACCGTCACGATTGCCGCAACAATCAGACCGATCAACAGCGAAAGACCGATGCCGGCCAGTTTGTTCCCGCTGTCGTTGTAGCGATGCTCGGTCGAATAGGGTGCATCTTCCCGCGCCTCGGTCACAAATTCTTCCACCAGCTCTGCAAAGCGCGTAAAGCTGTCGTTGTAATCACCGCTTTTCAGATCTTCCATAAAATCGTCTGATTTCAGGCAACTGATAAAGTAATCGCTGTCAAGCGCCGTGATGCCCTCGCCGCGGGTGGAGACCCACCAATCACGATCCGCCATGCTGATCAGCAGCAGGCAGCCGTCCTTGTCAACGCCATTGTAGCCGAAGCCGTTGTAATCGTAATAATCATCGGCAAACTCCATCGGCGAGCGTCCGCCTATGGAATCGGCGGTAACAATGACAACGTCAAACTGCAGCTCTTCGCTGAGCGTGTTCAGACGTTCGAGCAAGCGCACTTCTTCGTCGGAGGAAAGCAGATTTGCGCCGTCAAACAGGCGTTCTGCGCGTGTGTTTGCAATTTCTTTCGGAATGGGCGGAATGTTAGCTGCGCTGTATGGTGCGATCTCACCGGATTCGGTAACGGATGCCGTCAAACCGCTCTGCGGCGTGTCCCAGTCCTCGTCGTCCTCGGTATCTGCCGCAACTCTGCGTGAATCCAAAAGCGATTGCAGCGCCGCAAAATAGGCCGCTGCCGCGTTATAGGCTTCGCCGCGCTCATCAAAGCTTTGAATCACCCCGTACAGTGTTTCGCCGTCTTCTTCGCTCAAAACCTCCTGCGCATCACCGATCACATGAATGTAATACGTCGTTTTGGAAACAGCGAACAAAACAGCGTCATCGGTGCTGCGGTTGCTGCTCAAGAATGATTTCGCGCTCTTTTTGAACGCGTCGCCGCCCTCCTGCGTGTTGTCATACACGAAGAACGCTTCAACGTCATAGCTGTCCTGCACACTTTGCGCCATCGCTTCAAGCGTTTGTCTTTGCTCGTTTGTCAAATCGACACTGAGCCGCACATGGCTTGAGGAAACAGCGGCACACGGCACAAACAACGCGCCGAGAAGCAGGAGAATCAGACAAAATACAGATAGTCGCTTCATCTTGCCGCCTCCTTAAAAGAACCCGATCATCAGGCCGATCAAAAACGCCGCGGCCGTAACGCCTGCGGTCACGGAGCCGAACAGCGCCGCAAGCTTTCCGGGCGAAGCCGGCAGATCGCCGATCAGTTTTCCTGTTTGGCCGTTCATGGCAAAGGTATATTTCTTGCCGCGATAAGACGTGTTGAGCAGCCACACGGGATAAAGCGCATATTTACTGCGTCCGTTGCGCGTATTGACAAAGCTGCTTTTTTCCGTAACCGTCGCGTAGCCCTGCACCGTGGAGCGCAGCGCTTCGCCGGTGCTGACCTTCAGCCGCTCAGTTGCGCGCGGCAGGCTCGCCTCTTTGCTCACATCATATTTGTCCGCCAAAAAGCCGGAGAGATAGGCCGTTTGAAAATCCACAGCGTCGCCGAAATTGAACGGTTCAATGGATTCCATCAGATCGTCCGGCATCTTGGTGGAGCCGTCCACGGGAATGTTTTCAAAGCGCATGGATCCGGCGCGGGAGATGTCATAAAAGCTGGTTTCCGTATAATCAAATTTGCTGTCGGACCAATGGCGTACTCTGGTTGCCGCAAAGGTAGCAGCAGCGTCAACGTCGGAATCAAACAGCCAATACGGCACATAGATGCCCTTGATCTCTTCCAGCTTGTTCTCGCTGCGAAAGGCGCCGGGCGCAAACCTTTTGCTTTTGACATAATCCGCAAGGCGTTTTTTTGCCGCAGCCTTATCCAGCTTGAAGGGAATCACATATTCCGGCTTGAGCATTCCGGACACACGACTGGTGAGCACCACGGGATTTCCGCAAAACGGACAGGCGGTTGCAACAGTGTTTTCGTCGCTGATGATCTCGCCGCCGCAGGAATTGCACGTAAAGACCGCCATGCCCTGCGCGTCTGTCCAGCTTGCGCCGTTTTCAATGTCAAAGTCGATGCTGTCCTGCGTCGGACCGGCATGGGCCGAATCGTCAGAAGCAGACGCGTCGGTGTCCAGCACTGCGTCTTTTCCCTCCATCTCCGACATTTCAAGCGTGCTGTCGCAATAGGGACATTTCATTTTTTGCAGTGCGGTGTCAAACTCCATTTTGCCGCCGCAAAACGGACATTTGTAGTCTAAAACATCAGCCATAGCGTTTCCTCTTTTCGTTTAGCCCTGTCTCGGGGTCCCGCAATTCTGGCAAAAGTTCGCTGTGTTCGCCGTACCGCAATTCAGGCAAAACCACTGCCCGCCTGCCTGCGGCGCATATTGCTGCTGCGGCTGCTGTCCGTAAGGCTGTTGACCATAGGGCTGCTGCACGGGCTGACCGTAAGGCTGCTGGCCGTAGGGCTGCTGCGCCGGCTGGCCGTAAGGCTGCTGGCCGTATGGCTGCTGCATCGGCTGGCTGTAAGGCTGCTGTCCGTAGGGCTGCTGCATCGGTGCGCCGTAGGCTTGCTGCATCGGCTGACCGTAAGGCTGCTGCATCGGCTGGCCGTAAGGCTGCTGCATCGGTGCACCGTAGCCCATGCCGCCTGCGGAACGGCCGGTGAGCGCGGCGATGATCTCGTTCGCCATCTGCTCATACTGGCGGTATTCTTCGCTGTAGCGGTTATCCGGACGATGGTCGGTCAATTCAAACTCGATCTCCGAAAAATACGGGCAGTTGACGTTGATCGTCATGTTGAATGCATAGCTGTACTCAAAGCGCGGCGGATTGTAAGAAACGCTGTTGCCCTCGGAATCGTGGGTATAGATCTCATCGCGATCCTCATCCACATCGAAGTGTGCGCCGCCGACCTGCGCAATGTCAATCACATCGGCGTTCTCTGCGCGGAAATCACGGGCACGGCTGACAACAAACTTGCGCTGCGCGTCGTCAATATAAACCTTCCAGTCAGTACCGATCACACGGGTCGGATTGAACATGGAAAGCACTTGTTTGTTCTGCTCGCGGTAGGCAAGCTGCTGTTTGATCTCCTCCACAGTGGAGCGGCGCCGATCGCTGAAAAACGGAGAGAGTTTTTTGGCGCAATCTTTGCAAAGGTTGCCGTCCTCAAGCTTGCGGTTGCCGAGCATACCGATCTTCTCACCGCAAATGTCACAGAATTTTTTATCAAAAAGACCCATCGTTATTCTCCTTTATCTTCTTTTCGGGTACATTTCATCAGTGTTTGTCCGCGTCGTTGAACGGGTCGCCGCATTGCGGGCAAAAACGCGGCGGATTGTGCGGATCCTCCGGCGTCCAGCCGCATCTGTTGCAGCGGTAAACCGGTGCGGCGGCAGGCTTCGGTGTGCCGCAGTTCTGGCAGAAATTGCCCTGATTCAGCGTGCCGCAATTTGTGCAGTGCCAACCGTCGGCGGCAGGCGCCGGAGCCGGCTTCGGGGTGCCGCAGTTCGGGCAGAATTTGCCGTTTGCCGTTGTGCCGCAGGCGCAGGTCCAGCTTTCCCCTGCCGGTGCGCCTTGCGGTGCATAGGGCGGCTGCTGTTGCTGCATTTGTTGCTGCATCTGCTGTTGCTGTTGCTGCTGACCCATGGCAAACAGGTTTGCAGCGGTGTTGCCGGCCATGTTCATGCCCATACCCATGCCGACAAAGCCGTTCATTGCGCCGCCGGGATTGCTGCCGGCGTCACGCATACCTTCGCCGATCTGCTCCAGATAGACGCCGCCCGCCATACCGGGATCGCGTCCGGCGGCAAAGCCGCGCTGATAGCGCTTGAGGTAAGCCGCGTCCTCTTCCGAGATGGAAACGGGGTTCATGGCGATTGACTGAATGGTCAAACCGCGCGTCTGTGCCCACGGTCCCGCAAGCTCGGCATTCATGGCCTCTTTGAGCTCTTTGGTGTGCTGATTGATTTGCGCCGGACGAAGCTCAAGGTCGGCAAGCGCACCGAAACCGGCGGCAAGCGCGTCCACGAATTCCGTTTTGAGCTGACTGTCAATCTCTTCGCGGCGGAAAGCGTCCGTCACATTGGCGCAGACATTTTTATAAAAGCGCAGCGGATCGCTGATGCGATAGGAATACACGCCGTTGCAGCGCACGTCGCACTCCATATCGAGGCCGATGCGCTTGTCGACGATGTGGAACATGATCGGCGTCGGGGTGCCGAACTTGTTGTCCATGATCTCTTTGGTGTTGAAGTAATACACGCGCTGATCCTTGCCTGTGTCGCCGCCGAAAGTGAAACGGCGTCCCAGTGTGCGAAAGCTCTCTTTCAAGCTTTCACCGAAGGAACCGGCAAAAACAGAGGGCTCGCTCGATTTATCATAGGTAAACTGTCCGGGTTCGGCGCAGACCTCCACGATCTCGCCCTGTTCCACAATGATCATGCACTGTCCTTCGTTGACGGCAATGCCGGAACCGTTGGAGATGATGTTGTCGCTGCCGCGGGTGTTGGATGAACGAGAAGATGTACGTTTTTGACCTTTGACCACCAACGTATCCTTATCCATCGCGTCACAATAGAAGAACTCCTTCCATTGATCGGCAAGTGTTGAATTCAAGGCACCAAGGCCGGCTCTGATCAGTCCCATAATGAAGACCTCCCTCTATTATATTTAATTATATTCTATCATATTTATTTTAATATTTCATCGTCAAAAAGAATGATTTTTTGACAAAACGTGTGTGCAGTTTGCCCATTCCTCTCCCCCTCGATTGGTGGGTGCTTCATACGAACCTCAAGCACAAAAAAGGCTGCCCGAAGGCAGCCAAAGCGTCATGGGATTATTCTGTGATCCAACGGGTGAACATCCGGAACAGATCGGTCAGCCAGGAAAGAAGCCTTGAGAGGAAGCTGCCGGTGTTCGGCTTTTCGCCGGATTTCCCATCTGTTTCATTTTGCGGCGCCGGTGTGTCTGCGCCGGTGGCGGGAAGCACGGTGCGCTGAACGTCGGAATAGCGTTCTGTGCCGAGCGTCACAGTTGCAGTATACACGATCTCGCCGTCTGCGGCGGCGGTGGGTTCGGTCTTGGATTCCGAGATCTCAGCGATCACAGCCTTCTTTTCGCTGCAGACTGTGCAGGTCAGCGTTGCAACCGCAAGGCTGCAGTCCTTCGCCCAGCGCCATTCGGCATTGTCATAGGTGTGCGCCGCAGGAATGATCACGGTTTTCTCGGCGGTGTATTCTTCACCGTCCAGAGTCACGACCGCGTTATAAACGTTCTGACCGTCAGCGGTGCAGGTTGCGGGGAAAGACAAAGCATCGTCCGCCGTGACGGTGGCTTCCACAGTTTCGGGATGGTCGCAGTTTGTGCATGTGAAGGTCGCCGTTGCGGCCATGCCGTCCTCAGACCAGCTCCACACAGGTTCGCCCCAGGCATGTCCCGTGGCGGGGATCACATCATAGATCGTCTTTTCGCAGCCGGCGCAGAAATAAGTGCCGGTGCCGGGTTCTGTGCAGGTGGGTGCCGCGCTGATTTCAACTTCACCGCTCTGATGCACCGCCGGCACGAAAGCAACAAAGAGGCTGCCGTCCTGATGCACCAGTGTGCCGCCGTTGATTTTGATCGTGTCCGGCGTTAATTCGCCCAGGAAACGGTTGAAGGCCGCCTCCAGCCGGAACGCAACATAGTAGCTTTGTCCGCCCTCAACGATGCCCTGAAAATAGCCGTCTGAAGAAAGGCTGCTGTATGCCATGTTCCCTTCTGCGTTGTCCACATAAATGCCTTGGGCGTATTCGCCGCCGTGGTAGGGGTCCTGGAACAGAACGGCGTCGCCCGTCACAGTGATTTCGGGCGAGGGATGGGTGTGCGGTGTATTGCCGGGATAGCAGCCGTCATGCAAATCGTTTGCCCATACGACCTCTGTGCCGCAAACGGGAGCGGCAATGGTGACCTCAATGCTTTCAGCCGGCGTTTTCCAAAGAACAAACAGCGTGTCGCCGTCGTTCAGCGGAGTTCCCCATTGGCTGTTTTGTTCGGTCCTGTAATCATCCCGGTTTTCGAAAGCGGTCATCGGCCTGGTTGCGAACCCGTAATACTGCTCACCGTTGTCCAATTCTCTTCCGCTGAACAAGTCCAGTGAGATGCCCGATTCCAACAGAAGATCTTCAATCTTATAAATTGCAGATAAAACGTTTTTCTCATCTTCGCTTTCCAGCGTCAAAGAAACGGGAACCACGGCGCCGTCGGCTTCGGTTCCGAGGTAAGAAGCCAACTGCTGGGCCAGAGCCTCGTGTCCGTCGCAAAAGTCAACGTTGACCGTTGTTGCCACAGCGCTTGCCGAAACTGCAGCGCAAACAAGCAAGAGAAGCGCCAAAAGCAGAGAAAAGAACAGGCGGACGGATGTTCGGTTGGTAGTTTTCATAATAGGACCTCCGTTCATTTTGTTGGATTTATTCTTTTTTTATGGAAAGTATACCACATTTTACAACAAATTGCAAGGTTTTTGCATAAAAAAACAGAACGGCCGAAACCGACCGTTCAGGTTATCAACTGCTGACTGCTCATTCGTAATGTGCGCGTTCGCCGCCGATGTATTTCGGGCGGGTTCGCGCGGCGGTGATGCGCGCTTTTCCGATATGATCGACCGAAAGGCGCACCGGCACGGCCACAGCTTTCAGATGCATACCGATCAGCGTCAGTCCGATGTCCAGTCCGGCATCCGCGGCAATATGCTCCACCGCGACGGGATCGCGCATATTTTTCCAGGCAGTGGTTGCAAACGAGCCGCCTGCCTTCGGCTGCGGAACAACGCAAACGATTTCATAGCCGCGCGCTTCGGCCGCTTCGCGCTCCAAAATCAGCGCACGGTTCAGATGCTCGCAGCACTGCGCAGCAAGAAAAATGCCTTTTTCTTCAAGGATCGGCGCAATTCCGGCAAACGCTTCTTCCGCCGCTTCCAGCGAGGAATTGTGGCCGATCACGCCGCCGGTCATTTCGCTTGACGAGCAGCCGATCACAAGCAGATCACCTTTTTTCAGCCCGGCAATTTCAATCAGTTCCGAAACGGCTGCAGCCGCCCGGGTTTGAATTTCACTCATGTGTATCACTCCATTCAAAACAAAAAGCAGTTTAAACTGCTCAAGCGCCGGACGCAAACTGCATCCGGCACCAAAAGTCAGGATTCAATTTTTGAACGATTAAAAGAAGAACAGCATACGAAGCAGCGCACGGTCGACACGGAAGCCGGTGCGAAGCATGGATCTCCAAAAGCGGTAAATCGTCAACAAGCTTAACATAAGTATACCTCCAATAAAATCGTTTAGCTTTGCTTTTATTATTTCATATTTTTCACAAAATGTCAAGTCAATTTTTAAAAAATTTAATAAATTCGACGGTTTGTCGCTTTTCTGATTCCGCCGACAGGACATTGAAGCAAATAAAAGCTTGACGAACGAAGCGCAAAAGAGTATACTGAAAAAAACAGTTAAAGCAGGTGATTCCCATGTTTTCTCAGGAAATGTATGACCTCGGCGCTCAACCGTCGGTCATTCGCGAAATTTTTGAATACGGCAAAGCACGCAAAGCGGCCATCGGCGCAGACAAGGTGTTCGATTTCAGCCTCGGCAATCCCAGCGTGCCCGCGCCGCCCATTGTCAACGAAACGATCAAAAAGCTGTGCGACACGATGGTTTCCACCGAATTGCACGGCTACACCTCCGCCATCGGCGACACCGGTGTGCGGCAGTCCATTGCGGACTATCTCAACCGCACGCACGGCACGCATTTTTCGAGCACGAATTTTTACATGACCGCAGGCGCGGCCGCGTCGCTTTCCATCACGTTCAAAGCGCTCACCGAGCCGGACGATGAAATCATCCTCTTCGCCCCCTTCTTTCCGGAATACAGCGTGTTCGCAAAAGCGGCCGGCGCAACGCCGGTGATCGTGAAATGCCGCGAGGGTGATTTGCAGATCGATTTTGCGGCGCTGGAAAGCGCTGTTAGCACACACACGAAGGCCGTGGTCGTCAATTCGCCGAACAATCCGTCCGGCGTGGTGCTTTCGGAAGAGACGATCCTCGAACTTTGCGCGTTTTTGGAACGCAAGCAGAAGGAATATGACAAACCGATCTTTTTGATTTCGGACGAGCCGTATCGGGAGCTGGTTTACGGCGACGTCAAGGTGCCGTATCTGACGAAGTACTATGACAACACCATTGTCTGCTATTCGTTCAGCAAGTCCCTTTCCCTGCCGGGCGACCGCATCGGTTACATTCTTGTGCCCGATGAGGTTGCGCACAGCAGCGAAATTTATAAGGCGGTCTGCGGCGCAGGCCGTGCGCTGGGCTATGTCTGTGCGCCGAGCCTGTTCCAGTTCCTCATCCCCGCCTGTCTCGGACACACCGGCGACATCTCCGCTTATCAGCACAACCGCGATTTGCTGATGAACGCATTCGCTGAGGACGGTTTTCAGGTTGCAAAGCCGGACGGCGCGTTTTATCTGTTCTTGAAATCGCCGATCGCCGACGCAAAAGCGTTTTGCGAAAAAGCAAAGGAATTTGAGCTGCTGCTTGTGCCGAGCGATTCCTTCGGTTTTCCGGGCTATGTCCGCGTGTCCTACTGCGTGGCAACCGATATGATCGAACGCTCGCTGCCCGCGTTTAAAAAGCTTGCGGAAAGCTACGGACTTGTATAACTGAATCAAAACGCTGAAAAGACCGCTGAGAAGAGAGCCGATGTGATCCTTCTCAGCGGTTTTATTTGATGGACAAAAAGAGAAAAGCGGCAGTCAAGCTGCCGCTTTAGATCTAATTCGTTCGGGCTTTCCTTATTCAGTGATGCCTTCGAACATCTTTCTCACGAATGCGATACCCGCAGCGGTGTCGCCTTCATAAGCGATGAGGCCGATGATGGTACCGAAGATCTTCGCAAGGATATCGAACACCTTATTGAAGACGGGTTCTTCAACTTCAGCGGGAACATAGATCGCACGGAAGGTGATCGTTTTGCCCGCAGTGGATTCGCCAACACGACCGTCAACTGTTGTAAAGTGATCTTTGATCAGGTAGCCGCTGATGCCGGCAACGGAGGTGGAGCCGTCTTCCACGCAATACCAGCCGTTGAATTTGTAGCCGGTGGGAGCCTCAACGTCGGGAAGCGCAACCATTTTGCCCGGTTCCTGATCGCCGGGGGCATTCGGGAACTTCACGTACGGATCGCCAAGAGTCTTGAGCTGGTCCGGTGATTTCGGAACGAACTTACCGATCGTCATATCAAAGACCGGCTGATCACCCATGAACTTGCCGCCAAGAGTGTAGAACTTCAGGATGCAGTCATTGTCGGTCATCACGCCGGCTTGCTTCAGCTTCTGCTGAATGGTCGCGGTATCGGAAGTGGAGTTGTCGACCGGAGTAATCGTACCGGTTGCGAATGAACCTACTGACAGAACCGAGAAGATCATCAGGATTGCCAGGAACAAAGATAATGCTTTTTTCACTTGGAATTCCTCCTTGAATTAGATTGTTTGATTATCTTGTGCCTAAATTATAGCAGAGCTTTTTTAAAAATGCAAGCCTTTTTTTGAAATCTAAAAAAAATTTATAGAAAGGCGACAGATGTAACATTTTGTTGTCCATCTTTGAATAAGCTGTTGGAACTTTGTGGAAAATTTATGAATTTCATATTGACGAACGTGACAAATTCGTTATAATTAACGATGAAAGGAGAATTGCTATGCAGGAACGAACCTCCCGTTTTTCTTTGAGCCGCGACACGGTAAAAATGATTGCGATCTGTTTCATGCTGCTCGATCACATCGCGTGGTACTTTTTGCCGTTCGGCACGCCGACGGCACAGATTTTTCATACCCTCGGCCGTGCGACCGCGCCGGTGATGTGTTATTTTTTGGCGCAGGGTGCGAAGCACACAAGCAACATGGGCCGCTATCTTTTGCGGCTGCTTCTCTTTGCGGTTCTGTCGCAGCTTCCGTGGTGGTATCTGCATCGTGACAAAGCGTTTTCGCTGAACATGCTGTTCACGCTGTTCCTCTGCCTGCTCATGCTCTGCGTCGACAAAAGCGTGCGCTCCCCCGTTTTGCGCGTTTTCGGCGTCCTGCTTTGCGCTGCCGCGACCCATTATTGCGACTGGGGCATCTATGCCCCGCTGTGGTGTTTGATTTTTTACCACTTTGAAAACAGCCGCCGCACCCAGACGCTGCTGTTTTCCGCCGTAGCGCTTGCCTATTTTACGGAAACGCTGATCTCGTATGACGCCGTCGGTTACCCGCCGCGCATTGCAATGAAAATGAGCGCCATCGCCTTCGGTGTGCTGCTCGCGTTGCCGCTGATTTTCTTTTCAAAACCGGGCGAAAAGCGCTCACGGTTTTTGAAATGGTTCTTTTATGCGTTTTATCCGCTGCACCTCGGCGTGATTGCGCTGATTCGCTTTTTGATGCAGCGGTAAAGAAAGTTTTGCGCAAAAAAGGGGCTGTTGCATTTTCGCTGAATGCGACAGCCCCCAAATTTGATTATTCGGCAAACATCGGAGTGGAAAGGTAACGGTCGCCGGTGTCGGGCAGCAGCGCCACCACGGTTTTTCCGGCGTTTTCCGGCCGCTTTGCAACTTCAATGGCAGCCCAAAGCGCCGCACCTGCAGAGATTCCGGCAAGCACACCCTCTTTTTTTCCGAGCAGCCGCCCGGTCGCCATAGCGTCGCAGTCCGAAACGGGAAGGATCTCGTCATAAACAGAGGTGTCCAGCACCTCGGGAATAAACCCTGCGCCGATGCCCTGCAAGCCGTGCTTGCCCGCAGTTCCGCCGGACAAAACCGCCGACGTTTTCGGTTCCACGGCAACCACCTGCACGGCGGGCTTTTTTTCTTTTAAGTATCTGCCTGTGCCGGTGATGGTGCCGCCGGTGCCGACGCCGGCAACAAAGATGTCCACCTTGCCGTCTGTATCGGCAAAAATTTCGGGGCCGGTGGTTTCATAATGCGCCTTTGCGTTGGAGGGGTTGACAAACTGGCCGGGAATGAAGCTGTTTTCAATCTGCCTTGCGAGCTTGTTCGCCTTGTCGATTGCACCGGGCATTCCCAGCGCGCCGTCTGTGAGCACAAGCTCGGCGCCGTAGGCAGTCATCAGCGTGCAGCGCTCCTTGGACATGCTGTCCGGCATCACGATCAAAACGCGATAACCCTTGGCGGCCGCAACCGCAGCAAGGCCGATCCCGGTGTTGCCGCTGGTGGGCTCAATGATGACGGAGCCTTCCTTCAGCAGTCCGGCTTTTTCCGCGTCCTCAATCATTTTTTTTGCAATGCGGTCCTTGGCGGAGCCGGCGGGGTTGAGCGCTTCCAGCTTTACGAGCAGATGCGCTTTCAAGCCAAAGAACTGCTCGATCTGATGCAGCTCCAGCAGCGGCGTGCCGCCGACAAGTTCAGAAAGGGAATGATAGATTCTTTGCATAATTTGCCTCTCTTATAGGTCTTTAAGATGTTTGCTTCTGCTCGGATGGCGGAGCTTGCGCAGCGCCTTGGCTTCAATCTGGCGAATGCGCTCACGGGTGACGTTGAACTCCTTGCCGACTTCCTCCAGCGTTTGCGGTGTGCCGTCGCGCAGACCGAAGCGCAAACGCAGCACCTCCGCTTCGCGCGGCGTCAGCGTTTCCAGCACTTCGTTGACCTTGCTGCGCAAAAACGTCATCGCTGCGGCGTCCGCCGGAGAAAGCGCGTCCTCATCGGGGATGAAATCGCCCAGGTGGCTGTCCTCCTCTTCGCCGATCGGCGTTTCCAAAGAGACCGGCTCCTGCGAGATGCGCAAAATGTCGCGCACCTTGTCCACCGACATACCGATTTCGGCGGCGATATCCTCCGGAGAAGGATCTCTGCCGTCACGGTGCAGGAGCATATTGCTCGTTTTCTTCACTTTGTTGATCGTTTCCACCATGTGCACGGGGATGCGGATGGTGCGTCCCTGATCTGCAATGGCGCGGGTGATCGCCTGACGGATCCACCATGTCGCGTAGGTGGAGAATTTGAAGCCCTTGGTGTAATCGAATTTGTCCACCGCTTTGATCAGACCGAGGTTGCCCTCCTGAATCAGATCAAGGAACATCATGCCGCGGCCGACGTAGCGCTTTGCGATACTGACAACCAGTCGCAAATTCGCCTTGGTCAGCCGGTCCTTCGCCTCCTGGTCGTTGTCGGAAATGCGGATGGCAAGCTCAATCTCCTCTTCGGGCGAAAGCAGCGGCACACGGCCGATATCTTTCAGATAGACCTTGACCGGGTCGTCGATCACGGCGTTTTTGTTGTCCGTTGCCATCAGGGAGTTGTCAAAGCCTTTGGGAATGTCGATATCCATCGAGATGCTGTCGAGCATTTCGTCACTGAAATCGTCCACGATTTCAATGCCGTGCGCTTCCAGTGTGGCATAAAGCTTTTCGATCTCCTCAATGTCCACATCCGCCTCCACAAGCGCGGTGTCGATATCGCTGGAATTGATCTTTCCCATGGCAATGCCCTTGTCGATGAGGTTTTTGAATACCGCACGCTTTTCTAAATTTTCCATCACAAACATCCTTGCCTTTCTGAGTATATGTATTTATTGCTTTCTTTGATTTGCGTTTTTCATCGCCTGCAAAAACTCTTCGTTGCTCATATGGCTCACATCCACCGCCCTGTTTTTCTGCCTTTCACGTTCCGTCTGCAGCACCTGCACGCAGTCTGCAAGCTCTTTTTTACTGCCCGGCAACCGTTCGTTGCGCTTGGAGATGCCGGAAAAGCGGCTGATGTCCTCCTGAGAAAGGGCGTCGGACAGATGAGTCAGATCCAAACTTTCCTGCGCGTCGATCTGCGCAGTGAGCGCGGAAAAGATTCTTGCGTTTGTTTCGTCGGAAAACGCGCCCGCCCCCAGCGTTTCGCGCATCGGCGGCCAGAAATCCGGGTTGGCGTAAAGCAGCGCGAGAATGCGTTCTTCGGCGTGCAGCGCTTTGACCGTTGCGCCGCTTTGCATCGCCGCGCGGGTGAGCTCTTTCATTGACGACTGCTGCACATCTTTATAGTGCTGCGCTTTTTCAAAGCTTCTTCTGCGCTTTTTCAGCGCGCTCACACGCGAGACGACGGTCGCTTTGTCCACATCCACCTCCTGCGCCAGCCGCGAAGCGTAAACTTCGACCGCCAGCGGATCGGAAACGGTGCTCAAATGCTGCACGGCATTGTTCAAATATTTCAGCCGTCCGTCATCCGACGTCAGGTCCAGCCCGTCCCTGGCTTTGAGCAGCGCGAACTCGATATCGTTCGCCGCGCCGTCCAGCAAACTGCGAAAGCGTTCCGCACCGTAGTTTTTGAGGATCTCATCCGGGTCCTTGCCGCCGGAAAGGCGCACCACGCGCAGCTTTGCACCCACAGAGGTGAAAATGCCGATGGCGCGCTGCGTCGCTTTTTGTCCGGCTTCGTCCGCGTCATAGCAGAGCACGATCTCGTCAGTGTAGCGCAGCAGCAGCCGTGCCATTTCGCCGGTCAGCGCCGTTCCGAGACAGGCGATGGCGTTATCGAAGCCCGCCTGATGCAGCGCGATGGCGTCCATATAGCCCTCCACAAGAATCAACGAGCCGGCCTTGGAGTTTTTTGCGTAGTTCAACCCGAACACGCCGAGACTTTTTTTATAGACCAGCGTGTCGGAGGTGTTGATATACTTCGGCTTGCTGTCGTCCAGCACACGGCCGCCGAATGCGACCACATTGCCGCGTGCGTCGATGATCGGCACGATCACGCGGCCGCGAAAATTGTCATAGTAGCTTTTGCGCTCGTTCTTTTCGCTGCGCTGCACAAGGTTCGCTTCAAACTGCTCCTCATAGGAATAGCCCTTTTGCCGCAGATGATCGCGCAGGGAACTCCAGGTGTCGGGTGCATAGCCGAGCCCGAAGCGCGTGATGGTCTTGTTGGAATAGCCGCGCGAACGGAAGTATTGCAGCGCCGCCGCACCCTGCGGGGAAAGCAGCGTTTCATGAAAAAAGCGGGCGGCCTCGCGGTTGATCTCATACATACGCCGCCGTTTTTGCGCAAGGGAATCATCGTAGCCCTCAGTCGGCATACGCATCCCGGCGCGGTCGCAAAGAAAGCGCACCGCCTCTGTGAAATCGAGATGCTCCACGCCGCGAATGAAGTTGACCGCCTCGCCGCCTGCGCCGCAGCCGAAGCAATAGTAGCTTTGGGTTTCGGGATACACCGTAAAGGACGGCGTTTTTTCGTTGTGGAACGGGCAAAGCCCGACAAGGTTTTTTCCGCGCCGTTTCAGGGGCACATAGGCGGAGATGAGCTGTTCGATATCGGTACGCATCCGCAGCTCGGTCAAAAATTCATCGCTGAATCGCGGCATGGAAATCACCTCCAAAATCAATTTACAATTAGAAATTCGCAATTCGCAATGAAAAGAGAAAACAGTGAAACTCAGCAAATGACAAGGTGTGCGGCCTCAATTTCACATTCCACACCCAGCATTCAATTACGCATTACGCATTGCGCATTGCGAATTGCGAATTGTTATTTGCTCCATCCGGTCGGGATAAAATAATCGGTATAGGTTTTCAGCGCATAGCCGTCCGTCATGCCGGCGATATAATCGCAGGCGGCGCGCTGTGCACCCTCGCGCCAGGCGATGGAAATGTATTCGTTCGGCAATTCATCCGGATGCTCGGTGAAAAACGCGAACATCTGCTGAAGCATGGCAATGGCCTTGCTCTCCTCACCCTTGCAAATGGGGTTGGTATACACGCGGTCAAACATGAACTCGTGTAAAATATCGAATGCGCTTTGCACCTGCGGCGCGAGCATAACCTCGGTGTCGGTGTTTTCGATTGCGGAAATCACCAGCGTATTGATGCGCGCAGACTTGCTTTCGCCAAGTGTTTTTCGCACATCCGCCGGAATGTTGCCCTCTGAAAGCACACCGCCGCGGATGGCGTCGTCGATGTCGTGGTTCAAATACGCGATGCGGTCGGCAAGCTTGACGATCCGCCCCTCCAGCGTGTCGGCCTCCTTGCCGCGCGTGTGGCAAACGATGCCGTCGCGCACCTCATACGTCAGATTCAGTCCGCGCCCTTCGTTTTCAAGCTGATCCACCACACGCAGCGACTGCTCGTAATGGCGAAAGCCCTCCGGCAAAACGGCGTTCAGCGCGCGCTCGCCCGCGTGGCCGAACGGGGTGTGGCCGAGATCGTGCCCGAGCGCGATCGCTTCGGTCAAGTCTTCGTTGAGCGCAAGGCCGACGGCGATGGTACGCGCGATTTGCGCCACCTCCAGCGTATGGGTCAGCCGGGTGCGGTAATGGTCGGAATCCGGAGAGAGGAAAACCTGCGTTTTATGCTTCAAACGGCGAAAGGCGTTGCAATGGATAATTCGGTCACGGTCACGCTGAAACGCGGTGCGCACACTGCATTCGGCCTCCTCGCGCTGCCGTCCCTTTGTGTTTTCGCACAAAAAGCCGCGCGGACCGATGATCTTTCGCTCGTTTTCAAGCTGACGCAGCCGAATCTCTTCCATACTTCCACCCCGGTTTGCTATTGACTAAAGACTTTAGACTTCCAACTTTATAAGTATATACACTTTTTTTTCGCTTTTTCCCCTAAAACATTCAGGAAATTTTATCAAATATTTCCCCGTTTGCCGTCGCACGGACCTTACCGAAGCTGGTATCCACCACAGCGGCATCAACCGCGGCAAAAGCGACGGAGGGAATTTTGAAACGCACCGTTACAGCATCCGCAAACACAGTGTCTTCCACAAAACCGCCGTGGCTGCAAAGCAGCGGCACAAGGCGGCCGTAGTAGGTATAATCGCAGGTGACTTCGCCGACGGTGCATTTCGCCATCGTGATGATGCCGGCGGCCTCGACCGCAATTTTTGCCGTGTGGGAATAAGCACGCACCAGACCGCCCGCGCCGAGCATGATGCCGCCGAAATAGCGCGTGCAGACCACACAGACGTCGGTCAGCTCGCCCTTGAGCAGCACATCCAGCGCCGGAATGCCAGCCGTGCCCTGCGGTTCGCCGTCGTCGCTGTAACGGCGAATCTGTCCGTCGCGCAGCACATAGGCATAGACGTTATGCGTGGCGTCCCAGTGCTTTTTTTTGATTTTTTCAATGAACGCGACGGCCTGCTCTGCCGTAGTGACCGGCATGGCATAGCCGAGAAAGCGCGATTTTTTTACGATGTATTCATCCACCGCTTCGTTTGCAACGGTTTTGTATTGTTCCATACGACCTTCCAGAATATAACTTACCTACGAAAACAAGGCGGGGCTTTCGCTCCGCCTTTTTCTCTGAGTTTTCTTGCAATTATTTGTTCTTTGCAAGGTTGAAACGCTTGTTGAATCTGTCAACACGTCCGCCGGTGTCAACAAGCTTCTGCTTGCCGGTGAAGTAAGGATGGCAGTTGGAGCAGATATCCACGCGCATGTCCTTCTTTGTGGAGCCGGTCTCGATCACAGCGCCGCAAGCACATCTGACGGTCGTCTGTTCATACTTCGGATGAAGTCCCTCTTTCATTGTGTTTCACCTCTGTCTACGATTATTTGACGGAAACGGATTTTGCCGTTTCAAAATCATGCTAAAGCATTGTATCACAGTTTATTACAAAAATCAAGGTTTATTTTAATTTTTTTGCGCGGATTTTCGGATTATTTCCATAGCGTTTCCAAAGCATTCCCGCAAGGCGGAACAACTGTCCGCGCAGCAGGTCGATCACAGCGCAGGCAAGAAAGACCGCCGCTGCCGCCGCTGCGACCGCAAGCACGTTTTTGAACAGATTGCCGCAGTCTGCCTTGTCAAAATGGATCCACCGCCAAAGGAAGGTGCGCAAATAGCGGAATTCCGAAATCGCGTAAACGCCCAGCGTTGTGGACGCGAGCAGATTGACCAGCCGCGAATGAAAATGCAGATCGCGGAAAAACAGCAGCAAAAACACGGCGTTCGCAATCACAAGCGGGTTGGAATACTGCAGCGCGACGGACGAATAACCGAACCAGTCCGGCAGGCGGGTGAACAGCAGATAGTTGAGCAAAACCGTTCCGGCGGCGCCGCCGAGGAACCAGAAGTTCGGCCGTTTGCGCGGTGCGGTGAAAAAGCTGATGTAGCCGCCGAGAATATAGATGAAGATAAAGTGAAAGACGTTTTTGCCGACAAGGACGTTCTTATAGCCGAAGGATTCAAACACATAAGAGAACGGGCGCATGGGCAAAAGCGTTGCAAAAACGCTCATGAGCGCAATGAGCACAGCCAGCAAAACGCGGTATTCCTTTTTTGTCAAAAGCTGCAGTCCCATGTTCAAAAACGGAATCAGCAGACACAGCAGCAGATAGTCCGTCAAAAAATACCACGTCTGACTCGTCACCGGGAACAAGCCCTTCAGAATCGCCCGCCAGGGAGCGATCAGCTTTCCCTTTTCAATCAAAAACTCCGAGCCGAGGCAAAGGAAGATCACGGTCAGCACCACGGAATAAAAGAGCATTTTTTTATACACGTCAAAGCTGCGGTGCAGGCTCTTTTGCAGGTTGAACGACTGCTGACTCATAAAATAGCCGGTGATGAGAATGAAAATATCGACCGCGGCACGGGTGGCAAGCTTCATCAGCAGCGCCGTGGAATGCACATGGCCGCCGACCGCTCTTGCGGCAGAATAAAAGCCGCCGTAGGAAAACATGTGGACGCAGATGACGAGCAGCATGGCAAAGATTCGCAGCAGCTCCATGCCGGAATCACGTTCCCGCTTTTTCATGGCGCACCTCCTCGAAAGAATTCAAGTTAGTATAGCATAAGTTTTTTCGCTTGTCAAACAAAAGGAACTTCGATTTCCCGGGAAAGATAAAATGAATACAGCAGCGTTTGCTTCACCGTGTAGCCGGTGCAGCGCGAAAGCGCGTCTTTATATACGCGCACCTGCCCGGCATATTTTTCGGTGAACTGCGCGTCGCTTTCCAGCCGGTCGGTCTTGTAATCGACCACCACGAGCTGCCCGTCTTCCAAAAACGCGCAATCGGCAATACCCTGAATGAGCACCATTTCCTGCGAAAACGCCTCCATGTCCGCATAAAGCTGCGTCACGGGCACCTCGACCGTAAACTGCTTTTCGCGCATGACGAGTTCGCTGCGCTGCATACGCCGGAACAGATCGCTTTCAAAGAACCGGCGCACGGCGGCGCGATTGATCGCTGCGGCTTCTGCCTGTGTGATGTGTCCGCGTGCACAAAGGCGCTCGATTTCACCGTCCACATCCGTCTTGGCGCGTTCGTAATCGGCAAACTGCATAAAGGTATGCGTTGCCGTGCCTTTTTGCGCTGCGGAAAGGCCGCCCTCGGTCAAAAACGACGGGCGTGAAGAAGCAAAGTATTCGCGGTCGATGAAGCGCTTGTCCACCTCGGAAGCCGCGCGTTTACTTACAAGCTTTGTCAGCGGCAAAAACGGATATTCCCATGTGAGCTTTTCATTCAAAAGCGCAAGAAATTCCGAGTCCGGCGTTTCGGGCGTAAGGTGTTTGCTCTCCTTCGTCTGCGGCGCCGCCCAGCGCTCCGAATAGACGCGCAGCGCAAACGGCGCGGGCAAAACAGCGTCTTCGCCAAAGCCGCCGGCTTCGCGCAAAGCAAAAGCGTCGGGATGCCGCAGCAGTGACGGCAGCAGCCAGTCGGCATAGCTCAAAGCGGCCGCGCTCACAAACGGCGCCATTTTCACTTCGCCGGGGAAAACACGCGCGCGGTATTTTTCCATTGTTTTTTCAAGCCCCTTCACGGCGCACACAAGCACAAGGCGCTCCTTAGCGCGGGTCATTGCCACATACAGCACGCGCAGCTCCTCGCTCATCATGTCGTCGCCGAGTGCTGTCTGCACTGCGCGGTGGCAGACCGTGGGAAGCTGCGAGAGCGTTGCAAGATCGCGCTGTTTGAGCCCGATGCCGAGCCGGGAATGGACGATCAGGTTCTTTTTCTCGTCGGTGCGGTTGAACCGTGTGGCGCAGCCGGCAACGATGCAAACGGGAAATTCCAGTCCCTTGGATTTATGGATCGACATGATGCGCACAACGTTCGCGTCTGCGGAAACACCGGTTGCACCCGCAAGATCGCCGCCCGAACGCTCCAGACGGTCGATGAAACGGATAAAACCGGAAAGGCCGATATAGCCGTTGTCCTCATAGGTCTTTGCGTAATCGAGCAGCAGCATGAGGTTCATTTTTTTCGCCCTGTCGTTGTGCAGGGCGCTCACAGCGCTGACAAGCGCCGTTTCCTCATAGATGCGCACCAGCAGATCGCGCAACGGCATGGACGCCGATAGCGAACGCCACACGGCGATCTGTTTTAAAAAGTCAGTCGCCTTTTCGTCGCCCTGTGTCCGAGCTTGCACAAGGCAGGTATAAAGATCGCCCTGCGGTGAACGAATGCGCAGCGCGGCAACATCGTCCACCGTGAAGCCGAAGATCACGCTCATCATCACGCTCAGCAGCGGAATATCCTGCTTCGGGTTATCGATCACGCGCAGAAGCGAAAGCATCAGCGCGATTTCGGTTGCGGAAAAGAAATCCGCCGCGATCTCGGTATAGCAAGGGATCCCGTGGCGCTGCAGCGCTTCGGCATAGACCACGCCGCGTCCGCCGTTGATGGAGCGCAGCAGGATGCAGATGTCACGATATTCCGCTTTGCGCTGCGCGCCGCTTTCGCTCACGGTCAGACCGTCGGCGAGCATTTTTTCGATCTGCGACGCCACATAATCCGCCTGAAACGTGTCGCTGTCGTCCACCTCGGCGTCCAGGTCCGCAATGTCCAGCAGATGCAGCTCGGCAAAATCTTCCTGTTCTTCCGGATAACGCGCCGACGGCACCAGCAGCTCTTCGCCGTTATAATCCACATCGCCGGTCTGTTTGCTCATCACCTGCGAAAAGACAAAATTGACCGCGCCTGTTACGCTTTTGCGGCTGCGGAAGTTGTTTTTTAATATGATCTTCGCCGGAAAATCCGGGTTTGCCGCGTCAAAGGGACGGTAGCTTTCCTTGAGCGCCATAAAAATTTCCGGCATCGCCTGCCGGAAGCGGTAGATGCTTTGCTTGACATCGCCCACACGGAAAAGGTTGTCGTTTGAGATTGCCTCAAACAGCAGATCCTGCGCGCGGTTGGTGTCCTGATATTCGTCGATGAGAATTTCATCGAACTGCGCTTTAAGCGCTTCGGCAAGCGGCGTGGTGGAAACCGTGCCGTCTTTGTCAGCGCTCGCAAGCAAAGACAGCGCATGATGGCACACATCGTTGAAATCGACCTTTTCGCGCTGCTCCTTGAGCGCGCGAAAGGTATCGGAATAGGCATTCACCAGCCGCACGAGCGCCGATACGCGCGGCGCAAAGACCGCCATATCGTTTTGATATTCCGCTTCGCTGCTTGCAAACAGCGGCGGCAGCTTCTTTTTGATCACATCCTTGAACGCATCGCGCAGGGAGGAAAGATACGCGATTCCCGCATCGTCGCCCATCCCCTTCGGCGCACGTCCGCGCCGCATCGGCGCATAGGAGAGCACCGCACCTGCCAGTGCGTCCCAGTCGGCATCTTCCAGCGCCGCCGTCATGCGCGAGAGCTGCAGCTCATCGTCTGCCACTGCATCCGCAAACAGGCTTTGCAGCAGCTCGTCGCCTTCCATGGCGCGATACAGCATCCGCAGCAGCTCTTCACAGTAGGCCAGCGCACCGCGCACACTTTTCAGCAGCACTTTGCCATAGGCGCTTTCGCAAAGACGGGCGTTTGATGTGAACGCACGCTCGATCTCCCTGAGCCAAAGCGCAGGAAACGGATAAGCGCTCGCGGTGTTATAAAGGGTCAGCACCGCTTCCTTAAGCGCCTTATCGTCCCGCCCTTGAAAGATCGATTCCGTCAGATCCAAAAACGCCTGATCGCCCGCGGCATAAAACGATTCCAAAGTCTGGTCCATCGCCGCCGTGCTGAGCAGCGCAAGCTCACCCTCATCGGCCAGCTTCACCGTCGGCGGCAAAGAGAGCGCCGCAAAATTTTCGCGCACAAGGGTGCTGCAAAACGCATCGATCGTACAGATGTTGGCATAGGGCAGCAGCATTTGCTGCCGGGCGAGGAAGGGATTCGTGCGGTCTTTGGCAATCGCCGCTTCCAGCGCGGCGGAAATGCGCGTGCGAATTTCGCTTGCGGCCGCGCGGGTGAAGGTCACGATCAAAAAGCGGTCGGGGGAAACCGGGTGCGCTTCATCAGTCAGCCGGCGAATGACGCGCTCCACCAAAACGGCGGTTTTGCCCGAACCGGCAGCAGCGGAGACAAGAACGTTGCCGCCCTTTGCGGTGATCGCCTGTTGTTGTGCGTCAGTCCAGCGTCGTTCCATTTGCATCCTCCCCTTCCAGTTCCTGCAGGCTTTCGTCGTGCGTCATCTGCGGCAGATAGCGAAACGCGTCGCCGTGTTCTCTGCGGCAAACAGACGAAAAATCACACCATTCGCAGGTCTGCCCGTGCGTTTTTCCGCGCACGGGTCTGGCGGGCACCTGCCCTGCGTGCAGTGCGTCGCCCATCTGCGCCATGATCCTGTCCATGCGGTGCGCGAGCTTTCCGAGCTGCGAGAGCGTGATCAGGTTGCCCGTGACCACGCCGCCGCTTTTCTTTACACCGGCGGGCAAAAAACGGAACGAGCCGTCCAGACTCATGCCGGAGAGCACATCGGCGTCATCCAGCAGCATCCCTTCCATCACGCCGCCTTCCATGCGCAGCGTTTCAATGCGCTGTGCGTCGTCGCTGCGCTTTGCGTCAAACGCCTGCGCCTTTGCCGGTAGATACAGCACACCTGCCGGAATCATATCTTTGTAATCGCCGCTGCCGTCGCGCCAGAGCGCAACGAGATACAGCAGCATTTGCATACTCAATCCGCCGAGGACATCGGAAAGCGCAAAGAGCTTGCCGCCCGTTTTGTAGTCCACCACACGGATATAGTTTTTTCCGTCCTTCAGCATACGGTCCACGCGGTCGATCGAGCCGCGCAGCTCGATGCAGCCGTCCTTCAGCGGCACGGTATAGGGCTTGACCGCGCCGTGCTCGCCGATTTTGACTTCAAAGCCGACCGGCGCAAACGCGCTGTTGGAAAACTCCGTCAGCAGCCGTTCGATCACGGTCAGCAGCGTTTTTTCCAGCCGGTCATATAAATACAAAAACCGCGCCGTTTTTTCCGACAACCCGCCCATGTAGGTTTCCATATATTCGCGCAGCAGCTCCTTGATGCGAAGCGCGGCGTCCTCTTTTTTGAGCGTCGTGAACGCCTTGCCGCTGTGCTCCTGCAAAAGATGTTCCAGCACAAAGTGCACAACGGTGCCGCTGTTTGCCGGGTCCAGCCGCGCCTGCTTGCGCGGTTCGGCACGCAGCCCGTAGCGGCAAAAATATTTGAACGGGCACTCTTCATAGGTTTCAAGCTGCGACGCGGAAAGGTGCAGCCGTTCGCCGAACAGCGCTTTTGCGCCTTTCGGGTCGGCAAACGAAAACGGCCGTTTTTCCACAGCGCGCGAGAGCGTATTCATCCGCGCGCCATAGGCGTCGTCTGACGCAAACCAGGCTTTGAGCGCCTGCGTTTGCGCGTCGCCTTGCCGAAAGCGCTTTGCCATCTGCTCGAAGGCCGGCTGCTTTGCTTCGCAAAACTGCGAAAGCTCCAATGCATCGAAGCTTTCCGTTTTGAGTTGCACAAACATCTGCCGAAGCTGCGCGATCAAGGGCGAAGGCTCCGTTTTTTCGCCGCCGGTGCCGGAGAGCGCCCAGGAGATCACAAGCTTTTCTTTTGCGGAGCAAAGTGCGTGATAGACCAGATGGCGTTCGGAAAGGGCCTGCCGCGATTCCTCTTCGGCAAAGACCGGCAGCGCCTGCTGTAAACGCTGCGCCTCATAATGCGAAAACAATCCGCTGTCCGACGGTCCTTGCGGAAACAGGCCGTTGTTGGCGCCGAGCACAAACACCACGCGCGGCGTCTGCGTGCCCATCCGTTCCTTTTCGCAAAGCGCCACTTCGTCATAGCCGTCCGGCAGCTTGCCGAGACTTTGCCGGCTCATCACAGCGCAGAACACGTCCAGCAGCAGCTTTGCCGACACGGTTCGATCGGAGAGTGCAAGGGCAACGTCATCGAGCGATTGCATCAGACAGTCCCAGATCTGCTCCTGCGCCAACGCGAGCGAAAGCTCTCCGGCGTCCTCAAGGGTGATGGCGTAGGTTTTGAGGTTCTGATCGACCTGCTGCTCAATCAAAAAGCGATAAACGCCGGTCATGACCGCCTTTGCGTCGGCGTCCTTCGTCTTTTCGCGGAAGACCGCAAGCGGCGAAACGATCTTATTTCGAATTTCGTTTAGCGTTTTCAGCCGCTGCTGCCGCGTCTCCTCCATCGGCTTGCCGAAGCCGTCGGGATTGCCTGTCCATTCATGCAGCCACTGTGCGCCGGTCAGATCCCAAAGCAGCGCATAGTTTTCCGCGTCGGCGATCTCCTCCTCGCTGACGCCGGTCAAGCCGGTCTTTAAATAGCGCATGAGCAATTCTGTGGAAAAGCCCTCTGCGCGCATTTCCAGGAGACTACGCACCAGCAAGATCAGCGGTTCATTTTCCACAGGTGCGCGGTGATCTTCAAACACCGGCACGCCGAATTTCCGAAAGCTGAACCGGATCTCATCCAGATAGGCGTCCGCGTCGCTGCAAACCACGGCGATATCGCGGCAGCGGTAAGCGCCCGAGCGCAGCAGCGCATGAATTTTCAAGGCGGCAAAATCGCATTCCTCCCGGCGCGACGGTGCAAACTGCAGCGTCAACGCGTCGGGTGTGCCCTTGAACACCGGCGCGGCTGGATCGAACAAGCACTGTGAAAGATGCAGCAATTCCGGCGCGGCATAGTTTTTTTCGCTGCAGACGACAGGCGAAGCCACGCCGACGCCGCACTGCTGCGCAAGCCGGCGCAGCCGCCGCGCGGTCTGATTGGTCAGCGCAAAGGGCGAAAGTGTGTTTTCATCGTTCAGCTCTTCCGTGCAAAGGCCGACATAAACGTCCTTTGCACGCAAGAGCGCTTGCCGCAAAATCTCTGTTTCCTGCGCGGAGAAGGCGGAAAAGCCGTTGACGACAATCGTTTTTCCGTCAAAGAGCCCACTTTCCGGCAGCTTTTTTGCAACGAGCGTCAACACATCCTGATCGTCAAAAAAGCTTTGTGCGACCAAGGCGTTATAGGTTTCAAAAATGAGGGCGGTTTCCAGCAGTTTATTCCGTAAAAAACCGTTTTCCAGCGTCGCGGCAGCGGTGCGCAGATCATCCGGCAGCACATTGGTCTGCTTGAACTGCGCAACGGCACGCAGCATTTTTTGCGCAAAGCCGAAGTTTTTTGCATGGCGCGCAAAAAATTGCAGCCGCTCCTGCACCTGCTCGATCGCCAGCGCCATCAGCGCCGTGTTCGCCCCTTCGCCAAGCAGCGGACGGTTCGGCCGACCGCATGCGCGAAGCACAAGTTCCGAAAGGCGCGAAAAGGAAAGCACCTGCACGCCCGACGCCAGTCGCGGTCTCAACGCCGCCAAAAGGTCCCGGTCGTTTTCAAATGTCGCCTGACGCGGAACAAGCAGCAGCGCCGAAGCGTCGTTTTCTTTGGCCGCTTCGCCGAGTACCCGATGCAAATAGTCGGTTTTTCCTGCGCCTTTTGCGCCGATGACAAAACGCAGCATCGTTTTGCCTCCTTTGCGTGATTGATGGAATCATTATACAGGATTCACACCAAGAATGCAACCGGCGCAGACAGAAAAAAGCTTCCGATCACGGATTGGATCGGAAGGCGTTCTTTATTCCTCTTGGCTTTTCATTTTAAACAGGATGCGCAAAAACGGCCGCAGCGCTTTCGGACTTTTCCAAACAACAATTTGCATATCGGCACCTCCCAAACTGTTCATGCTACGTTTTGAAGCAGGAGATTACGCCGAGCACCACCAGCAGAAACGCCAGAACAAACAGCATGAATTTTGTCGGGAAGCAGAGTGCAAGCAGCATCCCCGCGCCAAAGGCGGCAAAAATCAATCCGCGGTCGTTGATTCTTCTGCGGCGCATCACGGTCATCCCCCATTCTGTCAGGCTTTTTTGCCTTGTCAATCCAGTATATGAGAGAAGTCAAAAATGGTTACCACGGTTTTTGTTCCAGCGCCTCCTGCCTAAGCTGCAAATAGCTTTTGTGGCGGCTTTCGGCTATGACGCCGTCGGCAACGGCCTGACAGATGCGGCAGCCCTTTTCGCCGGTGTGCGCACAGGTGGTAAATTTGCATTGTCCGAGAAACGGCTCAAACTCCGGAAACAGCGTTTCAAGCGCTTCCGGCGGCGGGGTTTCGGATTTCAAAGCGTCAAGAGACGAAAAGCCCGCCGTGTCGATGACCAGTCCGCCGCCCACATGAAACAACTCCGCGTGGCGCGTTGTGTGGCGGCCGCGCCCGAGCTTTTCGCTGATTTCCCCGGTCGGCAGCGAAAGCGACGGGCAAAGCGCATTGAGCAGTGTGGATTTTCCTGCGCCGGTGTTGCCGGTCAGCGCACTGCATTTGCCGTTGAGCTGTGCAGTGATACGCGAAAGCTCCGTGTTCAACATCACGGGATAGCCCGTGGTTTCATAAATTTTATACAGCGTCTCCACCGACGCGAGGTCGCTTTTTGAAAAGATCAGCACCGGCAAAATGTGCCTTTCCTCCGCCACAACGGTGAGCTTGTCGATCACAAACGGATTCGGCGCCGGTTTTGTTGCAGACACCACGATCAAAAGCTGATCCACATTCGCCACAGGCGGCCGCCCGAGCGCATTTTTGCGCGGCAAGATCTCGTCGAGGGTGTTTTCCTGATTGTCGCGCACGGTCACCAGCACATGATCGCCCGCCAGCGGCGTCAGGCGTTCTTTTCTGAATTTTCCCTTGGCTTTACACTCAAAAACGCCAAGAGCGGTTTCCACATAGTAGAAACCGCCGATGCCTTTTAAAATGGTGCCGCGAAGTCCCTGCTGCTCCATCCGCGTCATCCCTCAGCGTCCAACACGGGTTCGTCGTCAGCCGCCGTTGTCGATGTTTGCGAAGTGGAAACGGTCACATCAGAATCCGCAGTTGTGGACGGCGCAGTTGTTGTCACCGTGGTGGACTCCGTTGTGGAGGGTGCAGTTGTTGTGGTGGTGGAAGGCGCCGTTGTGGTCGTTGCCGCGGTGGGCAGTTGACCGGTGGAGACATAAACTGCGATTTTCGTGCCGGGCAAAACAGATTCGCCGAGACTTTCATAGCCGATGATCTGGCCGCGCGTCTGCGAGCTTGCGCGGTACTCCGTGCGGGAGGAATCCAGCGCAAGACCCGCTTCCTCAAGCGCGTCCTTCGCCTCGTCGATCGTCATGCCCATCAGATCGGGCACTTCCACCGGCTCCTGATCGTCCGCCGTTGCAACGTACATTGTGATCGTTGCGCCCTCGGCCACCTTTTCATCACGCGCCGGAGAGGTGCGGATAACGGTGCCGGCCTCGCGGTCGTTGTTCGCTTCCTTTTCAATGCGCACTTCAAAGTTTTCGGCCTTCAGGATGCTCTGTGCGGAGCTGTATTCAAAGCCGTAAACGTCGGGCACACGCTTTTCGTCTTCGCCGGTAGCGATATAAAGCGTGATGGTGCTGCCCTTTTCAACCTTGCCTTTTTCCGGCTCCTGACGCACGATGGTGCCGGCTTCGTCCTTGCTTTCCTCGTCATATTCATACACGAGCTCAAAGTCCTCGTAAGCCTCCTGGCCCAACACTTCTGCCTGCAGGTTTTTGCCGACCAGATACGGAACGTCCACCCTGTTGCTGCTCTTGGAATAAAGGTGCACAAGCACAGCGGCGAAGATGGCAAGCGCGGCAAGCAGCGCCGCCAGAACAGCGAGTGTGCGCTTGCGCGCGGCGGCCGCTTTTTGCTCCTGTTCGCTGCGATTCTGACGCGGCGCACGCGGCGGCTGGGTCGGCTGCTGCGCCGGACGGCTTACCTGCTTTTGATATTCGCGGGCGATCTCCTGCGCGGAGGGGATGTACTTTGTGGGCTGACGGTCCACATAATAGGAATAATCGAACTTGATATTCGGGTTCTTCTTGTATTCGTCAATGTCCATGAGCATTTCCGACGCCGACTGATAGCGGTCGTTCGGGTTCTTCTGCATGGCGCGCATGACGATCTGTTCCAGACCGACCGGAATGTCCGGGTTGATGTTGCGCGGCTTTTCGGGTTCGCTCTGCAATTGCATCAGCGCCACAGAGACCGCGTTTTCCGATTGGAACGGCAGCTTGCCCGTGAGCATCTCATACAGCACAACGCCGACGGAATAGATGTCGGTCTTTGCATCCATCACACTGCCCTTTGCCTGCTCGGGGCTGATATAATGCACGGAACCGATGGCGGAATCCGTCATCGTCTTGGTGTCGCTGCGGGCAAAGCGCGCGATGCCGAAATCCGTCACCTTGATCGTGCCGTCGGCAATGAGCATGATGTTTTGCGGCTTGATGTCGCGGTGCACAATGCCCTTGTCGTGGGCGTGCTGCAGTGCGCGCAGAATCTGGGTGACAAAATAGATCGCCTCGCGGATCTCGATCGTCCCCTGCTGGCTGATATATTCCTTGAGGGTGATACCTTCCACGTATTCCATGACGATATACTGCAGACGGTCGCCGTAGCTGACGTCGAACACCTTGACGATGTTCGGATGAGAAAGCACGGCAATGGCCTTGGATTCGTTCTTGAAGCGGCGGCGGAACTCCTCGTTTGTCAGATACTCATCCTTGAGGATCTTGACCGCCACGATGCGGTTGTCGATATTATCGAACGCTTTATAAACGACCGCCATGCCGCCGACGTCGATGATCTCAATGATCTCATAGCGTCCGTCTAATCTTTTTCCAACGTAATTTTCCATAATCCTTCTCCTCACCCCTGTACGGCGACTACCGTAATATTGTCTTTTCCGCCGGCTTTGTTCGCCTGCTCAATCAGCTTTGCCGGGAACTGTTCAAACTTTGTTGAACCGAACAGCTTGAGGATTTCCTCATCGGAAACCTCCACGGTCAAGCCGTCCGAGCAAAGCAGCAGCACGTCGCCTTTTTTCAGATCCGTATTATTGAATTCGATCTCAACGCCCTCGGAAACGCCGAGTGCGCGTGTGATGATGTTGCGCAAATTGTTGTTTTTCAGCTCTGCCCGGCTGAGCTGTCCCTGATCGAACATCTCCTGCACAAGAGAGTGATCCTTCGTCAGTTGGGTGATCGTGCCGTCTTTGAGCAGATACGCGCGGCTGTCGCCGACATGGGCGATGTTGGCGTGATTGTTTTTGATCACGGCGGCAACAATCGTTGTGCCCATTCCGTTGAGGAATTCGTCGGCAATGGCGCGGTCATAGACCGTGACGTTCGCAGTCGTGATGGCAGACAGCAGCATATTTTCGATGGAGCTTTCACTCATCGATTTGTTATAGCACTTTTCAATTTTTTTGCTGACCATGTCGGCCGCAATTGTGCTCGCAATCTGTCCGCCCGACGCGCCGCCCATGCCGTCGCACACAACGGCCCAGCAGACGCTGTCATCGATGCGTCCGAACCGGAACGCGTCCTCGTTGTTTTGACGCACGCGCCCGACATCGGAGTTTCCGACTGTTTTCATGAGATCACCTCTGAGTTAATGAGTTTCGCCGCGGCGCAGTTGGCCGCAAGAGGCGTTGATGTCGCTGCCCAGCGTGCGCCGCACAGTGACATTGATATGATGCTTTTCCAGAATTGCGATGAATGCCTGCATACGCGCGGCGCTGCTTTTGACATAATCGCGCTCCTTGACGGCATTGACCGGAATCAGGTTGACATGACAAAGCATGCCTCGCAGCCGCCGTGAAAGCTCCAGCGCGTTTTCGTCGCTGTCGTTCACACCGGCAATCATCGCATATTCAAACGAGATGCGCCGGTGGGTCTGTTCGGTGTAATCCCGGCAGGCCTTCAGCAGTTCGTCGATCGAATAGCGCTTTGCGACCGGCATGGTTTTTTGCCGAATTTCATCGTTCGGCGCGTGCAGCGACACGGACAGCGTGAGCTGCAGATGCTCTTGCAGCAGCCGGTAAATGCCCGGGACGACGCCGCAGGTGGAAAGCGAGATGTTGCGCATGGAAAGATGCTTGCCGTTTTCGTCGCTCACAAGCTGCAAAAAGCGCAAAACATGCTCAAAATTATCCAGCGGTTCGCCCACGCCCATCATGACGATGTGGGAAATCGTGATGCCGAGATCGCGCTCGGCGGTGTAAATCTGCGCAAGAATTTCCCCGGGGAGAAGATTGCGCACAAAGCCGGCGAAGCCGGAAGCGCAGAAGGTGCAGCCCATTTTGCAGCCGACCTGACTGGACACGCAGATCGTGTGCCCGTATTTATAGTGCATGACAACGGATTCGATCAGTTCGCCGTCGTGCAGACGATAGAGGTACTTAACTGTTTCATCATACACTGAAACCAGCTTTTTTTCAATAGCGCAAGTGCAAATATCGTAATTTTTTTTCAGTTTTTCGCGCAAAACCTTGGAGATGTTCGTCATTTCATCAAAGGATGCGACATGAGACTTATGCAGCCACTGATAAATCTGCGAAGCGACGAATTTTTTTTCGCCCTGTGCAAGCATTTGCGCCTGCAGCTCCGGCAGGGTCAGAGAGGAGATGTCATTCATGCAGTTTCGTCCTTTCGGAAAGCGGCAATGAAAAAGCCATCGCAGTCGTGCTGTTGGGGGAACAGGGTCAAGAACGCCTTTTCGCTCAGCGCCGGCAGTGCCGGCACCGGCTGAAAAGCGGGATGGTCTTTCAAAAAGGCGGCGCAGACGTCCTCGTTTTCGGCACGCGAGAGCGCACAGGTGGAATAGATCAATCGGCCGCCGTTTTTCACATACTGCGCGCCGGTTGAAAGGATTTTGAGCTGCAGCGCAGGCAGATTTTGCAGCGACGCAGGGTCCTTCCATTTGACCTCGGGCTTTTGCCGCAGAATGCCGAGTCCGCTGCAGGGCACGTCGCACAGCACACGATCTGCCTGTCCCAGTGCAGCGTCAAACACCGACGCGTCCCCTTGCGCGGCTTTGACGCAGGAAAGGCCCAACCGCCGCGCGCCGGATTCGATCAACGCAGTGCGGTGCGCATAGAGGTCGAACGCCAGCACTTCGCCGCAGTTTTTCATCTCTTCGGCGATCGTGAAGGTCTTGCCGCCCGGCGCGGCGCACAGATCAAACACACGCTCACCTTTCTTTGCGTCCAAAGAGAGTGCGCAAAGCATACTTGCTTTGTCCTGCACATGAAACAGTCCGTCTTTGAACGACGGCAGTTCATCCACACGACAAGGCAAATTCAAAAGCTTCAGCAGCCCCGATTGATCGGTCGTTTCGGCAGTGACGCCTTCTTCTTCCAAACGCCTAAGGAGCGCTTGCGCGCCCGTTTTGTTTGTGTTGACGCGCACGGTAAAGCCCTGTGCGGCAAAGGAGTGCGCAAGGATGCCGCGCGCGGTCTCTTCGCCGTAATCGCGCGTCCATTGATCGATCAGCCACTGCGGGCAGGAATATTTGACAGACAAGTAGTCTTCCGCCGTCTCCTGCGGCAGAACGAGCCCCTGCTGCGAAACCTTGCGCAGCACGGCGTTGCAAAGGCCGGACGCATAGGCGCAGTATTTTTTTGCGAGCTTAACGCTTTCGTTGATCGCCGCCGAAGACGGAATCTTTTCCAGAAACAAAAGCTGATACACGCCCAACCGCAGCACACATACCGCCTCGGGCGAAAGCTTTGAAAGCGGCTTGCTCAGATATTGCGAAAGCTGATAATCCAGCGTCAGCCGCCGTTCGATCACACCGTAGACCAGCGCCGTTGCCAATGCGCGGTCCCGCCGCGAAAGGGAACCCAGCAGCGAAGCGTTTTCCAGCAAAAGATTCGAATACGCCGCGTCCTTTTGCATTTTTTTCAGCAGCAAAAACGCCGCCTGTCTTGCCGTTGCCATACCGGGCCTCTCAGCGTCTGGAGCGCGACTGGCTGCGCAAAATCAGCCGCAGCAGCGACGCGACGGAAACGATCAGCGCCGCAACATAGGTCATAGCGGCGGCGGAAAGCACCTTTTTTGCGCCCTTGTATTCTTCGCCCTCGAGCATACCGGTCTCGTCGATCACCTTCAATGCGCGGGAGCTGGCGTTGAATTCCACCGGAAGCGTCACGAGCTGAAACAGCACGACGAAGGAAAACAGCACGATGCCGATCAGCATCAGCAGCTTTGCTTGCAGCACAAAGCCGATCACGGCAAGCAAAATGCCCGCAGAAGAGCCGATATTGGCCACAGGCAGAATGCTGTTGCGCACGGCGATGGGCTTGTAGCTTTGGGCATACTGCGCCGCGTGACCCGCCTCATGGCAGGCGATGCCGACTGCGGCAACAGAGGTGCTGTGCATCACGCCCTGCGAAAGATGGATCACATTGCTGCGCGGATCGAAATTATCGGTCAGATTGCCCGCGATTGGCTGAATCTGCACGCCGGTCACGCCGTAATACGCGAGCACGCGCATGGCGGCTTCTGCCCCGGTCAGCCCGCGGCTGTTTCGCACTTTTGACATTTTTGCATAGGTGCCCTTGACCTTTGCCTGCGCAAGCAGCGACAGCAGCATTGCCGGCACCACCAGCAGCAGATAGTATTGATCGTACCAAATCATAGCGATTACTCCGTCATTTCAAATTGATCGCCATCTGCCGCGCCGCGTCCGTTGAGGAACGATGCGGCATCCATGCGTTTTTTTCCTTCCGGCTGCACCTCCAGCAACTCCACACACTGCCCGTCGCCGCAAACGACAAGCAGAGCGCCGTTTTGAATCAAAACCGTGCCGGGTGCGCCTTTGCCGCTCTTGTCGCTGCATCTTGCGCGCAGCAGCTTCAAGCGTTTGCCGTGCAAAGAAGTATATGCGCCTGGCCAGGAATATAGGCCGCGAATGAGATTGTGGATTTCTTTTGCAGGCTTGCGCCAATCGATCGCGCCCATCTCTTTGGTGAGCAGTCCGACCGTTGTTGCCGCAGCGTGATCCTGCGGCGTGCGCGTGAGCGTGCCCTCTTCGATTCCGCGGATCGCTTCGAGCATTGCTGCCGCGCCAAGCTCCGATAAACGCTCGAACATCTCTTCGGTCGTCGCGTCGGGCGGGATCGGCAGTTTTTTCACCAGCAGAATGTCGCCGGTGTCCATACCCTCATCCATCTGCATCACCGTGACGCCCGTTTGAGCGTCGCCGGCCATCACCGCCCAGTGGATCGGCGAAGCGCCGCGATACTTCGGCAGGAGCGAGGCATGAATATTGACACAGCCGTACTTCGGGAACGCGAGAAAATCGGCAGGCAGGATTTTGCCGTAGGCGACAACGATCACAAGATCCGGCTGCAGCTCCTTCAACAATGCAACGCCCTGTCCGCCGCGCAGACTCGTCGGCTGCAAAACGCGAAAGCCGTGGCGCAGCGCCTCCTGTTTCACCGGCGGCTGATGCAGCTCCTGCTTTCTGCCGACAGGTTTATCGGGCTGACAGAAAACACCGACAATTTCGTGGCCGCTTTCCGCAAGCGCACGCAGACACGGCACGGAAAAATCCGGCGTTCCCATAAATGCGATTTTCATGGCGTTCATCCTTTCCCTTTTTGCACACGATCCTCCTGCATACGGCGAATCTCCTCTTCCGAGAGCCGGCGCGTCATGCGGTCGGTGAACAGATGCCCGTCGAGGTGGTCGATCTCATGGCAGAACGCGCGCGCTTTCAGCCCTTCGGCCTCCAAAATGCGCCACGCGCCGCGGCGGTTTTGCGCGCGAACCTTGACATGGTTCGGCCGTTTGACCAGCGCCCACTGCTGCGGCAGCGAAAGGCAGCCCTCCTGCCCCTCCTGTTCGCCGTCTGCTTCCAGAATCTCCGGGTTGATCAGCTCCACCAGCCCGTCGCCGACGTCCACGATCACCGCGCGGCGCAACAAACCGACCTGCACGGCGGCAAGCCCAACGCCGTTGGCCTTGTCCATCGTCTCTTTCATATCGTCGAGGATCTGCCAGAGCTTTTCGTCAAATTTTTGTACCGGTCTGCTTGTCTTGCGCAGGATCGGGTCTTCTTCCGTTACGATCTTTCTGATTGCCATAATAGTCTTTCTCCATAAAAATTACATTAAGTTTTCGGGATTGATATCCGCCGTCAGCGTAACGTCGCGCATTTGCTGCAGTTTTCCGAACTCTGTGAGCACCTGCGCGATCATGGCGCGGAAACGGCGGGAATTTTTACATTTGATGATGATACGGAACCGGAACCGGTCGCCCATCTTACCGATGCGCGGCGGCATCACGGGCAGCAAAATCATGTGTACATCGCTGAAATCGCTTTGCGCAAGCTCCGTCAAACGCGAGAGCACAAGGTTTGCCGCGTCAAGCGCGAGCCGCTCGTTTTCGCTGACGGTGCAGACAGCGCAAAGATCGCAAAACGGCGGATAGACCATCGCCTTACGGATGACGATTTCGTTTTTGAAAAACGCGGGATAATCCTGCCGCTGCGCCAGACGGATCACACCGTTTTCCGGCGTCATCGTCTGCACCAGCGCAACGCCCTTTTCGCTGCCGCGTCCGGAACGTCCGACAACCTGCGTGAGCAGGTCAAACGTGCGCTCCTGCGAGCGGTAATCATCGTTATTGAGCGCGAGGTCGGCGTTGATCACGCCCACCAGCGTCACATTTTCAAAGTTTAAGCCCTTGGCAACCATCTGGGTGCCGAGCATGATATCATATTCGCCCGCGCCGAACGCAAGAAGTCCCTTTTCAAACGCGCCGCGTGTGGAAGCCGCATCGGTATCCAGCCGCAGCACACGCGCTGTCGGGAACAGGGCGGCCAGCTCCTCTTCAATGCGCTGCGTACCCGTGCCGGCATAGCGCAGCTTGGGTTTGCCGCAGTGTTCGCAGACGTTGGTGAACGGACGGCTGTAGCCGCAGTAATGGCACATCAGCCGGTCGTTCGCGCGGTGATAGGTCAGCGAGATGCTGCACGACGGGCAGGAGATCACCTCGCCGCAGGCATCGCAGGCAACAAACGTATTGTAGCCGCGCCGGTTCATCAAAAGGATGGACTGCTTCTTTTCTTCGAGATTCTTTGTCAAAAGATCGATCAGCTGGAGTGAGAGCGCGTGCTTGTTCCCGCGCTGGCGGTCCAGCTTCATATCCACCACCGTCACATCGGGCAGCACGGCGTCCCCGTAGCGTTCGGGCAGCGTTTCAAAGCCGTAAATGCCCTTTTGCGCATAGCTGTAAGTTTCAAGGCTCGGGGTTGCCGAAGCGAGCAACAGCAGCGCATGATGGAATTTTGCACGGAATCTGGCCACGTCGCGCGCGTGATAGCGCGGCGAAAGCTCGGATTTATAGGTGTGCTCCTGCTCCTCGTCCATCACGATCAGCCCGAGGTTTTTGAACGGCGCAAACACCGCCGAGCGTGTGCCGACAACGATTTTCACTAAACCGTCGCGCACACGGCGATATTCATCCTTGCGTTCGCCGACGGACAGCGCGGAATGAAAAATCGCAACCGCGTCGCCGTAGCGGCCTTTGAAGATCGCCATCATCTGCGGCGTGAGCGAGATTTCGGGCACCATCACGATCACCTGGCGGCCGCTTTGCAGCACTTCGTCGATCAGGCGCAAAAACACCGAGGTCTTGCCGCTGCCCGTGACGCCGTAAAGCAGCGAGGTGCTGCCGCCGTTACGGAAGCGTTCCAGCAGATGGGCAAACGCTGTTTGCTGATGCGGCGTGAGCGCAATGTCACGTTTGGCGCCGCTGTCGGTCATTTCGCTTTGCGGCACACGGTACAGCTCGCTGTCGGTGATTTCGATCACGCCTTTTTTTTGCAGCGTGGAGATGACCGAAACAGACACGCCCGTGAAATAGCAAAGCTCCTTTACGCTTGCCGCGCCGACATCGAACAGCACGCTGCAAACGCCAAGCTGCTTTTCCGTCAGCCCCTTCGGCAAGGATTGGCTGTCCGGAAAAGCCTGCGCCATGCGCGCCGTTTTAACCGTCAGGTTGCCGAGCGTTTTGCCGGCTTCGTAGTTGCGCTGCACCAGCCCTTTTTGCACAAGGCGCTCCAACACATCGCTGTCGCTTTTCAGTTTGCACGCTTTGAGCACCTTGTCCTTGCCGAGAAAGCCGACCTCGCCGAGCATATAGTCATAAACGGCCGTTTCCGTTTCGTTCAGCGCGGGGCGTTCTTCGGTTTGCAGCGCAACATAACGCACCTGCGTTTTCAGATGAAAGCCGGTCGGAAGCTGCACACGCGCCGCTTCAAACAGCGTGCAGAACGTGCGCTCCTTGAGAAACAGCGAAAGGCGCAGCATTTCCTCGGAAAACAACGGCGTATCGTCCAGCACGGAAAGCAGCTTTTTATAGCGTTTTCCGACCTGAGGCGCAGAAAAATCGAACACAAGCCCCTGCCGTTTGCCGCTGCCGTTGCCGAAGCTGACCAGCACGCGGCTGCCTTTTTTCACTTTTTTGCACAGTTGCTGCGGCACAAGATAACCGTAAAGAATGTCAAAATGATATGCAACATTTTCCACCGCAACAAGGGCAAGAAGCTGTTCCATATCATTTCACATCCCATCTTCAATTCAGTTTATGCGCTCAGATGTCACGGATCTCCTCCGGCTCACGCAGCGAAAGATCGCCGCGCAAAAACTCGTCGAGCGCATAGGATACCGGCTTTTTCGTTCCGCATTTTTCACGCAGCTCGGGGTCTTCCGCAATGAAGCGCGCACGCTTCGCAACGGCGATGACCAGGGAATAACGGCTGATGTGGTCTTTCAAAAGCGGTCTCAAATCAGGATTCAGCATAATCAGTTACCTCACTTAATTTATTGAGCATATTCTCTTTTTTCAGCTTCGATGTGCGGATGATCGCCAGCACGTCCTGCACGGCATCCTCCAGCGCATCGTTGATTACAATATAGTCATAGTCCTTTGCACAGGCGAGCTCGCGCGTTGCAATTTCCATGCGCGTTTCAATCGCGTCCGGCGTCTCTGTGCCGCGTTTTTCAAGTCTGCGGCGCAGCTCCTTCAGCGACGGCGGCGCAACAAACACTTCTACAGCAAAGGGCAGCAGTCTGCGCACGTTTTTTCCGCCGGTCACTTCGATGTTCAGTATCACCGTTTTTCCCTGCGAAAGCAGTGCGCGGATGGGACCGACCGGCGTGCCGTAGTAGTTTTCGCCGTACTGTGCGTATTCCAGCATCTGATCGTTTTGCACATTTTGCAAAAACTCCGCTTCGGAAACGAAGTAGTAGTGTACCCCATGCACCTCCTCGCCGCGCTTGGGACGCGTGGTCATGGAGACCGAAAGGAAGCCCTCGCCGTCAAGATGCTGCAGCACCTCGTGGATGATCGTATCTTTTCCGCAGCCCGACGGGCCGGAGATCACAAGCAGCAAGCCCTGTTCAGCCATCGTTCTCATCCTCCCAATCCTCATGCAGTTCTGCGCCGAGCCGGGAGGCGAGCGTTTCTGTTTGCAGATAAGAGAGCACCACATGGTCGCTGTCCATGATCAGCACAGCGCGCGTGCGGCGACCCTGCGTGGCGTCGATGAGGATGCCGCGCTCCTTGCTCTCCTGAATGATGCGTTTGATCGGTGCGGAATCCGGGCTGACAACGGCAACGAGCCGTGCGGCATTCACCATGTTTCCGAACCCGATGTTTACAAGTTTCAACGTCCTGCCCCTCCCGTCAACACGTTACTCGATGTTTTGCACCTGTTCGCGGATCTTTTCGATTTCTGCTTTCACGGCGATCACATGGCGCGCGATTTCCACATCCTGCGCCTTGGAGCCGATGGTGTTGGCTTCGCGGTTGAACTCCTGCACAAGGAAGTCCATCTTTCTGCCGATGGCGGTCTGTGTCGTCATGAATTCGCGCATCTGATCCACATGGCTGCGCAGACGCACGGTCTCTTCCGCAACCGCGACCTTGTCGGCGAAGATCGCCGCTTCGGTCAAAAGGCGCTGCTCGTCCACAGTTGCGTCCTCCAAAACGGCACGCATACGCTCCAGCAGCTTGTTGTGATAGGCCTGCACCGTCTGCGGTGAGCGTTCCTCAATAAAAGCAACGTGCTCCAAAACCAGATCGCAGCGGGAAAGAATGTCGTCTTTGAGCTTTTCGCCCTCGCGTTCCCGCATGGAAAGGAAGGAAGAAAGCGCTTCGTCGGTCACGGTCTTTACCGCCGCCCAGATGCGATCCTCATCCTCGGTCTGCTTGTGCACCGTGAAGATGTCGTAATATTTTGCAAGGCTCGTGACCGTCACGTCGTTTTCCAAGCCGTAACGCTCGCTGATTTCACGCAGCGCGGCAAGATAGCCGGCCGCCAGCGAGTGATTGACAAGCACGGTGCAGTCCTGCGCGTCAAGCTCCTCGATGGAAACATAGCATTCGGTCTTTCCTCGGGCGATCTTCGTCTGCAAATAGCTTTTGAGCTTTTCCTCCAAAAATCCGTAGGCGCGCGGCGTTCTTGCGCTGAATTCAAAATAACGGTGGTTCACGCTTTTCAGCTCCACGCTGATCTGCATCCCGTCGATCACATCCTGCGCACGGCCGAAGCCGGTCATACTGCGAATCATAGTTGTCCTCCGTTCTGTGAGCTGTGGCGGTCGCAAAAGCCCGTCAAAAGGGTCGGGATATCGCCCTGCGGCATTCCGTCTTCGGTTTCAAAGCGCAGCCGCGCTGTGATCGCCCCGGCGTTTTCCGCGGAGCAAACGCCCCAGTAGGCGCCCTTGTTGGCAGCGTAGTTATAAGCCGCACGCAGCAGTCCTTCGCCGATCTCGGCGTCGCCGCCGGTCAGCGTGATACTGAACACGTCGGCCTTGTCCCCCTCGATGCGAAGTTTGCAGGTTCCAAGGCAAGCGTCGCCGTCCATTGCGTCAAAGTGCGCTGTGCACTGCGGCGTATTTTCGGTATGCGGTGCAAAAAAGATCATGTTTTTTTCGCCCTTTCCATGCCGGCGGCAAGCTCCAGCCGGCGTACTTCGTCTTCGGTCAGCTCACGCCAGTCGCCGGTTTTCAGCATACCCAGCTTGACGGAGCCGATTGCAATGCGGCGCAAACGAGCGACCTGCAATCCGACCTGTTCGCACATTTTGCGAATCTGGCGGTTGCGGCCCTCATAGAGAATGATCTCCAGCACCACGCGGTTTTCTTCCGACGTGATCACGCGCACCTCTGCGGGCGCTGTTTTGCGCTCGTCGATGATGACGCCCTGCGTCAGCGCTGTGAGCTGCGTTTCGCTGACAGACGGGCGCACGGTCACGCGGTAGGTCTTCGGCACATGCTTCGACGGGTGCGTGAGCGCGTTTGCAAAATCGCCGTCGTTAGTAAACAGCAACAGCCCTTCGGAATCTTTGTCCAGCCGCCCGACGGGAAACACATGGGCCGGCGCGTTTTCCACCAGCGAAGCCACGCACTTGCGCTCCCTTTCATCCTGCATGGTCGTGATAAAGCCGCGGGGCTTGTTGAGCATCAGATAGGTGAAATGCTTTTGCCGAACAACGCGCTTGCCGCTGACAGTGATCGTGTCGCGCTTCGGGTCGATCTTGTCGCCGAGCGTGGCGACGTGTCCGTTGACGCGCACCTTGCCCGCAAGGATCAGTTCTTCGCTTTTTCGGCGCGAAGCGATCCCGCACGCGGAAAGATATTTTTGGATTCTTTCGACTGCAGCCATGGTTTTCTCCTATGTTTATATGCGCCAAAACAACCACCTGCAAACACAGGCGGTCGCCGATGATGTTGTTTTACTGTGCGTCAAGCTCTTTTTTTGCCGCTTCCTTCTTGCTCTTGTTCACAAGGCTCGTCACCTTATCGAACATTTCGGGCACAAGATTGACCACGCGCTCTGCGGCGTTGTCATAGGCTGTGATGTGCTTGAGCGTCACTTCGCCGTCGCTGATGACCAGGAACGCCACCGGGGTGATCGTCACACCTGCGCCGCCGCCGCCGCCAAACAGCTCCTGCGAATTCTTTGACGGAAAATCAGCGCCGCCCGAGGCGAAACCGTAGGTCACCTTGGAAATCGGAATGATCGTCACGTTTCCTTCGGCGTAGATCGGCTCACCGATGATGGTGCTGGTATCCACAAGGTCGCGGATCTTTTCAATCGTGCTGGCAAGAATTGCACCTGCTGATTTTTCTGACATATCGTATCATCCTTTCTGGATCTTTTCACTAACTTATTCCTCGCTTGCCGCCTCGCTTTGCGGCGCCTGCGTTTTTTGCGGCTTTCCGTTCTTCAAGAACTTCAAAAGCACCTTGAAAACCATGCGCACAACCATCGCGATCGTTGCGTTGAGGATCTTACGAATGACCAGGTGGAAATCGAAGAAGAACTCTCCGGCAGATTTTCCGGCAAGAAAATCCGATTCCACGCTCACGTCGTATTTATGTACCACATTGTTGGAGCAAAGGAACCCCGCGAGCGGATACACGCGCTGGCAGGCTTTGCCGTATTCGATCGCCGTTGCGGCAGCGTCGGGCTTACCGACAACAACGTAGATGTCAAACTCATCGAAGATCACGCTTTTGAAAAGCTGCGAACCGTAGCGGGCGAGCACGCTGCCGAGGTTGCGCAGCACTTCCATCATGCCGTCGTAGCCGTTCGCCTTGACCATATTCAAAAGCGGGTTCGGCTTTTTTTCTTTGGGCGCTTCCTCTTTCGGTTCTTCCTTCGGTTTTTCTTTTTTCTTTTTCTCTTTTTTCGGTTTCTTTTCTTTCTTTTCCCCCTGCGGCAAAATCCGGAATTTCAAAAACAGATAGCGCACGGAAAGAAAGATCTTATCCTCATACGAAAAGGAGACGTGCACGGGGATGGAAAGAACGCCGACAATGAGCAGAATGATGCCCGCAAGGATGCAAAGGAAAATTTCAAATCCGTTCAAAAACCGCTTCTCCCCTTTCCGTAATTGCTCATCTTATATCATACATGAATTCTTAAGTTTCGTCAACCGTTTGCGCAAAATCATTTTCATTTTTCTCGTTCTTTTCGCTGTTTTCCGTTTCCCTTTGCGAACTTTCCTCCCCTTGCGGGAGCGCCTGACTGTCTTTTTCCGGCAATGCGGGCAGCTCATCCAGCGAAGAGATGCAGAAGCAGCGCAAAAAATTCGGCGTTGTGCCGTAGATCAGCGGACGGCCGGGCAAATCGAGTCTGCCGCGCTCTTCAATGAGCTGCTTTTGCGTCAGCGTCGCCAGAACGGCGGAGCAATCCACGCCGCGAATTTGTTCGATGAACGCCTTGGTTACCGGCTGGTTATAGGCGACGATGGCAAGCACCTCAAATGCGGCCTGCGACAGCGGCGCGTTGCGTTTGACCTCCAGCACCTTGCGCACCGCGTCGGCATATTCCCTTCGCGAGCAAAGCTGATACTGATCGTCCAGCCGCAGCAGACAGATGCCGGCGTTTTCCTCGTCATATTTTGCGGCGAGGTTTTCAAGAAGCTGCGAGAGCAGCAGCTCGTCCACTTCCAGCGCCTGCGCAAGCCGCGAAAGCTCGATCGGCTCTCCTGCGGCAAACAGCACGGCTTCCAGCGTGCTTTGCATTTCTTTCATGTTCATGGATGCGGTTTCCTTTCTCTGTTGAGCTGCACTTGCGTGTTGTCCTCGTTGAGCGTCACCTTGTTCGCCTTGACCAGCTCCAGCACGGCCAAAAATGTTGCCACAAGCTGCGAGCGCGAGGTCGCACCCTCAAACAGCGCGGAAAAGCGCAGCTTTGACTGCTTGAGCAGCTTGCGATAGATGAACACGATGCCGGTGTTGACGGAGACGATCTTCTTTTTGACGATCACGGTGAAGGCCTCCATCGGCGGCGGCAGCTTTTGCCGGTCTTTGCCGACGGCGTTGAGATAAGCGAGCAGTAGCTCTCCGGCGTCGTGCAGACGGCTGTATTTATGGTTGACCGGGAGCTGCAGCGGCGCACGTTCAAAATAATCGAACCCGTCCGCCTGTTTGGACAGCTTTTCCGCCATCAGCTTGCAGTCGCGGTATTCCAGCAACTCGCCCGTCAGCTCTTCCTTGAGCTTTTGCGCCTCCTCATAGACCGGCAGCAGCGACACGGTTTTGATATAGATCAGCCGCGCAGCCATTTCGATGAATTCACTGGCCACGTCCATATCGGCCTCCTGCATCTCGCGCACATAGGCGACATATTGTTCGACCAGTTCAAAGATCGGGATGTCGTTGATGTTCAGCTTATGCTTTGCGATGAGATGCAGCAGCAGATCGAGCGGGCCTTCGAAAACCTCAAGCTTATATTGAATCTTTTCCATCACGCCACCAGATTTCCAAGCCCGAACGGCGCAGCGGCCAGACGCGTGATCCAGGTCAGCACTGCGGAAGAGGCCGCGCTCATCGGACGGTCGAACACACCGAACAGGATCAGCGCAAAAATGCCCAGCACGAGATAGCGCTCATAAGGCGCGATCTTATAGAGATACTTATTCGGAATGAACAGCGCCAGAATGCGCGAGCCGTCCAGCGGCGGCACCGGCAGCAGGTTGAACACCGCGAGCATCACATTGATCTGCGCCACATAGAAGCAGAAGATGGAGATATAATCGAGCAAAGTTCCGTCTTCGGGATGGGCAAAGGCAAAAATCGCCCAGTAAAGCAGCATATACAGGAACGCCATCAGCACATTCGACAGCGGACCCGCAGCCGCAGTCAGCGCCATGCCGCCCTTTGGGTTTTTAAAGTTGCGGCTGTTGACCGGCACAGGCTTTGCATAGCCGAAGCCGACGAGCAGAATCATCAGCGTGCCGACAAGATCGAGATGGGCAAGGGGATTAAGCGTCAGCCGCCCGTCCAGCTTTGCCGTGCGGTCGCCGAGCGCGTTTGCAACAACGGCGTGGGCAAATTCATGGATCGGCAGCACGCAAAACAGCACGAACAGCCGCGCACCGAGCTTTACAACAAGCTCGATGGTAAATCCGTTTCGAAAAAGATCAAAAATCATAGCGGTCTCCTTTGGCCCTTTCGGGCAAAAACAAATCGGTCAAAGCCGTTAAAATCTTTGCTTATCTCGCAGGAAAAGCCCTGCAAGCCAAACAGCGCGGCAACAAGCTGCGTCTGCGTTTCGCCGCATTCCACACCGACGAGCGCACCCGGCCTTAAAAACGGCAGCCATTTTTCCGCAATGGCGCGGTAAAACACAAGCCCGTCTTCGCCGCCGTCCAGCGCCATGGCCGGCTCTTTTTGCACTTCGCGCTGCAAGGTCGGCAGTTCTGCAGAAGCGATGTACGGCGGATTCGAAAGGATCACATCCGGCACCGGTAGGGACGAAACAGCCGCATAGCCGCGCAGCACGTCCGCTTGAATGAGCGGCACCGTCCGCGCAAAGCCGAGCGCACAGCGGTTTTCGTTGCAGTAGCGCAACGCACCTTCGGAAAGCTCAAACAAATAGACGTTCGCGTCGCTGCGCCGGCGTTTGACAGAAAGCCCGATACAGCCGCTGCCGGCGCAAAGATCAAACACCGTGGGCGCGGGCATCCCCTTCATCCGTTCAAGCGCAAGCAGCACCAGCTCTTCGGTTTCCGGGCGCGGAATCAGCACACCTTCTCCGACGGCAAAGGTGCTGTCCAAAAAGTCCCAGTTTCCGCAAAGATATTGCAGCGGCTCACCGGAAAGTCTGCGCTGCAGCAGCGCTTCGGTTTGCGCGGTCTGCTGCGCGGAAAGCGCGGCGTCGCTGATATAAGCGTTTGTTGCCCGCTCTTTTCCGAGCACAATTTCCAGCAGCGTTCTCGCTTCAAACGCGGCGTTTTCCACACCGCCGCGCTGCATCGTTTCGCGCAATGCGGCAAGGAAGGCGCGGGTGTTCATTGGATCGCGTCGTCCGACGGGTCGTCGGTGATGACCGCCTTGAACGCCGCCAGCGCAACTTCGATCATGTCGTCGTCCGGCTCCTTCGTTGTCAGACGCTGCATCCAGAGTCCCGGCGCGGAGAGAATCTTGACAAGCACATTTTCGTGCCGCCCGGCATATTTGATGAACTCATAGCCGAAGCCCATCACCAGCGGCAAAATCAGCAGCTTGATGAGCATCCACAGCGCGGTCACGTCGCGCAGATGCGGAAACGCGACAGAGATGACGGATGAAACCAGTACGCTGATGATAATCATCACAAACATGAACGACGTGCCGCAGCGCGGATGGAAGCGAATTTGCTTTTTTACGTTTTCCACCGTCAGCTCCAGCCCGTTTTCATAGCAAAAGATCGTTTTGTGCTCCGCGCCGTGATACATGAAGGTGCGGCGGATGTCTTTCATGAGCGACACCGCAGCGATGTAGCCGACAAAAATCAGCATCCGCAGCACGCCCTCGATCAGCGCGCGGAAATTGGTCAGCGCTCCGTCGGAGAGCTTATTGAAAAAGTTTGTGATGATCGTCGGCAGATAAAAGAACAGCGCAAACGCAAGCAGCACACCGAGCACAGACGCGCCGGCGGCGAGGACGTTCATCACCTTTTTGCTCAGATGCGCGTTCAGCCAGCGATCGAATTTCGACATTTCCTCTTCCGGTACATCCACATCCTCAAGCCCGCTTTTTTCGGCGGATTCCATCAGGCACTGATAGCCGAAGATCATGGATTCCACAAAATTCACGCAGCCGCGGATGATCGGCCAGCCGAGAAATTTGACCTTGTCGCGGATATGCTTCGGGTTTTTCATCTCGGTGTCAATGCTGCCGTCCGGCAGTCGCACCGAAAGCGCAGCGCCCTTCGGACCCTGCATCATGATGCCTTCAATGAGCGCCTGGCCGCCGACCGATGTTTTATGCAGCGGGCAAGCTTCGTTTTGGTTTCCCATAGAAAAACCTCCTTTGTTCAGTCGTTCAGAAAAGCGCGCATCACAGAAAGATCGAGCTGCGCACAGGACTGCAGAACTTCAAGCAGCTGCCGCGCAATCGCTTTGACGCCGCCGGCCGTGTCGCTTTCGATGTTCAGCGGCATAATCGGATCGTGCACGCTCAGCCGCAGCAGGAACCATCCCCTGCACGCCGGCGCATCCAAAAAGACGCGCACACCTTCGCGGTTGTCGTCGGCAAGACGCCAGTCGGTGCGGTTTTCCGCGCACTGTTCGATCTGCGCAATCACGCTGTTGCCGTAAGCTTTGAAGTTTTCGCACAAAATTTTCAGCCGCAGCTCCGTCGCCTCGGCAGGGTCGCGCAGCGCAGAGATCAAGCTTTCGAGCGCTTTGCCCTCACGTTCCATCTGGGCGGTTTTGATGATGATCTTCGTGATGAGATAGGCGCCATCGTCCAGATAGTAGTTGTCGCGGAAAGCCGCGTGCCCCGAAGTTTCGATCGCCAGCGGACAGTTCACACCTGCCGCGTTGAGCTCCATCTGCTTGTTGATGACGTTGCGATAGCCCCGGCGAAAGCGGTAATGCACGCCGCCGAGCGTTTGATTGATGAAATCGGTCAACCCCGTTGAAGTGACGGAATCGGTGACGATCGTGCCGCCGGCGTTGCCCTCCAGCGCGATGATGGACGCGAGCGCGACAAGCCGGTTGCGGTTGATCTCCTTGCCGGTTTTGTCCACACAGCTTGCGCGGTCCACATCGGTGTCGAAAATCACACCGAGGTCCGCGTGCGCGGTGGTTGTCGCGGCGCTGACGGAAGCCATGGCGTCTTTGTTTTCCGGGTTCGGCGCATGGTTCGGGAACATGCCGTCCGGCTCAAGGAACTGGCTGCCGGAAATGTCGGCGCCGAGGGGAGAAAGCACCTGCGAGGCGTAAAAACCGCCAACACCGTTGCCGGCGTCTACGATAATATGAAAGCCGGAAAGCGGGTGTTCAAAATCCTTTGCGTTCACTTCTTCACAGATCATTCTGCGCAGCCGCGCCGCATAGACGGACATATAATCCGCCGTGTCAAAACCGCCGCGTTCAGCATTCGGTGCAGGCAGATGGGCGGCATTTTCAATGATCGTGTCAAGGTCGCCGCTGTCCACCCCGCCGCGCACGGTGAAAAATTTCAGCCCGTTGCGGTCAAACGGATGGTGGCTCGCGGTAATCTGCACCGCCGCGCTGCAACCGAAATCGACCGTTGTCATAAACATTGCCGGTGTGGACGCAAGACCGCAGTCGAGCGCAAAAAAGCCGAAATCGCGCAGCGCCGAAATGACCTGCGCCTTGATCCGTTCGGCGGAGATGCGGGAATCGTGGCCAACGGCAACACGCTCACCCTGCTTGACGCCGCGCGAGAGAAGAAAGGCGCAAAATCCGCCCGTCAGATCGTAAACGGCTTTGTCCGTCAGCTCCACATCATGCTCCGCGGTCTGCACGGCAACTCCGCGGATATCAGTACCGCTTTTGAGTTTTTTATAATCGAAAGTTGTCATAATCCTGCCCCTTTTCCGCAATGGCTTCTTCCATCACTTTGAGAAGAAATTGATACATCGGGCGATAGGCCGCAATGCTTTCGCGCAGCTCCTGCAGCACGCTGCCGTCAAACAGCGGCTCCATATCACTGCTGTACCGGATAAAATAGAGACTTTTTGCGTTGTAATACGGTTTCAGATCCTTCGCGATGTCGCCGCTCTTTTCGCGCGCATACTGTTCAAGATCCTCCACAGCGCCGACGGCGTGCACCTTTTTCAGCGCGGCGCGGAACACTCGCTGGTTTTCCAGCATCACACGGCGAAAATGCTCCATATACGCCGGGTCGGTATTGAACGCGCCGACACCGATCGTGTAGCCGCCGGGCATGACCTCGAACCACATACAGGGCTGGCAGCGCCATTCGTATTTATGGCGCATGAACATCACCCAGAGGTTGTCGCGGTACATATTTTTATCTTTGGCGCGGCGGGTGTCGCGGCGGATGCGCGACACCATTTTTGACGGCACGAGCATCATGTGCTCATCGACCGCAAACAGCTCGTCCTGCAAATCCGAGCAGATCGCACGCAAGGGCAAGATTGCCTTTTGCTTGAGCGTTTCCTTCACAGATTCGTAATAGGGCTTGCTGTCGTTGAAACGGTTTTCGGCAAGCAGCAAAAATGTGTCGCGGTCAAAGCCGTGAAATTCACTCATCCGTTCACCTTCTGTTCTTGTGCCAATACCTCCTGCGCTGCACACAGCACCGCGAGCTTTGCGGAGTGGAAATTCAATCCGCCCTGCATCCACACGGCAAACGGCTCGCGCAGCGGACCGTCGGCGGAAAGCTCGATCGACGAGCCCATGGTAAACGCGCCGGCCGCCATGATGACCGGGCAATCATAGCCGGGCGTCTGGCAGGGTTCAGGCACCACAAAGGAATCGATCGGCGACGCCTTTTGCAATCCGCGGCAAAACGCCACAAGGTTTTCCGCCTTTTTGAGCTTGATCGCCTGAATGATATCGTGGCGCGTTTCGCCGGAAACCGGCGTTGTTTCAAAGCCGAGCAGCGAAAACAGCGCAGCGGCGTATGCGGCGGTCTTGAGCGCTTCGCCGACAATGTGCGGTGCCTGGAACAAGCCCATAAACAGCGCGCGCGTATGGCCGAGCGTTGCGCCGACCTCGCGGCCGAGGCCGGGTGTAGTCAGCCGATAGCAGCATTTTTCCACAAGGTCGTGCCGTCCGGCAATGTAGCCGCCGGTGGGCGCGATGCCGCCGCCGGGGTTTTTGATCAGCGAGCCTGCCATCAGATCGGCGCCGACGTCGGTCGGCTCTTTCTTTTCGGTGAATTCACCGTAGCAATTGTCCACCATGACGATGGCGCTGCTGTTTTCCTTGGTGATCTTGACAATGGTTTCGATCTGCGAAACCGACAGCGACGCGCGCAGGCTGTAGCCGCGTGAGCGCTGAATATAAACCATGGCCGGCTGCTTTTCCTTCACCGCTTGTTCAATGGCGGCAAAGTCGGGCGTTCCGTCTGGCAAAAGCTCCACCTGTTCATATTGTACGCCGAAATCACACAGCGAGCCGGAGCGTTCCTCGTCGCCGCCGATGCCGATCACGGGCTGGATGGTGTCATACGGCAGGCCGGTCACACACAGCATCGTGTCGCCCGGGCGCAGCACACCGAACAGCGCGACGCCGAGCGTATGCGTGCCGCAGGTGAAGTTATGGCGCACCACAGCGTCCTCAGCCCCGACAACATCCGCAAACAGGCGGTCGATCACTTCCCTGCCCCGGTCGCCGTAGCCGTAGCCGGTGGAGGGCGTGAACATCGCTTCGCTCACTTGGTTTTTGATGAAGCCGTAAAGCATTTTCTGCTGGTTATATTCGGTGATCTCGTCGATCAGGGCAAATTCGCTCTTTGCTTTTTCAAGCGCGAGATCGGATTGTTTTAAAAGGTCTTTGCTGAAATCAAACATGGGTTGTCCTTTCAATGATTGCAATGGTTTCCCGGGGCTGAAACCCGATTTTTTGATAAAACGAGGCGGCGTTGTCGTTCAGCGCGATCACATAGACACGCTTACCCTCGTTTTGCAGTGTGTTCGCCAACGAAAGCACAACCTGCTTTCCAAAGCCTTTTCCGCGAAAACGCGGATCGCTTGCAACGCCGGAAAGCACGGCGGCTGTCGGTGTTTGGGCAGCGGTCAACGCACAGGCGCAAAGTGCGCCGCCCTTTGTAATCACAGCGGCACGGGCAGCGTCGCGGTTTTTTCGAAAGGTGAAATCGGAAAGAAAGGCGAGATACGCCTGCTTTTCCGGGGAAAACGAACCGGGAATCTCCTGTACGATGAGCGCGTAAACATCTTTGAGATCGTCCGGCGTCTGCGCTTTCGGCACAGCTTCACCGCCGGAAAACGCAAACGCGTGCTTTTCTGTATATTCTGAAACTCCACAGCGCCGCGCTGTTTCGGCCGTTGTCATCACAGACGAAAACGCGCGCATATTCAAAAACGCGGCAAGCTCTTCAAAATCCGCACAAGGCGCAGCCAACAGCACCGCGCTGTGATCGAGCGTTCCGAGCACAGCGGTGAGCTCCCCGCCGCTTTCACTGAACCAGAAATTCACAAACGGGTAATCGAAACCGTAGCAGCGCAGACGGCAGCCGAGATAGGTGCCGAGCAGGCTCCCTTCGCAAAAGCGCAGGAGCCGCCTTGCGTCTTTCTTTTCTGCGAGCGTCAGCATACCGCGTAGGCGTTCAGCAGCGCTTCTGCCATAGCGCGGCAGGCGGTCATGTCGCGTTTGTCCGCAACGCTCGTCGCGGAATGGATATACCGGCACGGCAGCGAGACGCAAAGCGTTTTTACGCCGCCGCCGGATTTATGGATCGCCCCGGCGTCGTTGCCGCCGGCCACGGTCGTTTTGGTCTGAATGGGAATGTTCTTTTCCTTTGCGAGCGCAAACGCATCCTGGAACAGCGCGCGGTCATACAAAGTGGAGCGGTCCATGAACGAAACCACGGCGCCTTCGCCCTGCACGCAGACTTTTTCCGCGTCGGGCACACCGGCAACGTCCGCCGCTGTGGTGGCTTCGAGCACAATGGCATAATCGGGCGACACGGTATACGCCGCAGCCGTCGCGCCGCGCAGACCGATCTCCTCCTGCACAAGGAAGGCAAATGTCGCGTCATAAGTCACGCCCTTGTCGATCATGTCCAGCATCACACTGCAGCCGAAGCGGTCGTCGATCGCCTTGGCCTTGATCTTGTGTTCGCCGAGCTCTTTATAGTCCGATACAAAATAGGCGCTGTCGCCGACGCAGACGTGCTGCATCGCATCCTCCTTAGAGGCTGCGCCGATGTCGATGAAGCATTTGGAAAGTGCGGGCACTTGTTTGCCCTCATCGCCCTCGGTGAGATGAATGGCCTTGATGCCGATCACGCCGGGCAGCGCTTCTTCGCCGACCGTCACAAGGCGGCCGACTACAACTTTTGCGTCGATGCCGCCGACCGCATCAAAGCGAAGACAGCCTTCGTCAGTGATGCCAGTGATGATGAAGCCGACCTCATCCATGTGCGCTGAAAGCATGACTTTATTCTTTGCGCGTTCTTTGCCGCGCACAAAGGCGATCACATTGCCCAGCGGGTCCACGGTCACATCCGCTTTTCCCGAAAGGCGTTCCAAAATATAATCGCGCACGCGTTCTTCTCTGCCGGAGGTGCCGTTCAGCAGACAGAGCGTTTTCAGGGTGTTCAGCATGAGAGCTCCGCCTCCTTTTTGAGAATATATGCCGCAAGCAGCTTTGCGGTGTTTTCCACATCTTCGGTGTCGATGACCTCGACCGCCGTATGCATGGAGCGCAGCGGGATCGAGAGCAGCGCGGTTTTGACGCCGCCGCGGGAAATGTTGATGGAATCGGCGTTCGTGCCGGTGCGTCCGGGCATCACGTCGTGCTGATAGGGAGTGCCGTTGTCCTTTGCCACCGCGATAAGCTCCTGTGTCAGCGCACGGTCAAGCGCCGGAGAAATGCCGATCGACGGGCCGCCGCCGAGGTCGATTGTTTCGTGCTTGTCGCAATAGGGATCGCTGCCGAAGCCGACGTCTACAGCGATTGCAACATCGGGCGCAGCGGTAAACGCACTTGTTTTTGCGCCGCTGCCGCCGGTCTCTTCCTGCGAAGCGAGCTGCAAACGCACACGGCAGTGGGACAGCTTGTCTTTCACAAGCTCGGCTGTCAAAAGCAGCGCCGCCACACCTGCGCGGTCGTCAAACGCGCCGGACACAATGCGTGTGCCGAGCAGCTTTGCCTGATTCGGCAGAAATACAATCCGGTCGCCGATTTCAATCAGCTTTTGCGCCTGCGCTTTGGAAAGGCCGACATCCACGGCCAGCGCTTTCAGCGAAACCTCGCTTTTGTTTTCGCCGCCCTTTTGCAGATGCGGCGGTGTGGAACAGATCACGCCGGGCAGCGCGCGTTTTCCCATCACGGTCACTTCGCTGCCGACCAACACGCGCGGATCGATGCCGCCGACCTTGTCCACCAGCAAAAAGCCGTTTTCGTCAATGCCGCGCACAAGCAGCCCAACACGGTCGATGTGCGCGTCGAGCAAGATTTCAAATTCGCCCGTGCCGACCACACCGATCAGGCTGTGCAGTGTGTTTTCCTGAAACGACGCAAAGGGCGCCAGAAGCACCCTTGTTTCGTCAATAAATGCCGATTCGTCACCGGAGGTTCCGTTCGCTTTTGCCAAGGCAAAGCAAAGCTCGGCAGTTGTCATTTGATCGTCTCCTCTTACAAGCAAATATATATTCATTGTATTATACCGCAAAGAGGAGGAAAAATCAATAAAATGAAGTTAAAATCTTTCGGGATTGAGCACAGTGTATTCCAGCTTTTCGGAAAGCGTCAGCAGCTCAGGCTCTGTCACATACGCCGACAGTGCGCCGACTTGGGTCACGGCTTTGCCGCCGGTGATGTTGCCGAACGCAACACAATCGCGCAGCGGCCGGTCATGATACAGTCCGTAGCACAATCCGGCAAGAAACGCGTCGCCTGCACCGGTGCTGTCCACATTTTTGAACGCATCCTCGCTCTTGCAAAAGAATGCCCCCGCTTCGTCGATGCCGATGCAGCCGTCCTTGTCCACCTTGACAACCACGCGCGAAAAATGCTTTTGCAGCGCCTTTGCGGCTTCAAGCGGCGTACTGCAGCCCGTCAGCTTCAGCGCTTCCTTGCGGTTCGGCGTGTAGATATCGGCGATTTCAAATTCCGAAGCATATTTTTCAAAGCTCAGCTCGTCGTCCCAGCCCATGTCGAGCACCATCAGCGTGCCTTCGGCCTTCAGCTTACGATAGACATCCAGAAAGCCGCCGGGCGACATCAAACACAGCTTTGCGCCGCTGGCCATTTGATAGAACGCTTCCTTTGCCGCGTCGTCGGGCTGCATATCGCTCTTACCGTAGGTGATAAAGCTGCGGTCGTTTTTGAGAATGATCGCACTGGTGATATTGAGCGGGATGTCGCTGCCGTGATAAAGGTTCACCGGCTGCACACCGTTTTCTTCAAACTGTGCTTTTGCAAAGCCGGAAAACAGATCATCCCCCAGCTCGGTCGCAATTTTTGTCGGGATGCCGAGCCGTCCGAGGTTGATCAGCGTTGCCGGAAGTCCGCCGCCGAGCTGCAGCGAAAAGCGGTCGGTATAAACCTCTTCACCGGCAGCCGGAATGCGCGGCATATTCTGATACAGCAAGTCGACATTGGTGATGCCGACGCCGGCAATAAAACTCATACCCATGCTCCTATGTAATCTTTGTTGTGCGCAAGGTATGCATCCACAAGCGCAGTGGCAAGGCTGTAGGACGCCACAAGCGGATGCAGCGTGAGCGCTTCAATCGCCTTGGTGCGCGATTTTGTGCGGATCGCTTCGCTGGACAGGCGTTCATAGATCTTCACGCGGCGGATCAGTTCCAGGTTTTGCTCGTCCACATCGCCGAAAACGTGCGGAATTGCTTCGCCGTCTTTGATGTCGCAGGTGATCTCCACCACATCGGTGTCGCGCAGACCGTTGATCGCGCCGCCGTTCGGCACGCAGAGAATCATGGAATCCACACCGCCGCTCTGCGCGATCTTGATGAAATTCAACGCCACACCGGCATAGCCGCCGTCGTCCTGGCCGAAGATGTCGAACGACCATTTCGTCTGCCGCTTCACACCGGATTCCGCCGCCATATAGTTGTTTTCGCGTTCGCCGTACCAGTGTTCGAAGATCGCCAGCGCTTTGTCAAAATCTTTTTCCACATCGAGCTGTTCCAGCTCGGCGGTCATTTTTTTGTTGATCGCTGCAATCTGTTCGCCGCGCGTCTGCGGTGCGGCAAGAATGTTGGCCACGGCCTTTTCACGGTAGTAGAAATAATAGAGATATTCGTTGAGAATTGCGCCGCGCTCGCGCAGCAGCGATTTTTCAAAATAGCGCAGATCCGTTTCGGTATAGGCGCGGTCGTTTTCGATCAGCTCCTGCAGCACCTCCCTGCCGTTCATGGTGACGGACCGGAAATAGGACAGGTGGTTGAGCCCGTAGACCTCGCCCTTCGCGCTGCCTTCGGGCGCGCCGTAAAGCTTTTCAAAGGTGCGCAGCATCCCGCTGGGCGCGTCGCAGATGCCGTAGGTGAAATCGTAACCCATGTCGCGCAGCGTCTGCGAAACAACGCCGGCCGGGTTTGTGAAATTGAACACCTTGCAGCCGGGCTTTGCATAGCGCTTTACCATTTCGCAGTATTCCGAAAGCGCGTCCACGCTGCGCATGGCAAACGAAAGCCCCGCCGCGCCGGTGGTCTCCTGTCCGAGCACACCCATGGAAAGCGCGATGCGCTCATCCTTCACACGCATATCGTCCTCGCCCACGCGGATGGTCGTGATGACATAATCCGCGCCGGTGATCGCTTCGATCGCATCTGTGGTCAGCGTAAAACGCAGGTCGGCGTTGAGCTTTTGCGCAACAACTTTTGCCATTTTGCCGTAGATGTTCAGTTTCTTTTCGTTGTTGTCCATAAAGACAAGCTCGTCCATATGAAGCTCGGCGGCCTTTTGCGCAATGCTCTTTGCAAGGAACATGGAGCGCACACCGCCACCGCCGATGACTGCAAGTTTCATAAGATCGGTCCTTTCAAAATCAAAGTAGTTTTTCCGCCTGCGCTTTCGCTTCGGGCAGTGTCGTAAATAAAATGCCGTGGATGCCGAGCTTTTGCGCAGCGGCGATGTTTTCGGCGTTATCGTCAAAAAACAGCGTTTCCTCCGGCAAGAGCGCATAGCGTTCCAGCAGAATGTGATAGATTTTTTCGTCGGGCTTGATCACACGTTCCTGATAGGAGAATACGCCGCCGTCCACCTCGCCGAAAAAGTCATAGCCGCTCACAAATTCATAAGATTCCTTTGCAAGATTCGAGAGAATGAAAATGCGATAGCCGCGTTTTTTGAGTTCATGCAGATAAGCGGCAGAGTCCGGTTTCAGCGTGTGCATACGCACCCAGTCGGTACGCAGCGTGCGGTGGATCTCCGCCGTGTATTCCGGATATTTTTCCACCAGAAAATCCCGCAGATCCGTGATGGACGCAAAATCGCCGCGGTCATAGAACCGCCAATAGGGGCCGAAGACCTTTTCCTGCAGCGCCTGCACCGTCGCCTCCCCAAAGCCGAGGGAGCGCAGATAGCCGTCAGGAACAAAATCTACCAGCACCCGTCCCAAATCGAATACAATGTTTTTAATCATAGAGGGTCCCTTCTAATCGCGTGATCCCATCGCTTGTTTTACAGGAAAAGCAGATGTTCTCTTTTTCAAAGACCACCTTGCTGCCGCCGATCACGTCTACGTGGTTCCATGTGCCGATGAGCAACGGACAATACGTTTGCAGCCGCAGATCGGGGTCCCCGGGAAGAAGATACTGATAGCAATGCATATGTGCCGAAAGAATCAGCTCTACGCCCATTTCATCAAGCAGATCGCACCAGGTCTGGTACAGATCGCGCTGTATATCGAACAATGGCTCCTGTTTGCACGGGAATTGTGTATGCACCACGCAGATGCGGTGCGTGACGTCCGCCGCGCCGAATTCCGTATCCGCCGCAGCGATCACCTGCCGCAGATACGCCGTTTGCCGCAAACGGAAATCATAAAAGCGCGCCGCGCCGCCGTATTCGGGATGATCGTCCGTCTTATCCTCGCCGCAGTCGAGCACGATCCCCCAGATGCCGCCCAGACGGAACGTGTAATAGGTGCACCCGTCGCGCAGCGGGATATACTGCGGCAAGATCTCTGCCGCAGCGCCGCGGTTTTCGTGGTTTCCGCGCGCATAGACGACCGGCTTTGACCCGCCGGTCAAACGCGACGCGAGTTCATGGGACTGCAGCATCTGCGATTCGTCAGCAGATTCGCCGATGTCGCCGTTCACGATCAAAAAGTCGAATGCGCCGCTCTGCTTTGCAGCTTTGATTGCGCCGTCGATGTTCCCGTGTGCGTCGCCGATCATATAAGCGCGCGCCTCGCCGTTTTGCTTCACAGGCACAAACGGATAGGTCGTCTCTTCAACAGCGATCGTTTTGGTCCGATAGCACAGCCGCGCTTTGATGCGTTCGAGCCGCAGAGTATATGCTCCGGCGCTGTTCAAAAGCGCTTGCGGCACACAGATGCGCCGCATCCCCGGCAGCGATCGCATATTGCCGCAGACAGCGTCGTCGAACACCGTTTCTCCGATCTTCACCGAAGCATAGGCGTCGTGCGTCAGATAAAACAGGATTTGGTATGTATTTCCAACAGCATAAACGACCGGAGTTTCCACCATCATTTTGCCTTCTTCCATCAATTCGGGATCCTCACTGTTCGGCCGATGCCGGTGCGGGTTTCAACGTGATGACTTCATAGTTGCAATGCGCGTCTGTGCGCAGCGGCAGTCTCCAGCCGCAGGCGCCGGCGCTGACGTTCATGATCGCGTCGCCGACTTCATAATCACCGTAAACATAGCCGCCGATGAGCGCATAGAGCCACTTGAGCGGGAAGAGCTGTCCGGCGTGGGTATGGCCGGAAAGCTGCAAGTCCATGCCGATTGTCGCGTTTTCCTTCGCCTGTGTCGGCTGGTGATCCGCAACGATCAGATAAGCTTCCGGCAAGGGGTTGACGATATCCTCGGCCTTTTTGCGGTTGTCTCCCGCAGAGATGTCCTCGCGGCCGAGCACCAGCACATCCGAACCGATCTGTGCATAGGAATCGCGCAAAATCATAACGCCGTTGTCGGTCATCGCCTTTGCCATCTCCTGCTCGGTATACTGCTGACCGTTCGCGTACTGCGCGTGCGGCTGCAGGTCATGGTTGCCGAAGATGTAATACACCGGGCAGCCGAAATCCTTAAAGAGCGCAAAGACCGCTTCCATCTCTTCCTTCGTTGTATAATCGTCGGTGATATCGCCGCCGAGAATCACAGCGTCCGGCTGCTCCTTCTGCATGGCCTTCACTGTCTTTTCCGTCACAGAGAACGGCTGCGCGGAACCGACATGGATATCCGCGGCAAACACGATCTTATGTTCACTTTTGATTTTTTCGGAAGTATAGGTATGCGTGTTCGGAGTCACGGTCTGCATATTCAGAATGCCATACACCAGAAATGCCACGCCGAACACAAGGCCGATCACCTTTTCGGCGGCGAAGTGGTGCTCCTTTTTACGGATCAGACAAACGATGCTGTAAAGCGCATCGGCAATGCCGTCTGCAAACAGCGCGACATAGGCGGCCATCATCAGCGGCTGCAGAACGCGCAATTGCACGGGGCCGGCCATAACGAGCGCGGCAAACGCGATTGCGGCGAGCAGCTTTGCAACGATCAGCACAGCACGCAGCCAGGGCTTCACCTTGCGCTTTCTCAAAAAGAACTGGATCAGCGTCAAAACCGCTTGTGACGCGGCAAAGAGTAAGATTAAAAGAACAAACAAATTCATAATGTGCCTCCGCTTTTATTTGTTTTTTTCACTTTAACACGGCGTGTCCAACAAATGTCCGGCAAACTGCGCCGTTTTTCATTCTTTTATTCCGGATCCCAGTCGGATTCCGGCGCCATTTTCACACCCAGCGCAAGCAGCGGTTCCCGCTTTGCGCGAATGCGGCGCTTGAAATCCTCATAGTCTTTTTCGCTCTTTTGCGTCCAGCCCACTTCCGCCATTGCGGCAAGACGCGGGAAGCACATATAGCACATCCGGTCAAAGGTTTCGACCCATTCCGTCCAGATCGGCGCTTCCACACCGAGGACGTTGCGTTTTCCGGTTTCGGTCAGCGTGTCGGGCAAGGGATCGTAGCTGTAGGTCTGTCTGAGCGGCGTTCTGCGGTAGTCATAGTCCAGATAGACGTGCGACGTCTCCTCCATGATGACCTTGCCGCCGCTGTTCGCAAAGGCGTCGCAGGCGTTTTCCGGATCCCACCACTTGGTTGCGACCATGGAGCGCGTCGGGTGTTCCACACGCAGCACCTCGTTCCAGCCGATCGGCGTTTTGCCGTGCGCAACAAGGAAATCGGCGATGCGCCGTGTGAAATAGCCCTGCAGCTCGTCGCTGTTTTTGAGCCCTTCGTTTTTGATGCGCGCCTGACAGGCCGGGCAGGCGTTCCAATGGTCGCGCGGCACCTCGTCGCCGCCGATGTGGATATAGCTGCCGGGGAAAAGGTCAATGATCTCATCGAGCACGCCGAAGCAAAAGTCGAACGTCTCCTCCTTGCCGGGGCACAGGACATTGCCGAACACACCGGCGTTCGTTGTCACATCGATGTCCTCCCCCGTGCACGACAAAGACGGATAGGCCTTGATCGCCGCGGAGGAATGGCCGGGAATGTCGAATTCCGGCACAACGGTAATAAACCGTTCGGCGCAAAAATCAATGATGTCGCGGATCTGCGCCTTGGTAAAATAGCCGCCGTAGCGTTCGGGGTTGGGATTGCCGAAGCCCCAGCCGTCGCGCCATGCGCCGACCGAGGTGAGCCGCGGATAGCGTGTACTTTCCAGCCGCCAGCCGGGATCGTCGCACAGATGCCAGTGAAAAACGTTGCATTTGAACGACGCAGCGGCCTCGATGAAGGCTTTGATCTCCTCAACGGTCTGAATGTGACGCGAGGAATCGATCATGAACCCGCGCCACGCAAACGCAGGTGCGTCGTCGATTTTCACAAGCGGCACCGTGCCGTCCGGCTGCCGCAGCTGCTGCAGCGTCTGCTTTCCGTAATACGCGCCGGCGTCTGTGGCATATTCCAGCACAGCTTCGCTTTGCGTGATCGCCAGACGGTAGCCCTCCGGGGGAAGCGCGGCGTTTTGTTTCAGCCGCAGGTCCTCCGGCAAAAGGGTTCGTGTGCCGCCGAGCTGTTCCAGGTGATTCGGTTTCGGTAAAACATGAAGCTCCATCTCGTTCCCTCCGAACATCAGTTTAAAATATCATACATCGCGGAAGCGTCCGCTTTTGTTACATGTTCGCTGACAAGCAGCACCTTTGCGCGCAGCAGATGTTCGCCCATCTGGATCTCGATCACGTCGCCGACCTTCACGTCATAAGACGCGCGGGCAACCTTGCCGTTCACCTGCACGCGCTTTGCGTCGCACACTTCATTCGCAACGGTTCTGCGTTTGATGATGCGCGAAACTTTGAGATATTTATCCAAACGCATCGTTTTCGCTCCTTCTGCAGCCGCCGGTTTTCCGGAGACTGTGATAGAATAAGAAAAAGGGTCGCCCGCAAGACAACCTGCTTCGGAAAACTCCATGCAGGCGTCCGATGGCAACCCCAAACAGTCTTTTGCCTTATTTCAGTGCATTCTTGAGCGCAGCGCCGGCCTTGAAAGCAGGAACCTTGGAAGCAGCGATTTCAACAGCAGCACCGGTCTGGGGATTGCGTCCGGTTCTTGCGGCTCTTTCCTTCACTTCGAACGTGCCGAAGCCGATGAGCTGAACTTTTTCGCCCGTTTTGAGGGATTCTTCGATGGAAGCGATGACAGCGGCAACCGCCTTGTCAGCGTCCTTCTTGGTCAGGCCTGTTTTTTCTGCAACTGCGTTGATCAATTCGACTTTATTCATTTGAAAGTCCTCCAGTTAATATATTTTCCACAAGGGTGTTCCCCTTAGTTGGATCGAAGTTGTGCTTTGGCTTCCTCCCAAAGCTTGTCCAGTTCTTCAATCGGCGTTTCTTTCATGTTGATGCAGCGCGATTTCGCCATTTCTTCCACAAGCAGATACCGCGTCATGAATTTGTCGTTTGCGCCCATCAGCGCCTGCTCCGCGTCCACATCGAGAAAGCGTGCGATGTTGACTGCGGAAAAGAGCACGTCGCCGAGCTCGTCCTGCATTTTTGCGCCGTCGCCTTCCGCCTGCGCATGCCGAAGCTCTTCCACTTCGCGCTGCAGCGCGTCATAGGCGCCGGAGACGTCGTCCCAGTCAAAGCCGGCTTTTTTGGCCTTGCTTTGCAGCTTTTGCGCACGCATCAGCGCCGGAAGCTCCAGCGGGATTTTTTGCATCGCTTCGCCCTGCGTGGCCTGCTTTTTGCTCTTGCGCTTGATGGTGTCCCAGTTGTCGAGCACCTCGGCGCTTGAGGCAACCTGCACTTCGCCGAAAACGTGGGGATGGCGCTCAATCAGCTTTTTACAGATGCCGTCGCAGACGTTCGACATATCAAACACGCCGGCTTCCTTTTCCATCTGCGCATGGAACACGACCTGCAGCAGCACATCGCCAAGCTCTTCACACAGCAGAACCTTGTCGTCTTTGTTGATCGCTTCGATCACTTCATAGGTCTCTTCGATGAAAGACTGCTTGATCGACGCGTGGGTCTGTTCGCGATCCCAGGGGCAGCCGCCCGGTGCGCGCAAAATTTCCATGATGCGCAGCAGATCCTCAAACCCATATTTTTCTTTGAAATCAAAATTAACCATTTTGAGCGCCTTCTTTCCTATTTTACCCTAATAATTGATATTTTGCAAGGACTTTTGCAATTTTTTCTCCTTTTGGTAACATTTCCACATCATCCTTCGCGATTCCCTTGACTAAGAACAGCATAATGACGTAGAACAAACCGCCCACACAGATCGCGCCGGCTGTGGACAGCGTGCTGCTGAGAAGGTTGTATCGCATGAATATTCCGTAGCTGAAAAATGCCGCAAGACCGCACACAGCGGCGCAAAGGAAGGGCTTCAAAAACACGGAGACAAAATTGATTCTCGTCTTTGTCACACGCAGCAGCATCGTCAGATTGATTGCGATCATCACGGTATACATCACAGCCGTGCTGATCGGCGCGCCGTGGATATTGATTGCGGGATTGCCGATCAAAACGAAGTTCATCGCAATCTTGATCACGGAGCCAATGGCAATCGTTTTCACGGGAACATCGGTACGCCCGACCGCCTGCAGCATGTTCGTAATCGGCGAGGTGGTTGAAAACAGGAACATACAAAGCCCGTAAACGATCAGCAGCGGCGCGGTGATCGGCGTAACGTGCGCTTCACCGGGATACAGGAGCTTGAGGATCGGTTCCGCCAGCGCCGCCATACCGAAGCCTGCGGGCAGGGCGAGCATCATGCAGATGCGCAGCGCGGATTCAATCGTGGTTTTGATCTCACGCTTGTCCTTTTTCTCCCACGCGGCGGAAAGCACCGGGATGGCGCTGATGCCGAGGGTGAGCGTGATGGTCGGAATGAGGTTTTTGAGATTCAGCACCGAGCCGTGTGCGCCGTAAAGGAAATCCTTGATGCCGGTGTCCAGCGTTCCCGCAGCAGAAAGCGGTCCGGCGTAAAGACCCTTGATGACGTCCATGCCCACATCGACCGCATGGCTCAGGCGCGTGCGAATCGTCAGATCGTCGATCATGTTGGAGAGGTTCAAAATCACGCTTGTCAGCGCAACCGGCGCGGCAAAGCGGATGATCTGACCGCGCAGCGCCTTGTCGCTTTGCGGTTCGGGCGAATTCACAAGCTCTTCGCGTGTAAAGCCGAAGCCCTTGCGTTTATAGTGGATAAACAGATACAGCAGACCGACCATCGAGCCGAGGGTGACGCCGGAGATGGCGACCGCAGCGGCATAGGGGTACATCGCCGCGAGGAATTCCGCCTCTGTGTGCACATCCACGCCGAACACATGCATTTCGCCGCCGACATTGTTCGCCTGATAAGACGCAAGGCTGCGGTTGAAGAACACATAGGTTGCCGCAAGGCCGACCACGAGCTTGATTGCCGCTTCAATCACCTGCGACACGCCCGTGGGAGTCATGTTTTTCAGCCCCTCATAATAGCCGCGGAACGAGCTCATCTGACAGCAGAAGAGAATGCACGGCGCAACAACGAGGATGCTGACATAGTTCATCGGGGATTTGACAAAATTCGAATACGGAATCGCCAGCGCCGCCAGCAGCAGTGTGCCGACCAGACCGACCAGCAAAAACAGCCGCCGCGACACACGGAACAGGCTTTGCGCGTCGCGCATACGTCCGGCCTGCACGTTTTGCGAAACGAGCTTTGACACCGCAACGGGCAGACCCGCCATCGAGATGGCATACAGCGGATTATACACCGCGTAAGCCCCGGTGAAAAAGGCGTAGCCCTCCGTGGTCATCAGGTTCGTCAGCGGAATCTTATACAGTGCGCCAATGATCTTGACCAGAATCGTGGCGATCGCGAGTACGCCGGCGCCGGTCAAAAAGGATTGTTTTTTACGTTCTTCCAAGGGTCTACCTCCTGTTATCCGATGAATTCCCGCAAAAGTGAGCCGCGCGGAATCAGTGAGCGGTCGATTGCGGGGAAAAGGTCGAATTTTTCGAGTATCGTCTGCGCAACGGGAAAATACTTGCTGTCCGGTGCAATCTGCGAAAGCAGCGGCACGGCAAAGCTTTTGAACGCGCAGGGTTCATAGTAGTGGATCGAGTCGATCCGAATTTCGGCAAGGGGGCTGAACGGAAAGAGATAGCGATCCTCACCCTTGCGCACACCGTTCCAGAGATAAAAGGTGTGATCGACCGAGGAGTTGCGAAATTGATAATCGCGCACCAGACGGCGAATGAAGCGCAGCTCACGTTTGGAAAAGAGCACGTCGTTTTCCTGCGTCAGCCGTGTGGAGACGCTGACATAGAGCCTCGAGAGCGAATCGGCGTCCAACGCGGCGGTGATCAGCGGATTGAGCGCGTGCAGACCCTCCACAATGATGATGTCGTCCTTGTCGATGGAAGTTTCAATCAGCGTTTCCTCCCGCGTTCCTGTTTGAAACGAAAAGCGCGGCAACATACACGTTCCGGTCTTCATCAGCGATTGCAGGCAAACTTTGATATACGGCACATCGAGCGACTGCACGGTTTCATAATCCGGCGTGCCGTCCTCAAATTTGAACGGCACATCGCGGCCGAGGTAAAAGTCATCGAGCGAAACGGTCAGCGCAAAGCGGCCGCGCCGCGCAAACTCGTTGGCAAGCAGCCTTGCCGTTGTGGTTTTTCCGGAAGAGCTCGGCCCCGCGAGCATCACCAGTCGGTTGCCCGGCAGGTCGGCAATGGAATCGGCGACGGCTGTCACTTTATTGGAAAACGCGCCCTCACAGGCTGTGATGAAGCCCTTCGGGTCGGCGGAGATGTTTTTGTTGATCTGCTCGGCGGCAGCGAGATGATTCGGCATTTTGCGCCTCCTTCCGAAAGAAAACGGATATCGGGAATAACAGCGTTCCTTGATCACTTGATCACTCAATCACTTGATCCCTTAATCCCTTATTCCCTCAATTACTCCGCTCCGTTGATCTGCCCGTAAAACTCCCCAACGCGGTCTTTTCGCGCCATCAGTTCATCAAAACGGTCAATATATTCATATGGGTATTTAAAGTTAAAAATGCGTTCCACGTTGTTGGAATTCGGCACACAAAGCTTTGTGACCGCACCTGCGCCGCAGGCGAGGACGGTGTGGCATTCCTCCATCATGTAAACATTATAGAGGCACGCCCTGTTCGGTTTTGCCCAGCCGACATTTTCAAGGTTGCCGATACAGTTGCTCTGACGGTACATATAATAGGGCGCGTAGCCTGCCGCAGTCAGGGCGTCGGCGGTCAAAAGCAGCATCTGCTGCGTCTGCGCGGCGTCACCGATGGGAAGCTGCTCTGTCACCAGCGTTGCCGCACGCTTGAGCGCAAGGGTGTGCACGGTGATGTTTTCGGGAGAAAGCGCAAGCGTGGTTTCCAGCGTTTTTTGAAAGCTCCCGGTCGTGTCGGTCGGCAGACCCGCGATGAGATCCATGTTGATGTTGTCAAAGCCGAGCGCACGCGCAAGACGCATCGCGTCGAGCGTCTGCGCCGCGGTATGTTTGCGGCCGATTTCACGCAGCACGGCGTCGTTGAACGTCTGCGGATTGATGCTGATGCGCGTGGCGCCGCCGTTTTGAATTGCCAGCAGCTTTTCTTTTGTCACACTATCCGGGCGGCCAGCTTCGATGGTATATTCGCGCAAAGAAGAAAAATCAAAGTGTGCGCGGATACAGTCTGTGATGCGCGTGATGTCCTGCGCCTGCAACGCTGTGGGCGTTCCCCCGCCGATGTAGATGCTCTCAAGGCGCAAAGCGAGCTTTTTTGCCAGCGCGCCGGTGTGCGCAATTTCGCGCAGCAGACGGTCCATATAGCCGGGGATCAGCTTTTTTGCGCGGTCGTTGGAATGGGAGACGAACGAGCAGTAGCTGCAGCGTGACGGACAAAACGGGATGGAGATATAAAGGGAAAACGATTCCGGACGCGAAGAAGCAAGAATCGGCGCTTCCGCTTTGGCAACCGCAGAAGCAAGCGCGGTCTTTTCGTTTGTTACAAGCAGCTCTCTGCAAAAATAATCCGCAGCCTTTTTCTCGTCCCAATCGCGCACAAGGCGGCTCATGAGCTTTGCCGGACGCACGCCGGTCAAAATGCCCCAGGGCGGCGTGTAGCCCGTCAGCTCGCGCAGCAGATGAAACAGCAGCAGCACGAGCTTGCGCTCGAGAAAATCCGTTTCGCTTTCGTTGTCAAGCACATCGGCAAAGCGCACCGTGCTCTCCCTTTGCAGCTCCCGTTGACAAAGCACAGCTTTCACAAACAGCTTTGCGCCGTCGGGAAGCATTTGCATCGCCGTAAGAATTACATCGGCTTCGCCGTTCGCTTCGTGCGTGACTGCGATTTTCGTATGCGGATAAAACACGCGCACGAGCTTTTCGATTTCATATTGAAAAGAATGATTTTGAATGATCAGATTCATAAGCTGAAAAACAGATAAGGATTATTCATACGTTCATGCGAAAGCGTGCTCGCTTCGCCGTGTCCGGGAAACAGCTTATAGTTGCCCGGCAGGGCGGAAAGGCGCTGCAGCGAATCGCGCATCTGCGCCATGTTTCCGGTCGGCAGATCGGTGCGGCCGATGCTTTCGCGGAAAATCGTGTCGCCGCAGAACAGGAAATCGTCGATTAGATAGCACACGCTGCCGCGGGTATGTCCCGGGGTGTGCAATACCTTGATCTCCCCCGCGCCGAACGGCAAAACGTCGCCGTCGTGCACCAAAACGTCTGCGGCGTGCCGGATGTGGGTGTGCCCGAAATGTCCGTGCGCAAGCGACAGGCTCGAATCGGTCAGGAACGCCTGCTCATCGGCATGGATGACGAGCTTTCCGCCGAATTTTTCGCAAAGAGTATCGACGCCGAGAATATGGTCATAATGCCCGTGCGTCAAAAGAATATAGTCCAGCCGACCGATCTCGAGCTTTTTCAGCGTCTGCACAAGCGTTCCGTCGCAGACTGCCGGATCGATCACAAGACTCTTGCCCTGCACCATATCGCTGACAACATAGCAGTTGGTCGGCTGTATACCGAGCTCACAGCAGCTTACAATCAGTTTCATTCCTTCACTTCCTGTTCCAGATATCGGTGTCAAAAAGGATCGTCACCGGCCCGTCGTTGACCAGCGCAACTTTCATATCCGCGCCGAAAACGCCGGTTTCCACCTTTGAAACACCGTTTGTGCGCAGACAGGCGCAGAAATACTGATAAAGCCGGTCCGCTTCCTGCGGCGGCGCAGACGGCGTAAACGACGGACGTCTGCCGTGAGAGACGTCGGCGCAAAGCGTGAACTGCGAGACCACGAGCGCTTGTCCGTTCACATCGAGCAGCGAACGGTTCATTTTTCCGTTTTCATCCTCGATCACGCGCAGCTCGGCGCACTTTTTTGCCAGCAGCGCCGCTTCGGCTTCTGTGTCGCCGTCCATAACGCCGAGCAGGATCAAATAGCCGTTTTCGATTGCGCCGACCGTGCTGCCGTCCACTGTGACAGACGCGGATGTGACGCGCTGAATGACCGCCTTCATTTTACTTCCCCCGTAATTTTAATGCGTAATTCGTAATGCGTATTGCGTAATGAAGGGGCGCCGCTTCGCGATGCGCCTATTCACACACCTAATTGCGTTTTTGTGTTTTTGTAATCGCCATTAAAAGGCGCAACAGTTCCTGGCAATCGCTATATATACTTTGAAAATGCTGCAAAGAAATCATTCCGGACTCATAAAACAGTTCAAGCCAATATTCTGTTTCACTGGCCTCTTTTAATGCAATGTTCATTTTTGCATAAAAATCTGCTTTGCTTTGACCGCGTAAGCCTTCCTTGACATTTGCGCCAATACTCGTTCCGCTGCGCAGCAACTGTCTGGCTAAGACAATTTCGATTTTTTCCGCGATCAAATACTCATACATTTTTATGATACGCAACGCAAATTGCTTGCTTTTGTCTGCAATAACGTTCTCCTTTAACACCAACAGCTTCTCCTTTTCATTACGCATTACGCATTACGAATTGCGCATTGCCTCAAAGTCCCGTGCGTTCCACCGACACGACGCCCTTGACCTTTTTGAGCTTTTCGCTGAGTGAATGCAGATGCGCGGCGGAATTGACGGTGACGGTTACATAGATGATGATGTGGGTATCCTTCGTTTCCTTGGTGAAGATCGAATGGATCATCACGTGCATATTAGCAATCTGCGCGGAGATGTCGGCGAGCATGCCGACACGGTTGACGCAGGTGATGCCGAGCGTAACACGATAGGAGCTTTCCGTCTTGGCGTCCCAAGTGGCGCGCACCCAGCGTTCCGGCTCTGCTGCAAGGGCAAGATTGCGCGGCACATTGGTGCAGGTGCGCGTATGGATCGAAACGCCGTGGCCGCGGGTGATGAAGCCGATGATCTCATCGCCTGGCAGCGGGTCGCAGCAGCGGGCAAATTTGATCAAACAGTTGTCGATCCCCTCAATGATGATGCCCTCCGGGCTTTTTACAACCTTTTTCTGCTCCTGCGTCTCCGGCTGCAGCTCGGCAGGCTTCGGTTCGTTTTCCTTTTGGAGCTTGTTGTATTCCTCACGGATCTTCGGAATGAGCTTGTTGAGCGAAAGGCCGCCGTAGCCGATGCTGGCGAACAGATCATCCACCGTGGCGCAGCGCTGCTTTTCGGCGATCTTCTGCAAAAATTCCATCATCTGCTTTTCCGGCAACGTGATGTTGTTGCGGCGGAATTCGCGTTCCACCTCCGCTCTGCCCTCGATGATGTTTTCGTCGCGCTTTTCTTTTTTGAACCAGCTTTTGATCTTACTGCGCGCCGAGGAGGTTTTTGCAATTTTCAGCCAATCGCGGCTCGGTCCGCGCGGCGTTGAGGAGGTGAGAATCTCAATGATTTCACCGTTGTTGATCTTGTGGTCCAGCGTTGTGATGCGGCCGTCCACCTTTGCGCCGATCATTTTGGAGCCGACGGCGGAATGGATGGCGTAGGCAAAGTCCACAATGGATGAGCCCATCGGCAGGCTGATCACGTCGCCCTTCGGCGTGAACGCAAACACTTCGTCGGAGGAAAAATCGCTTTTGATGACATTGACGATCTCCTCCACATCGTCGCTTTCCTTCTGGCTTTCCAGCAGTTGCCGAATCCAGGCAAGGCGCTCTTCAAACTTTGCCTTGCCGCCGATGCCGAGCTTGTATTTCCAATGTGCGGCAATGCCGTATTCCGCCGTATAATGCATCTCCCAGGTGCGGATCTGCACCTCAAAGGGGATGCCGTCTTTGCCGATGACGGTCGTGTGCAGCGACTGATACATATTCGGCTTTGGCGTGGAGATATAATCCTTGAATCTGCCGGGCAAGGGATTGAACATATCGTGGATGATGCCCAGACAGTAATAGCATTCGAACACGGAATCGACGATGATACGCACCGCATAGATGTCGTAAATCTCGTCCATCGTGCGGCCGAGCATATAGGTTTTGCGGTAGATGCCGTGCACGGATTTGATGCGTCCGGTCAGCTTCGCCTTCGGCACATCCTGCTGCACACGCTCTTCGATCTGGCGTTTGATCTTGTCCAAAAACGCCTGCCGCGACTCCACCTGCTGTTCCAGCGTGCGCGCGATCTCGTCGTATGCCACGGGGTCGAGATAGCGGATGGCAAGATCCTCCAGCTCCTCTTTGAACGCGCGGATACCGAGCCGGTGCGCGATGGGCGCATAAATTTCCAGCGTCTCCTTTGCCTTGAACCGGCGCTTTTCCTCCGGCATAAACGAAAGGGTGCGCATATTGTGCACACGGTCGGCAAGCTTGATGATGATCACACGGATGTCGCGCGACATGGCAAGCAGCATTTTGCGGATATTTTCGTTTTGCTGCTCCTCCTGCGTGAGCGTATACGGGATCTGACCGATCTTTGTCACGCCGTCCACAAGCTGTTCCACCGTTTCACCGAACTTTGCTCTGACCTGTTGTGCCGTGACGGGCGTGTCCTCCACAACGTCATGCAGCAGCGCGGCGCAGATGGAGTCTGCGTCCATGCCCATCTCGGCAAGAATTTGTGCAACCGCGACCGGATGGATGATATACGGCTCGCCGGAACGGCGCTTTTGTCCCTCGTGTGCGTCGCGTGCAAAGCAGTAGGCCTGCGTGATCCGCGTCACCTCCGCTTCCGGGAACGATGACGCGTTCAGCGTTTCCAGCAGTTTTTGAAACCCGAGTTCTCCTTGTTGTTCCGCCATGGAGATTCACCCCCTAAAATGAATTCTTTATTCGCCGCAAAGCGTTTTGAGCTTTTTCAGCAGCGTGGAAGCGTCCAGATTTGCCTTCACGCCCTGCACCGCTTCAATCCTGCCGTCGGCAGCCGTGGCCAGCACGCCGATCTCCTTGAGGATGTCGATGCTCATCAGCACCCGGCACGCGTGTGCGCCGTCGCCGCCGAGACGGTAACACAGCACGTCGATGTCGCCCTCTGTCACGGTGTGCTGCCGGATATAGCGGTAAACGCCGGTGATGAACGCGCGGTCGGGGCAGCAGTAGCGCGCCGCGTCTTCTTTGACACGCTCGCCGCGCCGGATGGTTTCATACAGCCGCACCGAGCGCAAAAAGCGGCTGTCGTCGGTGCCGGCCATGCGGATGTCTTTGATATAAATACTGACCCGCCGCATGCCCATATATTCATTCGGCTCCAACCGCACGGCAAGATCGAGCCGGTCGCCGGGCACATAGGGGAACAGGTCGGGTGAGATGCCGAATTTCAACGCCTGCACCGTGCTGTCGCCGCGCTGCAGGTTCAACCGAACGTGTTTGTCGCCGCCGATGCCCTGCACAGAAAGCAGCGTCATATCGAACAGCCCGAACGTCGGTTGGGGATTGCCCGCGCCGAAGGGCTCGAGCATGGAAATCACCGGCAGCAGCTCCGCCGAAATGAACGACGGGCGCAGTCTGCAATCGATGCCGACGGTCGGAAACGGCATTTCCACCGTTTTGGCATATTGGTTCACGCGGCGTCGGAATTTCTCAATGTCTTTTGTATGGATGCCAAAGCCTGCGGCGAGCATATGGCCGCCGAAATGGGTCAGCAGATCGGATGCACTGCCAATGCAGTCATACAGCGAAAAGCCGTCCAGACTGCGGCCGGAGCCCTTCGCTTCGTCGCCTTCCACGGTGATGACGATGCAGGGCTTGCCGAAGCGTTCCACGATGCGTGCGGCAACAATACCGATCACGCCGCCGTGCCAGCCTTCTCCGGCAAACACGAGCACGCGGTCAAAGCGCATTTGCTCGTTTTCGGTAAGCTGCTGCTGCACCTGACGGAAAATCTCCTGCTCAAGCGCCTGCCGTGCGGCATTGCAGTCGCTGATCTCCTGCGCGGTCTGCATCGCGGTGTCTTCGTTTTCGCTGATCAAAAGCTCAAACGCTTTGTCTGCGCGCGCGATACGCCCCACAGCGTTAATGCGCGGCACAAGGGAAAACGCCACGCCGTTGGCGGTCAGTTCTTTTTTATCGGCGCCGACAGCCGCTTTCAGTGCGCGGATGCCGAGGCTTTGTCCTTCGTTGATCTGCTGCAGTCCCGCTTTGACAAGGCTGCGGTTTTCGCCGGTGAGCGGCACAATATCGGCGATGGTGCCAAGGCTTACAAGGTCCGCAAACTGCGAAAGCAGCTCCGGCACCTCCTCTTCGGGAGAGAGCGCACAAATCAGCTTGAATGCGACGCCGACGCCTGCCCAGTCTTTGAATTCGCTCGGGCAGTCGCTGCGGTGCGGATCGACCACAGCTTCGGCGCGCGGAAGATGGGCGCCGACCTTGTGGTGGTCGGTCACAACGAGCTTCATGCCGAGGTCATAGATGTGTTCGGCTTCTTTCAGCGCGGAAATGCCGTTATCCACAGTGACGATCAGCTTGACGCCGTCCTGAAACAGGCGGTCGATCGCCCTGCAGTTCAGCCCGTAGCCCTCGCTGTTGCGGTCGGGAATGTAGCACACCACGTCCGCGCCGATCATTTCAAGATAGAGATACAGCAGCGACGAGGCGGTGACGCCGTCTGCGTCATAGTCGCCGTAAACCGCAATGCGCTCCCCTGCGTCCAACGAAAGCTGGATCGTTTGCACGGCTTTGTCCATGTCGCGGATGGAAAACGGATCGCAAAGCACAGGCGTATCGTCCAAGAACGCGCGAATCTGCGCTTCTTCGGTGATGCCGCGGGACGACAGCAGCAGCGCCGCAAACGCGTCGACCTGATAGGTTTCGGCAATCTGCGCGGCAAGCGCTTTATCCACCGACGCGACATTCCATTGTTTTCTGTGCATACTGCATCCCTCCCGTGCTGAAAAGATTTCTTTTAATTATATCATTTCTTTTTTTATATTTCAAGATTTGCGCCCTAACTTTATGGATTTCTTTTGCCGCACACAAAATGCGCCCACACGGCAACCGTGCGGGCACAGTTTATGTACCCGCTGATTCACTCGGTGCGTGAAGATTGGCGAGGAAATTTTTCGTCAGATGCAACAGAAATCGCGCAGACAACCTTCCGGTTTTCAAGAGATTTCTGTGCAAAATGACGGAAAATTTGCCGCCAATGTTTGCGTGTTCGAGTTAATCAGT
>JAFTCX010000026.1 GCA_017454485.1 Clostridia bacterium | reverse complement strand
ATGCCTGTGACCGTTCGTCTGAATCACGCAATCGCTGACGGGTACCTGGTCGCAAACGTATTCCGTCTTTTAGAGCAGGAAATCACGTCTTTTGTCGAAATCTGATCAACAGATTCGTATTTGTAAAAGATTCCGATAAATTCTGATTTGTCAGTATAAAGGAAAGGCCTTGTTGCAAATAGGCGGTTCGAAAAAACATGTACAAAATGAAGACGCTTTCAGAGGCAAAAAGCTGCTGAAAAGCGTCTTTTCTTTGATTCTATCTGAAGACTTTGTGCAAATTGCGACTGGATTTCTATTCTGCAACAGATCCCTTATTGTGAGCGCCCCCAAGCGTCCTTTTCCATGCCTGATTTTTGTTTCGGCTGAACTTGAGGCACAGCGGCGCGAATGCGCCGCTGTGCCGTCGGCGGGGCGCATTGCGCGGCGAAGCCGCGCACAAAGGGACGCGTTCGGAGCGGCGGTTCGGATTCACCGCGGCCTTTCGCGTCCCTTTTTCTTCGCGCCGCAGGCGCGAAGATGCGCCCCGCCAACGGGCGGCAGCGAAGCGAAGCTTCGCTGCCGCAGCATTTGACCGAAACGTTTAATCCTTCGCCAGCACGAAGGCCACGCTTGCGGTGAACAGATCGCCGTCGATGGAGAGATCGAGCTTCGCGTTCTGCAGCCGGCAAAGGTCCTCCGCAATGGAAAGCCCCAGGCCGCTGCCCTCGGTCGAACGGGCACGGTCGCCGCGCACAAAGCGCTCACGCAGCTCCTCCACGGGAATGCCCAGCGGCTCCTGCGACACATTGCGCAAGGTAAGCACGCCGCGGTCTGCCGTTTGCGAAAGCGTCAGATAAACGCGTGTGCCGGGCATGGCGTATTTTTTGATGTTGCCCATCAGGTTGTCCAGCACGCGGTAGCTCAGCTTGCTGTCGGCGCAAACGCGCAGCGGCGCATCGCCCTGCTGAAAGATCACGCTGAGCCCGCGTTCTTCAAACGCATCGGCATATTCGCCGAGCAGCTGCCGCGCCAGCTCGCCGAGACTGACCACGGTCAACGAAACCTTGACCGCGCCCGCCGAGGCTTTGCTTGCTTCCACAAGGTCCTCGATCAGCTTTTTCAGCCGGTCGCTTTTTTCGCCGAGCACATCGAGATACCCCTGCGCCGTCTCGTCGGGAATGTTGCAGCGGCGCAGCAGATCCACATAGTTGATGATGCTCGTCAGCGGCGTTTTGAGATCGTGCGAAACATTCGTGATGAGTTCCGTTTTTGTGCGCTCGTCGCGGATGGCGTTTTCAACGGCCGTCTGCAAACCGCGCTGCAGCTCTGTGACGTCGTCTGCGAAGGCTTTGACCGCCGGCGGCATTTTTGAAGTTTCGATTTGCACGTGCAACTCGCCGTTTCTGACCTGATGCACAGCGGCGATCACTGTGCGCAGGTGATAGGCGTAGCGGCAGATGTAAAACGCGAGAAAAACGTCATAGGCGAAGATCATAAAGATCAGAAAGAGCGCGATTGATCCTCTTGCCGCGACGATCACGATGAGCAGTCCGAGAAGGAAGTTCGGCAAAAAGCCCATCAGCAGCACGCGGCGCAAAATGTCGTTGAGCAGATCGCGCACGAGCTTCGGCTTTGCGGCCAGAGCGGCCTTCCTTTTTTGATAGATCATCTTGCTCTTTTTCCACAGCCACACGGCAAAAAAGTTGGAGAGCAGCGATCCGTTTTTGATGTGCCGCGCAAGGAAAAGCAGCCAATCGAGCCCCAGCGCCGCGATGCCTGCCGCACAAAGGCCGCCCGCAAGACTCAGGAAAATGGCGGCAACAACGCCCTCGTTGATGAGTTCTTCAAACACTGCAACCGCGACGCCGCCCAGCCCGGTTGCCGCGCCGAGATTCAAAACGGTGCGCAGCAGGGTAAAGATGCGGTCGGTTTTCAGCAGATGCACTTCGGGGTCGCCGTATCTGCGTCCTGCGTGCAGCACAAGGTAGATCACGCAAAGCAAAATGCCGAGCAGACACACCGCGTCTGCGAGCAGAACCGCGCCGATTTTTTCGCGCACAACCGACAGCCGCATGGGATATTGGCTGAACACATCCGTTTTGGAAAGCGTCTGGTCAAACGCAACATACAGCGTCGCATTCAGCTCGCCCGAAACGACATTCAGAAAAATCGGCTCCGTTTCGTTTGTGCGCTGCGCTGCATCGGAAAGGATCAGATTGCTGCCGAATGGATCGTTGCGCAAAAGATCGGCTTTGTAGTTCCACTTCGCCTTGGTGAATACGCGCAGATCGTCCTTGGAAAGCTTTTTGCCGTCGAGCGCGGAGACGTTGGACACCGCGACGCCGGTCTTGTTGTCAACAACGGCAAAGGTCAGGTTCTTATACGCGTTTGTGAGCTGCCGAAGGTTTTCAAAGGCGTTTTGAAATTCTGCAAAGGACGAAAACGCGCTGCCGTAGTTTGTTCTGGGCTCGCTGTAGCGCGAAAGGAGGATCGTTTCGTTGACAGAAAGGGCGTAGTAGCCGTCATAGATGTTCCCGTCCCGAAACTGTGTGTTGCAAAGCTCCACAGCGATCTCGCCGTCGCGCAGTTGGTTTTTGATCTTCTTCGGAATCGCGTTTCTGCTTTGATAATCGACGTCGTTGCCGCCGACAGACTGCGGATCTGTAACAACGTCATACATGGTCGTTTCCAGCTCTGTCGGGTTGCTGTCGTCATCGTAGAAATCATCGCTGTCGAATTCGTAAACATAATAATTGCCTTCATTCACCGTTTCGAACCGAAGGCCGCTGCTGTCCGCTCTCAAAAGACCGCCGATCACAAAATGGCTGTCGTGCGCGCCGAGTTTTCGCAGGCTGATGATTGACTGCGGCAGATAGGTGAAAATTGCCGCCGGAGAGCCGCGGCCGGACGCCCCTTTGCAGTTTTCAAGAATCGTTTCGCGCAGCCGCGTGGTTCGGCCGGAATACACGTTCTCCCGGTTTTTCTGATACGCTTCATAGGCTTCCTTGCTGCCGTCGCCAAACAGATACCGCTGCACGGCCAGAGATTGCAGCGTGGTGTTTTCGCTGCGAAACGCTGTCATCTTCGGCACGTCTTCGCCGGTGGATTTTACACCGCGCAAAACATCGGTCACGAAGGAGCCCGTGTTTGTTTCGGCTTCCGCCAGTGTTGCCGCCTGCCAAAGCGTGAACGCGCAGCCGCAAAAGGCCAGCAGCACCGCCAGCAAAAAGCAAAGCACTTTTCTTCCTGTGAATTTGTCAAATTTTTTCGATCTTGTAGCCAATGCCCCACACCACCTTGAGATATTTCGGATTCCTTGGGTCGATTTCAATTTTTTCGCGGATGCGCCGGATGTGCACCGTCACGGTCTTGTCGGAAGCAAAGGCATTTTCGTTCCACACGTTTTCATAGATCTGCGTGGAGGAGAGTGTTTTGCCCATGTTGACCATGAGGTATTCCACGATCTTGTATTCCGTTGCAGTCAGGCGCACCTCTTCGCCGTCCACGGTGCAGACGTGCGCCTGTGTGTCGAGCGAAAGGCCGCCGGTTGTCAGCGCGGTCGGTTTTGTTTCCAGGTTGCCGAACGCCGTGTAGCGCCGAATTTGCGATTTGACGCGCGCGAGCAGCTCCAGCGGTGAAAACGGCTTTGTCACATAATCGTCTGCACCGAGACCGAGGCCGGCAATTTTGTCGGTGTCCTCGCTTTTGGCGGAGAGGAAAATGAGCGGCACATTGCTTTGTTCACGAATTTTCACCGTCGCGGCGATGCCGTCCATCACAGGCATCATGATGTCCATGATGATGCAGTGCAGCGTTTGTTTTTGCGCGGTTTCCACGGCTTCTTTCCCGTTCGCTGCGGTAAAGACGGTGTAGCCCTCACTTTTGAGATAGATCGCCGCCGCGTTCAGGATCGCGGGATCGTCGTCACATACCAGCACATTGTACATAAACAGAAATCTCCTTTCCGAATCCGTTTTTATCATAGCGCGGAATTCTTACAAAATGTGTCGGGAAAAAACTACAAAAATCTAACAATAAAAATAACCGCCCCAAAATGATCCTGCGGAGCGGTTAATTCGCTTAGATATCAGATAGCTCTCTTGTATTTCTATTATATCTGCGGCAGTCTCTTTTGTCAAGAGGCCGCCGCAACTTCGTCTTACTCGGTTCGCAGCGCTTCGACCGGGTCTTTCTTTGCCGCAAGCGACGACGGGATCAGACCCGCGATGAAGGTCAAAAACACGCTGATAAAGACCAGAATCACGCCGCCGACAAAGGGCAAGGACGCCGCAGCGCCGGTGTTTGTTAAGAAATGCAGCGCCAGATTGATCGGGATCTCCAGCAGCAGCGTGACCAAAATGCCGATGACCCCCGCGCCGAGACCGATCGTGACCGTTTCCGCGTTGAACACATTGGAAACGTCGCGCTTGGAAGCGCCGATGGCGCGCAGAATGCCGATCTCCTTGGTGCGCTCCAGCACGGAGATGTAGGTGATGATGCCGATCATGATGGACGAGACGACCAGTGAGATGGCGACAAAGGCGACAAGGACGTAGGTCACGATGTTGAGGATTTTCGTCACGCTGTCCATGACCAGACCGATGTAGTCGGTGGCGGTGATGGTGTATTCAGCGTGGCCGTCGTCGGTGACCTTCTGATTATAATACTCGATCATCTTGTTGATCTCGTCCTTCGCCTCAAAGCTCTTCGGATAAAGGAAGATGGACGTCGGCGTGTCGGGCGTGCTGTAGCCGAGGGTGGCGTAGGTGGTTTCCAGCGAGCATTTTTCGTTCATGGTGTCAAGATACGCCTGCTTGAGCGCGAGCACCTGATCGTCGTTGAGGAAGCCCTCCATCAGCTTTTTCTGCAGCGCGGACAGATCGCCGAAATCGAACAGGGAGCTCAGATCCATGATGTCCACCTGGGAAAGGTCGATCTCGCTTGCCATGGACAGGAAGGGAGAGATGTCGAGCTTGGTGTAATCGATCTCGCGCAGGTCGATGTCCGAAAGATCAAAGTCATTGACCGTGAGATTCACGAATTCCAGCCCGGTGATCACGTCATGCGTGGTGTCCTTGAGCTGCGCCTTGACAACGGCGGAATCGGCGGTTTTTTTCAGCGCGTGCTGCATGAGCGCTTCGGTGTAGCCGATCGAGCCGGTGCCGATGGAGATGACGTTGTCCTTGCGCGGACGCAGGATGCCGACGATGTTGATGTCTTCGCCGTTTTCCACAAGCTGCTTGACATACAGCGAGTTGTCGCGCATATCGGTCCAAAGGCCCGTCTTTTTATCCTGCTTCATATATTCGCAGTTGAGCACGAGCTTGAACTTCATGTTCAGAATGTCGTCATAGGTGAACTTTTCGCCGGCGTTGCCCTTGAGTTCTTCGCCGCTTTCAAACGCGGCCATCATATTGGTCATGAATTCCTTCTGATCCTTCAGACCGAGGCCGTAAACGACCATTTCATTGATCTCGTTCAGGCTGTCCACGATCAGCACAACATCGTTGTATTTTTGCGGCAGTGTGCCGTAAAGCACATCATATTGGCCGGAGATCACATCGTTGTCGCCGATGAGCTGCGTCCAGATGCTGGTCAGCCCCGCGCTGGTATAATCTGTGATTTGGCTTGTGAACGAGGACGTCAGCCCCATGGAGCCCATGTCGAACTGATCCATCAGTGTGTTCGGGTTGACCTGCACCACACCGTTGGCGGTGTCGGCCTTGTAGATGTTCAGCGGCGTGGAATATTTATACTGCACGTCGTTGCAAAGCTCGTTGAATTCGGCGCGGTTCTCCTCCACATAGCTGCGGAAGGCGCCGAGGTTGTTGGAGGTCGTCTGGGTGATGAAGGTGTTGAGCATCGTTTCAAACGCCTGATTGACATAGATCCCGTCAAGCTCGTGCTGCGGCTCCATGTTCATGCCGATGCCGGTCATGTCGCTCATCAGGGAGTTGAAATCCATCGTCTGTTTGTCCACCGTCATCGGGAAGGCGAGCAGCGTATCGTTCTGCACCTTGTCGATGTAGCGCTGAATGCCGTTGGACAGCGCGAGCACAAGGGCGATGCCGATGATGCCGATGGAGCCGGCAAAGGCGGTCAAAAACGTGCGCCACTTTTTCGTCACAAGGTTGCGCAGCGAAAGAGTAAACGCCGTGCGCATATTCATCGACGGCTTTTTGCCCTTGGCCTTTTCAGCGGCGGCTTTTTCTTTTTCCAGTTTGAAATCCGCGCTTTCCGGCGTGAAGGGGTTGGAATCGTTCACCACACGTCCGTCCAGACAGCTCACGATGCGGTTGGCATATTCGTGGGCGAGGTCGGGATTGTGCGTGACCATGATGATGAGCTTGTCTTCGGAAATCTCCTTGAGCAGCTGCATGATCTGTACGCTGGTTTCACTGTCCAGCGCACCGGTCGGCTCGTCGGCGAGAATGATGTCGGGGTCGTTGATGAGGGCGCGGGCAATCGCCACACGCTGCATCTGGCCGCCGGACATCTGCGCCGGCTTTTTGTTGATATGTTCGCCGAGTCCCACGCGCTCCAGCGCCTTGATTGCGCGTTCGCGGCGCTCCAGCTTGGAAACGCCGGAAAGCGTCAGCGCCAGCTCCACATTTGCCAGCACGCTCTGGTGCGGGATCAGGTTGTAGCTCTGGAACACGAAGCCGATGGAATGGTTGCGGTAGGTGTCCCAGTCATCGTCGGTGAAGGTCTTGGTCGATTTTCCGTTGATGACAAGGTCGCCCTCGGTGTAGCGGTCCAGACCGCCGATGATGTTGAGCATGGTCGTTTTGCCGCAGCCGGAGGGGCCGAGGATGGCAACGAACTCGCTTTCGCGGAAATTGATGCTGATGTGATCCATTGCGCGCACCGTGGTGTCGCCGGTCACATAGTCTTTTACGATCTCTTTTAAAATCAGCATATTATGCCTCCTTGTCATCCGGGGTGGATTGTTTGCGCGCTTTGCGGCGGGCGAGCCGGGCTGCGATTTCCTTGCGGCGCCACCAGACGATCACGCCGGCGGCAAGCACGGCCGCAGCGCCAAGGCTCAGCAGCACGGTGCGCAGCGTGTGCGGCGGTTCGGGTTCATAGGTGAAGTCCGGCACATAGCCGTCGTCCTCGCGCAGCTCCTTCTTTGCGCGTTCCCGGAACAAAAGCTGATACAGCCATTCGAGCAGCTCGTCGGTCGTCATCTCGTCCATCTGCGTGCGGATGCTGTCCGCATACTGGGCAAACATGGCGTTGTCGCCTTCGGCGGAGGCGACCATGGTGTTCAGCACCTCGGCGTTTTCCGGGCGCTTGATCGCGGTGACGATGCCGCGCAGCAGTGTGAGCAGAACGGCGCTCGGGTCGCTTTTGATATAGGTCACGGACGTTTCTTTGCCGTGGTAGGTGCGCTTGCTTTCGCGGGTGGTCTCTTTGCCGAGCGACGCGATCAGCGGCCAGTTGATATCGTCCAGCAGCGAAACGGCGTCCGTGCCGCCGGAAAGCTCATAGATCAGCGTGGAAAGGTCGGTTTCGCGGAAGACAGAGAGATCCGCGCCGAAATCCTCCGGTGTGAGCGAAAGGGTGTCGAGCAGCAGCGTCACAGGCGTGAGCAGATGCTCCATGCAATCGGACAGTCCGCCGCTTTGCACAAAGAAGACAAGGTTCGGCAGCAGCTTCGCAAGCATATTGACCGGGCGCTTGAGCACCTGATCCACAAGATCGAGCACCGGGGTGAGCACATCGGTCAAAATGCGGTCCGTGCCCTTGCCGGTCACATAGGCGTCATAGGTTTTCAGATGCTCTTCGGGGCAGGCGAGCGCTTCCAGCAGCGGCAGCACCGCCGTGTTGTAGCCGTTGGTGCCGCCGACGCGCACCGCGTCGAACACTTCAAACACACCGTTGGCGAGAAAGGCTTCCAGCAGCGGACGCACCGGCTGCAGCACCGCTGTGAGCGCCGCAGCAAAGCCGCTGCGGTGGCCCTTGGCAAAGCCCCAGGGCACATTGCCGAGACTTTCCCAGCTTCTTGCGGCAGAAAGCACACGCTTTGCCGCCGTATAGCGGGCAGGCAGACGCCGCGCCAGCGCAGACGGGGTCACGGGCAGCGAAAGCATTGCGCCGAGCGGTCGCGCGTCTTCGCCGGAAAACGCGCCGTACAGCCCCTTGACAAGCGCCGTTATGGTGTCGGAGGAATAAAGCGCTTTGCGCAGTGTGGCCGTCAAATTGTCGCCGGTGGAATCCGCTGTGAATTCACCGAGTACGTCGTCGATGCCGGAAAGCACGCGCTTCATCTGTTTGCGCTTGAGCTTTTTTGTAAATTCGATCTCGCCGCGCTCAAAATCGACCTTTTGCGCGCGCACTTCCACGAGTGTGCCCTCCGCGTCGGTCAGCAGATGCACATAAGCGGAAAGCAGCCATTCGTCGCCGTGATGCAGCAGTCCGGCCGTGATCGCGTTCAAGATCGACGCCGCTTCCGCAGGCGCAAAATCACCGAGCAGGTTTTCGTTCAGCCGCAGCGTAGAGAGCAGCCAGCGCATGAGCACCATGAAGCAATCGGCGTTCTTTCCCTTGCAGGCGGCAAAGGCGTCGAGGTTCAGCTCGGCCAGATGTACGCCCGAGGATTCCAGCAGGGTATTGAGCCCGGTGGTGACGTTGTCGGTAAAGCTCAGCGTATACTGACCGGGGCTTTGCAAAAACAGCAGCACAGACAGCACCTTGCTGCCGGAGAACAGTTCAATATAGGGGCCGATGCGCACCGAAAGCGGACGCAGCAGCGCATCCACGGCTTTTTCCAGCTCGCCGTCGCGCACAAAGATCGCAAGCCCGGGCAAAACAGTGGTCAGCTTTGCCGCCGGCGCGCTGCACAAAGCGTCGAGCAGGGAAAGCAGGGTGGAGGCGATGTTTTTGATCATGCTGCCGCGTGCGGAAGCGGCTTGCGCATAAAACGAGGCGGGGGCAAGCATACGCGGACAGCCGAGGGCGCGCAGGATCGGCACAAGGCCGTTTTCATAGCCGCGTTCTCCCTTCACCGGCAGCGGGCCGAGCCTTGCTGTGCCGCCGCAAAGCAGCATATAAAGCAGATCGTTGAACGGCGAAAGCATTGCGCTGAGCGCCGCAGCAAAGCTGTCGGGCGTTTTTACATTCCATTTTGCGCCGGAAAGGTCCGCATCGCTCCACGTTTCGGCGTTTTTCAGCCGGGAAGCAACCGAAGGATAGGCGCGCAGATGCTTTGCTAATGCCGCGGGGGACGTGTCGATGCCGAGCGTTGTCATTGCCGCGCGGCGGTCGTCGGCCGCAGAATAAAAGCTGCCGAGCAGTTCGGACAGCGTCTCGTCGGCAAACAGCGCTTCGCATACGGTGGAAAACAGGGTTTTGCCGCTCAACGTGACCGTCGCGTTTTTGATCAGCGTATCTGTGCGCCGCAGCGCGGCGGCGGCCGAAGCCTCGTTCACATCGGCGGGATAGGCGTTGTTCAGACCGAACGCCGCACTCGCGCTCAAAAGCATCAGCAGCAGTGCGAGCAGCACGCTCAAGCTGCGTCGAATCATCGGTTTCATGCGCTTTCCCCTCCTTTGCGTTCCTGCATCTGCGCGCTCTGTTCCGCGCCGAGCAGTTTCTTTGAGATGCGGATGAGCTGCGCGGTGTCCGCGTCGCCCAAGGTGTTGCAGACCCTGTCTGCAAAAGAAAAGATCTGCGCGCGCTCCTGGTTGACAAAAGCACGGCCGCTGTCGGTCAGCCGGACCGTGACGCGCCGCTTGTCTTTTAGATCGACCCGGCGTTCCACATAGTGCTTGGCCTGCAGCGCCGAAAGCATCGCTGTGATGCGCGCGCCGGAAACATGCAGCAGCTCGGCGAGTTTGCCGGGAGTGCTCACGCCGTTGTTTTCCATCAGGTATTCCAGCAAAAAGCACGCGCCCTTGAGCTTTTTTTGCATCTCCCAAAACGCGGGCGAGTTGCACAGACGCGCAAAAAGCTCAAGCACGTCCTGACGCAGTTCCGATTGTTCCATGCCGGCACCTCCGAAAAAATAATTAACAGGGTTAATGATTCCCTACTATACCACGCTGCGGCCTTGCTGTCAAGGGGAAAAGTGATGAAAAACGATTAAATTTAGGGGACGGGTAAGCTGTTAGCTGCTAGCTGATAGTCGTTAGTCGTTAGTCGTTAGTCGGTAGCTGCTAGCTGTTAGCTGCTAGCTGTTAGCAAATGAAACCCCGCCGTGGGATGTAACTTCCGCGGCGGGGCGATTGGCTTCTGTTTGGTTAGCTGACGTTTCCGTTTGCGTCGCAGGTCAACGTCAAGGTTTTGTTGACGGTTTGCACCGGAACAAGCAAAACGTAGCGCTTAAATGTGAAATTGCCTGTTGCGGTTGCGCCGCTTTTGCTGCAGCTTGAGGATGTGCATTTCCATGCGCTGTCATAAATGGTTGTGGATTTGGAAACGTCCGTGCAGCTTGCGCTTGTTCCGTTATAGCTGAAAGTGGCGGTGATGGATGCTCTCCAGTCTAAGTTCGAATTGTTGTCATAGTAGGAATAATGTTTTGATTCTGTCACTGAACCTCTGCCTGCAAAAAGTACAATTGATTTTGACATCGAAACGACACCATAGCTGCCATCTTCAAAATGTTCAACAGAAAGCACTGTTTCGTTCGTGGCAAATGCCATGCAGGAAAAAGAACAGAGTAAAACAAGTAAAGTAAGGAACAGCGAAACTATTCTTTTCATGAGAACTCCTCCATAGTTACTATTTTATAACCAGTATTATCATTACCGATGGATTCAACACCATATCCGTGTGCATCAACATGACTATCAATCAATGCAATCGTAACCCCGGCACCCCAAATCAGCAGCGCGATAATCACACCGATCAAAACAATCTTTTTCCAGCCGAAGGCTTTTTTGATGTCCTTTGCGTCTAATGTGGTAAGAAAATCCTCTGCAACTTTTTCGGGTGCGCCGAACATTTCGCCGAGCCGGGCTTCGGTCGCATCCGGCGTTTCGGATAAAAATGCGTTCAGCGACGCTTCCAATTCAGCAAGGAAGGACTTCTTTTGTTTTTCGGAGCAGCGCAGATTCTTTTTGACGGCGCTCAAATAGCGTTTTTTTGCTTCATTGCCCATCGGAATCGACCTCCCTGTCCAAAATCAGATTCACGCCCTTGCAGATCTCGTCGTATTCGCGCAGAATGGTCTGCAAATGCGCTTCGCCCTTTGGCGTGATGGCGTAATAGCGGCGCGTCATCTTTTTGCCGACAAGTTGGGTACGGCTGGTCACAAGGCCGTCCTCCTCCATCCGCTGCAAAATGAGATACAACGAACCAAGCAGGAGCGTATAGCGCCCGCCGCTTTTTTTGGCCATGACCTGCGTGATCTGATAGCCGTACATTTCTTCCTTTTGCAGCAGGAACAGTATCAAAAATTCCGCCGTGCCGCGCTTGTAGCTGTCTTGATTTTTACCCATGGGAAGGCATCACCTGCCTTTGCGGGAATATTATATCACAAAAATTATTTTTTGTAAACAACTTTTTTATAAATACATTGTTGACAATTATACTTTTTTATGATACGATATGATCAGTAGCTACTAAAAGCCACCCGCTGAAAGGAGAATTAGCGCACAATTACTATTAAACATTTTGGAAAAAGGTGAACAATTAATGATCAGAGTATTTATCTTGTAGAATAACCAATGAAAGGATTAATCATTATGAAAAGGACATTTTCAAAAGCACTTGCATTATTCTTGATTCTGGCAGTCACATTGACGGGACAAACCATTTGGTCGTTAGCCGCAGGAAACATTATCCCCATAAATGAACCAGTTCGTTTAATCTCAATTCCAAATGTAACTTCCGATACAACTTATACTAATTTAAGTGCAATGGCATTTGGCGACAACGCCAACTGTTTGTATACAGTGAAGGTTGTCGATTCCGGCGAAAACTCAAACGGATATTTTTATTATTACCCAGACATTTCCAATCCTTCGGTTTATAACCGATTTTACATTCAGTTTGTCGGTCACGCAAACGGCATGACCGTAACAAGCAGCTATGTCTATATCCTTGCAAGCTCCAACATTGACAACGCGAACTCACCGATCGGAACGATTGCTGACGCAACAAAAAATAAAATCATCCGAATTTCAAGATCCTATCTGCACAATCTGGCAAATGGTTCCACAATCGGATACAGTAATTATACTGTGATGACAGCTAAGCATTATGATAATAATGGTAACTTGGTTGACTATAATCAAGCGCTTGGAAACATTACACGTTATAACAATAACAATTCATTCATTATTAACTATAAACTTTCAGGTGTTACCGGTGGATTTGCATTTACCATAGCTCGGATTCAAACGATTGGCGGCAATGAAGTCTTCCTAGTGTCAGAAAGCAATTCCGATATCTTTATTGTACAAAATCTTTTGCCGACAACAAGTGTTACGCATCCTGATATTGCCTATTCTCCGACATGTGGATTATTTATTCCAAAGTGGTATGGAAAGGATTCAAACGATAGCTATTATAATCCGTGTAAAAATGTTGTTCTTTGGGCAAAAATGGTCGATGGTGTTTATACAAACGTCACCGTTGGTGGAGTAAGCTATAAACAATACACACCGGACAAAATCGTTGTTGACGTTTCTAACGTGATGGTAAGTGGAGTCAATAAATACACGAAGTTTGAAATTGAAGGAACCGCAATTGATCATGATGCCGATGGGAACGGAAGAGCAGATTTACTGTTTTCAGTTAACGTCACCAGCACACTTTCCGCACATAAGGCAGACGGCGTCTTCCGTGTAACTAGGACAAATAACGGGAGTTTCGTAGTAGTATAATCTCAAGACGCATCGGTTTAAAAGTTTCAGTTTTTAAGGAGGTATTTCCATGAAAAAAAGAACAAAACTATTTCTGCTTCTGTTAACTCTGAGTTGCTTTTTTGCATTGTTTTCGGCGCAAAGTGCCGCAGCGACAGACAATGTTAATGCCGTTGACGAATACTTCAATGTTCGCGTTTCTCGCATTTTGAACGATCCGTCTGCTAAAGTGGAAGATCATGTGGTTTACATGTATGCAGAGCCGACTTCTGCGTATCCGAAAGGTTCTTATTTTGTAGTCAGCTATTTCGACACGCTTACAGCTATGAAGAAATGCAAAAAAATCAACATCGCTGATGAGATTGACGGAAGGCCTGTTACAGCGATTGACCTCGGTTATGATGACGATGCTGACATCTATATGGATAAAACGTATGTGTATCAGGCGCCGATTGCTTCTCAAGTAACAGAGATTCACTTTTCGGTTAATCTGAGAACGCTCGGCACAGATAGTTTCAGTTGTCTTCCGAATCTGAACAGCTATGAAATTCCAAAAACAGTTCAAACCATTGCAGGTGCTTTTCGTGGCATGAAGTCACTGAAAAGCATCACCATTCCCGGATCTGTGGAAATCGTCGGAACAAATTCCTTTGATAGCTGTTCCAATCTACGAAAAGCAGTTCTAAAAGACGGTGTGAAGGCGGTTGCTTCTGCTGCATTCAAAAGTTGCAAAAAGCTTACAAGTATCAGTATTCCAAGCACTGTGAATCGTATCGGTCGTAACGCATTTTTCGGCTGTCCGCTGAAATCTGTTACGATTCCCACCGGATGCAAACTGGAGGGGACGGTGTTTGGAACAAAACCGCAGATCAAAAAGATCGTTTTTGCAGACCAGAAAGGCGTGTTTGTGCTGTTGAAAGGTTTTCTGGCGGATTCCGAGACCCTGACAACGATTGTTTTGCCCCGGAGCGCAAAAACGATTCAAATTCAGGAGCTTGCCTGCATCAACTGCACCGCCCTGAAAAAGATCGTCAACACCGAGAAGATCACAGTGATCGGCAAAAAGGCGTTCAAGGGCTGCGCGGCGCTGAACAGCTTTACGCTTTCGGCAAAGATCAAGTCCGTCGGCGCGGGCGCGTTCGCCGGGACAGGGCTGAAAAAGCTGATTGTGTCCGGCACGAAAAAGGCGTTTCTTTCCGACGGCGGCAGCGCATTTTTGAAAACGCTGCCGAAGGGCTGCAAAATCTATGTGAAAAACAACAAAATGAAAAACGCGTTTGTTGCTGCAGGATGGCAGGGAAAGATCATCCTGAACAAGAACCTTGCATAATGATAAAACAACCCCACCGCGGAACAAACCACGGTGGGGTTCAATTTACTACTGACTAACGACTAACGACTACCGACTAATAGCTAACAGCTATTCTCACTCACCCTTCATTTCCAGCAGCTTGACCGTGCCGTTATAGGCGGCCTCGGACACGCGGATGGAATCGGCGATCGCCGCACCGATGTCGTCGTCCTGCACGCCGAGGGCGCGGCAGTAGGCGTCGTTGATGAACAGGTCAAGGTCCATGATGTCGGGCAGACCGAAGGGGTCCATGCCGGAGTCGATGCCGCGCTTTTTGTAGTCGGCGGCGACCTTGAACATGCCCATTTTCATCATCCACGGCGACACCGAAACGATTTTGCGGTCCTTGCCCATGCCGCGTGCTTCATAGACGATGGAGAGGAACTCGGTCCATTTGAGGTTATACATGCCGATGGGGATCGCTTCAAAGCCGGTGCTCCGACGCTCTGCGGCGCCCGCGATCGCCTGACCGACTTGACGGCAGGTCAGCATCGCCGTGCCGCCCTTCGGATACATGGTGAACGGCCATTTGTCCATAAAGCCGATCTGCTCGATGAGGATGGTCCAAACCGGTTTTCTGCCCGGCTGTGTGCCGAAGATGTAGGGCAGCTCCAGCACTGCCACGCCGAAGGTGTCGTCTGCAAAGGCGGCGCAAACCTCCTCCTGCATGATGCGCGATTGAAAATATTTGTTGCGCGCGGTCAGCTTCATGTCGGGGCGCAGCTTTGCGAGGTAGGCAAAATAGGAGCCGAGCACAACGGCGCGTTTGACGCCCGCTTTTTTGCAGAGCGGCAGAATGCGCTCGAGCGGCGCGATGTTGTATTTGTGATAGTAATCCAGTACCGGGGCGGGGAACTCCACGCGCTCGTCAACGCCGGCGGCAAAGATGAACACGTCGCAGCCTTCCAGCAGCGCTTCGATCTCTGCGTCGGTCTTTTTGTTGATGTCGCCGAAAATGATCTCCATCTCTTTCGGGATGGGGGCGCCTTCCGGCAAGGGCGGAAGCGCAACGGAGGTGACGCTGTGCCCGCGGGCGATCAGAGTGGTTGCGGCCTCGCAGCCAAGCAGGCCGGTACCGCCGATCATAAAGACTTTCATAGGGGGTGCTCCTTTCCAAAATAAATGTATTCTTTTTGCGTCCGTTACAGTTACATCGCGTGATCGGGCGCTTTCTTTCCGATGGGGATCGAGATTGCACAGCAAAGGCATGCCGCCGCGCCGAAGAGCAGCAGACACAGGAACACGCCGTTCCAGGAGCCGTGGTCGGCGATATAGCCGAGCAGGGCGGTGCTCAAAGTGGAGCCGACATAGCAGAACGTGTCAAGCACGCCGGCGAGCAGGCCGGAATCCATTTTGTCGCGCATCGTCAGCGGGATGATGCTTGTGATGACGTTGTTGACCGCTGCCATCAGCATGGCCGAACACGCGAAAAGTACGATCAGAATCATAGGGCTTTTCGCAATACCGTTTGTCGAACGTGCGCGCGCCAGCAAAAACACGAGCGAAAGCACAAGCGTTTCGATGCCGTAAAAAACAGCGTCGAGCTTGGAGGTGCTTTTCATTCTTTTATACAGCGTTGCGGAGATCGTTGCGCCGAAGATCGCGATCAGCGGCAGCAGTACGGTGATGAGGATGGACATTGACGCCTCCATCCCGTAGCGCTCCTTGAGGATCGACGGGGTCCAGGTCGTCACGCCGTCCTTGATGAAGCCGTTGGAGATTGCGGCAAAGACCAGCAGAATGGATGTACTGACAAACACAGGCGTGAGCGACGGGCGCTGCTTTGCTTTCGGCACATAGGCCGCGCTTTCGTTTGCCCGGATGCTGCGGTCGGCCTTGCCGAGCAGCAGAAACCACAAGACGCCGACGGCGGTGAGCACCGCGGCGGGTGCATAGAAAATCCAGCGATAGTCGACGTGCATGGAGGAAAACAGCGCCGACAAGCCGTAAGAGAGGAAGGTGCCCAGCGCGGCGGTCGTGCTCATGACAACGACCGCTTTGGAAAGCATCTCGTCCGGCAGGCGGTCGGACAGCGTTTTGATCAGCGAGCTCCAGAGGATGGACTGAAACACGCCGCACAGCAGCCAGACATATTTCATGGCAGCCACGCCGGGACAAAGCGCCATGCCGACGTTTGCGAGCGCGGAGCCGATCAGCGCAACGGCGATGGAATAGCGTGTGTTGTATTTGCGCGAGAGAATGCCGTGGATGAGCTGGCCGGCACCGTAGGAGAAGAAGAAGAAGGAGCTGACAAGACCCATCTCGGTCTTGCTTGCGCCGATCTGTTCGCGGATGGGTTCAATATACGCGTTGAAGTTCAGCCTCCCCAGATAGGCGACCGTATAGGCGGCCCAGCACAGAAAGATGACGAGCGCGGAGGACTGCTTTGCTTTTTTATCCATGGTGTCTGCCTGCTTTCAATAATCCTGTTATGCCTGAACGTCCTTTGCGGAAAGAATGGCTCCGCTGCCGGTTTCATACGTCACGGTCACTTCGTCGCCCACGTTCAGGATGATGACCTCCTGCGCGTCGGACGCCGCAATTTTGAAATACTTCTTGCTGCCCTGAATGCGCAGGAAGTAAACGCTCTCGCCGTTCATGACCGCCGTGCGGATATCGGTGATCTCCCCCTTGATTGTCTTGGTCGAATCGTCGGCCACAGGCGCGTCGGGCGTTTCGGTTTCGGTGCTGTTGTTGTCGGTCGCTTCCTTGATCTCGTCGATATCGACCTTGATGATGATGTTGTTCTGCTTGAGCTTTGCCACATAGGCCTCGGTGCATTCGGCGATCGTGTCACCCGTGACAACGACCTGATAGTTCTGCACGTTGACCATGGCATAGCGCTTGACAAGGTTCGCCGTATCCTTCAGCGACATAAAATAGGTCGGCTGGCCGCTGATGTTCAGCAGAATTGGGAAGGTGGCAAGATAGCCGTAGTCCTGCACCACGCCTTCCGCAGAGGAGGCGGCGGAGTATTCCTTTGCGCCGGAAACCTCATAGAAGTTCGCTTCCTTGGTGCGCATGTTCACCAGCACAAAGCCGATGATCGCCTGGTCGCCGGAGACGCTCGTGACGCCGGTGTACATATACACGTCGTCATTCATTGCAAGGAAGTTGGAGCCTTCCGTGGCAACCTTCACGCCGTCCTGCACAATGATGGAGTTGATGAAGCCGCCGGAGTATTTGCCGTGGTAGTTATACTGTTCCACCAGCAGCGGGTTGGAGTAGATCACGTCGATCCACTGCAAAGAGGCGTTGCTCTTCGCTTCGTCGATGCTGTACTGTGTGCTTTCGCCGGTGATGGCGTTCACAAGCACAACGCCCTTGACGTCGGTGCCGCCGAACAGACCGATGGTTTTGTCGAGCACCGGGCAGATCCAGAACGGTTCGCCGTTTTCGTCAATTTCAAAATGCGGCGTGTCGAAGATGCAGGTCGGATACTTGAAGCGCAGATGGCGCATCAGGAATTTGCCGAAATGTTCCTCGGTGGAATAGCGGATATAGCTGCCCTCCTCCAGCAGAACGAGGTCGGCCTTCTGTGTGACCATGTCCACAACGATATAGCCCGGGAAGCCCGTGGAGGTGTTTTTGAACCACTTGAAAATGTCGCCGTAGGCGAGGGTGGTCACGCGCACAGGGGCGTTTTTATAGTTGATCTGCGTGAATTTGCCGGAAAGCTCAAACTGCGAGACTTTGTTGATGGAGCTCAGATCGCCGAGCGCACGGTTCGCCAGCGCGGCGGCGGCAGCGTCGTCGAGCACGGGAACGCTTTGGAAGTTCGCTTCGGCAACGTCGCTGACAAAGGTCTTGGATTCATCCACATCGATGATGCGGCTGTAGGAGCCTGCACGGAACACGACCGAGGAGATCACCATGCCGATGCCGACGATGACCGCCAGCAGCAAAATGATCGCACCGGGGATGAGCGCTTTCTTTTTGACATAGGCGCCGTATTCCGGCTTTGCGAGAATGCCGCTCAAAAGCGCCTGCAGTGCAACATAGATCAGGGCGACAACGCCGAAGAACAGATACATCTGTGTGCTTTTGAAATTCATCGGCGGCAGCATGAAATAATAGGCGATCACTGCGCCGAGCACGGTGCCGATGAGGCTGAGCACGGTTTTCAGCCCGGCTTTTTGCGGAACGAGATAGGCGTCTTTTCCGCTGCCCTTGCCTTTGCCGGACGAGCCGCCTGTGAAGTCAACTTGAATGGGATCCATCGTCGATACACTCCTTTTCGATAATCTCTTTTATTATACATACTTTCAGTGAAAAAGCAATGAATATTTTTTGAACACCGGCGCGAACGAATGGCAGCTACCGGCACTCTTTGCGTACTTAACGGCTCTGCTCGTCCAGATTCAGATAGAAGCCCGCGAGGAAATCATCGAGGAAGGCGTTCGCCTCCGGCAGCTGCATCGCGTCGATGGCGCTGCGGGTCGATGTCAGCGCGCTGCGGAATTCGCCGTTGCCGGCCTTTTCCTCCTCCACACACTTGAGCAGCGCGGAGATTTTGTCCGCGGCCTTAACGATCTTCCAAAGCTCGGCGTCCTGCGGCTGGGGGAAGAAATAGCTGTTGTAGACCGGACGCAGATCCTCCGGCAGCATGGAAAGCAAGCGTTCGCACGCGGCGCGCTCCACTTCGGCAAAGGCGGAACGCAGCGCGGCGGAGTGATATTTGACCGGCGTGGGCATATCGCCGGTGAGAATTTCCGGCATATCGTGATACAGACCGAGCACCGCGGCGCGTTCGGCGTTGACGTTGCCGCCGAAGCGCACGTTTTTCAAAACGGCAATCGCGTGGGCGATGGCCGCAACGTCGTTGCAGTGTTCGCTGAGGTTTTCCGTTTGCGACGAGCGCATCAGCGCCCAGCGCTGAATGTATTTCATGCGTGCGTGCATGGCAAAAAAGTGAAACATGAAGAGGACTCCTTTCGGCACACGTTGGGGCATCATTGTAGCATAAAGCGCAAAGAAATGCAAGGGAACTTTCTTGACAAAACGCGGGAAGCAGATTATAATGAAAAAAACCGTTCAAGAAAACACAAGGAGCGCTGCATCATGAAAAAAGTATTCTCTTTCCTTCTGGCACTTATTCTGCTGTTTTCCGTCTGCGCAAACGCCTTTGCCTATGTGGACATTGACGTGCGCCGCGGCAAGATGCCCGTGGTTCTGATCACCGGCGACGCAGAGCCGATCCGCGACGCGGATGACAACACGGTCT
>JAFTCX010000025.1 GCA_017454485.1 Clostridia bacterium | reverse complement strand
TCTGACAAACCAAATGATTTGGAAAGCATAAAAAACCGCCGCAAAGCTTCCGGCATTCGAAAGCTTTGCAGCGGGTCGTTTGTTGATGGGATTCAGCCAAAGTAGCGGTTGCAGTAATTCACAAGCTGGTCGGAAAAGTCGGCCGCGTTGACAATATTGTTCCACACGGAGCCGAGGTCGTGGCCGGCGTTGGAGTATTCAATGTAATCGTGCACAACACCGCAGGCCGTCAGCTCTTTTTCAAGCGCGTCCTTGTTGGCAAACGGAACCACGGTATCCTTCGGCGCATAGGCGAAAAGCGTGGGCACGCTCGCGCGGGTCAGGTAATACACCGGGGAGAGATAGAGCTGCGCACGGGCAAGGGTCGCGTTGTTTGATGCGAGATCCTCCACCTTGAAGGACGTGCCGCCGAGCAGGTTGATCATATCGATGTACTGCTGGTCGGTGTAAAAGCCCTTCCACTGCGCATAGTTCATATCGGACGGCGCCACACGCGCAGACACGAACACGATCGGGATGGGCGAATAAATGATGCGCGAATAGGCATACATCATCGCGTAGTAGCCGCCGGCGGAATCACCGGACAGACCGATCTTCGTGATGTTCAGCTTGTTTTCCGCCGAATAATCCTTGAGCTTCTGAATGGCCTTGGTCATGTCGTCCAGCACGGTGTAGACCGTGACCGCTTTTGTGTCGGCCTTGAGCAGACGGTAATCCATTGCGACGGCGATATAGCCGTGGCTCGTGATGGATTCACACGTGCTCTTGAGATCGCTCTTGCTGCCGGAAGCAAAGAATCCGTCGTGCAGCACAAGCACAGCCGCGTTGGTCTGTTTGCTTTCAGCGCCGTTGGGCAAATACACGTCCATCACCTGCGACGCCTCGGTACCGTAGCTCAGCGAAATCGCGGCGTTTTGCGGTTTCACAAGACCGATGCTTGCCAAAAACGACATCAGCAGCGACATGAGCAGCGCCATGACTTTTTGAATCATTTCCATGAAAAATCAACCTCCTAATCAATTGTAACTTCATTATAACACAGCTTGCCGCGTTCGTCAATAACCGGTCTTTGAATCGACTGTGAAATTCCATTTCAAAGATTGACAAATTTGTCAAAAACTGTTTTCTTTGACAATTTCAAACGCGAGTTTTTCCAATTCCTCCATCGAAGAGAGCGCCCCGACGCGCTGGCGATACTGCGCCGCGCCGCGCACGCCCCGAATGTACCACGCCGCGTGTTTGCGCGCTTCGCGCATCCCCACACGTTCGCCCTTGTAATCGCAAATGCGCTGAATGTGACGCAGCATCACGCGCATCTGTTCGCTCAGCGGCGGTTCCGGCAACACACGCTCGTGCTTCAAATAGGCCGCAATCTGGCTGAACACCCACGGCCGGCCGAGTGCACCGCGTCCCACAAGCAGATAATCGCAGCCCGTTTCCTCCAGCATTTTTGCGGCGGAAAGTCCGTCGGTGATGTCGCCGTTGGCGATCACGGGGATGGACACGCTGCGCTTGACGGCGGCAATGCTCTCCACATCCACCGGCGGGGCATACATCTGCTGCCGCGTGCGTCCGTGCACCGTCACAGCGGCGGCGCCGGCGTTTTCGGCGCGTTTTGCAAGCTCCACCGCCACCGGGGTCTGAGCGTCCCAGCCGAGGCGCATTTTCACCGTGACCGGCACATCGACCGCCTGCACCACGGCGCGGATGATCTTTTCCGCCAGCGGCAAATTTTTAAGCAGCGCCGCTCCCCCGCCGTTTCCGGCAATCTTCGGCGCGGGGCAGCCCATGTTGATGTCGATCACATCGGGCGCAAACGAAAGGCACTGCGCAGCACACGCGGCCATAACGACCGGATCGTTGCCGAAGATCTGCGCGGCCGCCGGACGCTCCTTTTGCGAAAGCACCAGCAGTTCGCGGCTTTTGCGGTCGTGCATCGTCAGCCCCTTGCTCGAGACCATTTCACTGACCACATAGCTTGCGCCGAATTCGCAGCACAGCTCCCGAAACGCTCTGTCTGCCACGCCGGCCATCGGCGCAAGTCCGGCCGTGCGGGAATCCAGTTCCAAATTTCCAAGCTTCAAAACAGTTAATCCTTTGCTTTTTTTGATATTCTATCACAAAGTTTCAAAAAATGCACCACTTTTTGCGCAATTTATGATATACTAATAAAAATCATTTATAACATTGTTTTCGGAGGTTCTTATGCGTTTTCTTGTCATTGACGGCAACAGCATTGTCAACCGCGCGTTTTACGGCATCAAGCTGCTGACAACCAAGGACGGCCAGTTCACCAACGGCATTTACGGCTTTATGAATATCTTCATCAAGCTCAAAGAGGAGTGCGAGCCCGACCATGTGGCGTTCGCGTTCGACCTGCGTGCGCCGACGTTCCGCCACAAGCTCTATGACGGCTACAAGGCCGGACGCAAGGGTATGCCGCCGGAGCTGGCAAGCCAGATGCCGCTGCTCAAGGAGCTGCTGCGCGACCTCGGCTACAAAATCGTGGAGCAGGAGGGCTACGAGGCCGACGACATACTCGGCACGCTGTCCGCGCAGTGCAAAGAGGGCGACCGATGCTTTCTTGCAACCGGCGACCGCGACGCGCTGCAGCTTGTGAGCAAACAGACGACCGTGTTGCTTGCCGCAACCAAAATGGGCAAAGCTGTCACAACGCCCTATGACGAAGAGACGCTGATGCAGGAATACGCGCTCACACCGCCGCAGATGATCGAGCTCAAAGCGATCATGGGCGACACCTCCGACCGCATTCCCGGCGTGGCCGGCATCGGACAGAAGGGCGCAACCGATCTCATTCAGCGCTTCGGCAGCATTGACCGCATCTATGCGCATTTAGACGAGCTGGACATCAAAAAGGGCGTGCGCGAAAAGCTTTTGGCCGGAAAGGACAGCGCGTTTTTGTCGCGCACGCTCGGCACGATCTGCAAAGAAGCGCCGATCGACCTGAACCCCGACAGCTATCTTCCGACAAAGGGCGACATTCCGGCGGCGATCCGTCTGCTGGCGCGACTGGAGATGTTTTCCATCATTGAAAAGCTGCATCTGACCGACGTGACGCCCGCCGCCGCAGCCGAGGAAGCACCCGCGTTTTCTGTGCGCGAAGAGCGCGATCTCATGGGGCTGCTCGGCAGACTCAAAAACGCGAACGCCGCATATTTTACCGCGCAGTTTTCCGGGGAAACGCCGGATGTGCTCTGCTTTGCCGAAGAGAATACCGTTTCCGTTGTGCAGGCGAACTGTCTGGATTTCGACACGTTCCTGACGCAGTTTTTGCAAAGCCCTTATCCGAAGATCACGTCGGGCGCAAAGGCGCTGTATCGCTTTGCGCAAAAGCGCGACCTTTCGCTTTGCAATCTGACCATGGACACCGAGCTTGCGGGCTATCTTTTGAATCCGGCGGCAAACGATTACGACGTTTTGCGCCTTGCCGGAGAATATGCCATTCCCGTGCCGGAAACGGACGCGCCCGAAGGCTTAAACGCTCTTGTGCAAAGCGCAGCGGTGCTCCCCCGCCTTTGCGAAGCGCTGACGGAAAAGCTCAAAGAAAACGAGCAGCTTTTGCTGCTGAACGACATGGAGCTGCCGCTGTGCGAAGTGCTTGCCGGGATGGAAAACACGGGCTTTCTTGTGGACGAAAACGCCATCGCCGCCTACGGCGAAACGCTGCAATCGCAGATCGAAGGGATTGAAGCGCGCATTTTCGAGCAGGCCGGGGAACGGTTCAATCTCAACTCCCCGAAGCAGCTCGGCGTGGTGCTGTTTGAAAAATTGGGGCTTCCGGCAAAGAAAAAGACCAAAAGCGGCTATTCCACGAACGCCGAGGTACTCGAAGACCTTGCCGCAGAGTTCCCGATCGTGGCGGATGTGCTGGAATACCGGATGCTGTCCAAGCTGAAATCGACCTACTGCGACGGACTGCGTAAGGAGATCGAGGCCGACGGGCGCATCCGCTCCACGCTCAACCAGACCGAAACGCGCACCGGGCGCATCTCTTCGCTTTCGCCGAATCTGCAAAACATTCCCGTGCGCCGAAAAGAGGGACGGGAGCTGCGCCGGTTTTTTGTTGCCGCGCCGGGAAACGTCCTTGTGGACGCCGACTATTCCCAGATCGAGCTGCGCGTGCTCGCTTCGCTTTCGAACGACGAGGCGATGATCGCCGCGTTTGAAAGCGGCGACGATATCCATGCCATCACAGCCTCGCAGGTCTTCGGTCTGCCGCTGCCCATGGTCACGCCCCTGCTGCGTTTGCGCGCAAAGGCGGTCAATTTCGGCATCGTTTACGGCATCGGCGCGTTTTCGCTCGCCAAGGACATCGGCGTGACGCGCAAGGAGGCGGACAACTATATCAAAGGATATCTGCACCACTACAGCGGCATCGCGGCGTTTATGCAAAACGAGATCGCCCTCGCGCGGGAAAACGGCTATGCAAAAACGCTGTTCGGGCGGCGGCGCTATTTGCCGGAGCTGACCGCGAGCAACAAGATGCTGCAGGCGTTCGGCGAACGTGTGGCGATGAATATGCCCGTGCAGGGCACAGCCGCCGACATCATCAAGCTGGCGATGATCCATGTGGACAGGCGGCTCAAAGAGGAGCACCCGGACGCAAAGCTCATCATGCAGGTGCACGACGAGCTGATCATCGAATGCAGGGAAGAAGACGCCGAAATCATCAGCGCACTGCTCAAGGAAGAGATGGAAAACGCGGCAAAGCTGCGTGTGAAGCTCGTTTGCGACGTGCACAGCGGAAAAACCTGGTACGACGCAAAGTAAACACGGAACGTATAAACTGCCTCAATCTGACCAAACTACCCACGAAAGGGAGCGGTCAGATTGAGGCAGCGGTTTTATAAAAGAGTAATGGCAGCGGCGCTGGCGCTGTTTTTGATGGTGGGCGTCGGCGCGTTTTCGCAAACGGTCGATCTGGAAGCGGGCACACCCATTGCGGTGCTCTCACAGCTCGGCACACGCGGGCAGGAGGTACGCTCGATTCAGAAAAAGCTGAAAACCCTCGGCTTTTACAACGGCGCGGTCGACGGGATTTACGGCACGGGTACGCAAAAGGCGGTGCGTGCGTTTCAAAAAAGCGTCGGGCTGACAGCGGACGGCGTTGCCGGACAAAAAACGCTGCTGTATCTCGGTCTTGGCGGTTCATCCTCCTCCACCGGCACAAGCAGCAACGATCTGACGCTGTTGGCAAAGCTGATTGCCGCCGAAGCGCGCGGCGAAAGCTATACCGGGCAGGTCGCCGTGGGCGCGGTCGTGCTCAACCGCGTGGCGCACGCGTCGTTTCCCGACACGATCGCCGGCGTGATCTATCAAAGAGGCGCGTTTTCGTGCGTGAACGATTCCAACTGGAACGTGGCGCCCAACGCAACCTCGCGCAAGGCGGCGCAGGACGCGATGAACGGCTGGGACCCCAGCGGCGGCGCAATCTACTATTACAATCCGGCAAAGACGGCAAACGCGTTTATGTGGTCGCGCCCGGTCATCGTTGTGATCGGCAACCACAGGTTTTGCAGGTAGCACACCCCATTTTTTGCCGCGGCGGGGGCGGGACCGCCGCGTGCCGCAGGCACGCGGCGCATGGAGCGCAAAACGCGCCGCTGAAAGATATAACGTTCGTCCGGCGCTCCAAAGCGCGGCTTTGCCGCGCGTCCCGCCCCCGCCGCGGCAAAAAATGGGGGACCGGAACATCCGCAGCTTTCCCTGTACCGCCGAAAAGCGCGTGAAAGCGATCCGTTCGGCAAAATTCACACGCAAAAAGCCGCAGAACACGGCTCTGTGTTCTGCGGCGGCAATTTGATGGGAGGTCGCGTTTTGACCGTTTATCTGGTTCTCCTCGGCGCGGGCTATCTGCTTGTGATGGCACTGCTCGACCGAAAATGATTTACGCGAGGATCTCGCCCATAAGACCCGGCGTGCAGCCGGCAGCGTTGGACTCATCGGTGTCGATGTGCATTGCAAGGGCATATTTTTCGCTCACACGCACAACAACGTCGCCGAAGATCAGCGAGCGCTCGGCGGTGTCCACCTTCACGGAAACGATCTGCTTATCGGAAAGGCCGTATTTTTCGGCGTCTGCCGGGGTCGCGTGGATGTGGCGCTTGGCGATGATCACGCCGTCCTCAAGCTCCACTTCGCCCTTGGGGCCGACGATTTTGCAGCCTGCGCTGCCCTTGAGGTCGCCGGATTCACGAATGGGGGCTTTGACGCCGATGGAACGCGCGTCGGCAGCGGAAAGCTCCACCTGCGTTTCGGGACGGACGGGGCCGAGGATGGAAACGGCGGGAAAGCTGTTTTTCGGGCCGATGACCTGCACACGCTCTTCACAGGCGAACTGGCCGGGCTGGGAAAGGTCCTTTTTCCAGGTCAGCTCATAGCCTTCGCCGAACAAAATGTCCAGCACGCGGCGGCTGACATGGACGTGGCGGGCGGAAGTTTCAATCAATACGGGTTTGCTCATTTTTTTGTCCTCCTACATTTTGATCTTGTCTATTCTACATCAATTTTTCATAGATTGCAAGAATTTGCGAAAAAATAATGAATTATGCCGCGAAATATGCTACAATGGTTGCGGTGATACTTATGGAAATGAATCTCGATACGCTGGAAACGCTCTGTCAGGACTGTCAGAACTGTCCGCTGGGCAAAACGCGCACCAACCTTGTGTTCGGCGTCGGTGTGCCGACGGCAAAGGTGCTGTTTGTCGGCGAAGGTCCGGGCGCACAGGAGGACGCGCAGGGCAAGCCCTTTGTGGGGCAAAGCGGACTGCTGCTGGACAAATTTTTGAACCTGATCGATCTCGACCGCGAAAAGAACATCTATATCGCAAACATGGTCAAATGCCGCCCGCCGCAAAACCGCGACCCGAAGCCCGAAGAGATCGAGGCGTGTTTGCCGCATTTGCGAAAGCAGGTCAAGGTGCTGCGCCCGCGCATCATCGTCTGCCTCGGGCGCATTGCCGCCCAGCGGCTCATTTCGCCCGATTTCCGCGTCACACGGCAGCACGGCGACTTCATTGAAAAAGGCGGCATCTGGTTTATGGGCACCTTTCATCCGGCGGCGCTGCTGCGCAATCCCGCGCAGAAAAAGGACGCGCTCGCCGATTTTCAGGCGCTGCGCAGACGGATGCACGAGATGAACATTTATGAATCGCTGTAATACTTTATTAAGCTTTCTAAAATAGCTTGACAAACAGTTCGTCTGCGCTTATAATAAAACTGTCTTCAGGGCGAGGTGCAATTCCTCACCGGCAGTGTTGGGTCGAAAGATCGCCCCTGAGCCTGCGAACCGGCGAAGGCCGGCCGATTCGGTGCAAATCCGAAGCCGACGGTGTGCAGCGTTTTGCTGCGCGAAAGTCCGGATGGAAGAAGAAGCACTTTTCTGTGTGAACGCCCGTGAAAGTTTTCACGGGCTTTTTCTTCACCCTGATGATTCCGTTCCAACCCATTTTTTCAAAAGAAAGGAAGAATCATCATGCAAACCTCATCCACACCCATCCAATCCCCTTCCACCCCGAAAAAAAGCAACATCGCCAAGCTGACGGTCATCGCCATGCTCTCCGCCGTCGGCGTCGTGCTGCAATATCTTGAATTTTCCGTGCCGTTTGTGCCGGTGTTTTTGAAGCTGGATTTTTCCGACATTCCCGAGCTCATCGGCGCGTTTTTGCTCGGTCCCATCGGCGGCGTTGTGATCTGCCTTGTGCGCAACGCGGTGCATCTGCTCGTTTCGCAGTCGGCGTTCATCGGCGAGCTTTCCAACTTCCTGCTCGGCGCGGCGTTCGCCGTCACCGCCGGTCTTGTTTACAAGCGGCACAAAACCAAAAAAGGCGCGCTTGCCGCCTGCCTTTGCGGTGCGCTCGTGATGGCGGCGGTCAGCGTTCCGTCGAACTACTTCATCATCTATCCCGTCTACGCCGAGCTGTTCGGCGGGATGGAGACCATTCTCGGTCTGTATCAGACGATTCTTCCCGCGGCGAATACGCTGCTCAAAGCGCTTTTGATCTTCAACGTGCCGTTCACGCTGGTCAAGGGGCTGCTGTGCGCGGTGATCACCATGTTCATCTATAAACCGCTCTCGCGTTTGTTTGTGCAAATGAACAACGCGATGCGCCGGCACAGAGATGTGTAAAGAATCTGTGAAAGAAGCCCAAAACGCTTGACAAGCGCAGCGCTTTCCGCTATAATAGCAATGTAAAAATTTCATATTTCCTTATTCAGAGCAGCTGAGGGAACAGGCCCTGTGAAGCTCGGCAACCTGCCAACCGGCAAGGTGCCAAATCCTGCGGTATTGACCGAAAGATAAGGTTATCGGGCGGTCGTTTTCGCGGCCGCTCTTTTTTTCGGAAAAAGCAAAGGAGCATCAAAAATGTCAAAACATCTTTTCACCAGTGAATCCGTCACAGAGGGGCATCCCGACAAAATTTGCGATCAGATTTCGGACGCGGTGCTGGATGCGATTCTCAAAGAGGACCCGCAGGCGCGCGTGGCCTGCGAAACCGCCATCACCACCGGGCAGGTGCTTGTGATGGGCGAAATTACAACCACCGCCTGTCCCGACATTGCCGCCATTGCGCGCTCGGTCATTTGTGACATCGGCTATGACGACGGCAGCAAGGGCTTTGACGGCAACAGCTGCGGCGTGATGGTCGCGCTGGACAAGCAGTCCGGCGACATCGCCATGGGCGTGGATAAATCGCTTGAGCTGAAAGCCGGCGAAGAAGACGCGTATAACCTCAACGGCGCGGGCGATCAGGGCATGATGTTCGGTTATGCCTGCAACGAAACAAAAGAGCTCATGCCGCTGCCGATCTCGCTGGCGCACAAGCTGACAAAAAAGCTCACCGAGGTGCGCAAAGACGGCACCCTCCCCTACTTACGCGCCGACGGCAAAAGCCAGGTCACCGTGGAATATGACGACGGAAAGCCCGTCGCGGTCACGGCGGTCGTCGTCTCCTCCCAGCACAGCGCGGACGTTTCGCTCGAGCAGATTCGCGCAGACATCAAGCAGTACGTCATCGACCCCGTGATCCCGCAGGAGCTCATGCGCGACGACACGCAGATTCTCATCAACCCGACCGGCCGCTTTGTGGTCGGCGGCCCCCACGGCGACAGCGGCGTGACGGGACGCAAGATCATCGTTGACACCTACGGCGGTTATGCCCGCCACGGCGGCGGCGCGTTTTCCGGCAAGGATCCGACCAAGGTGGACCGCAGCGCAACCTACGCGGCGCGGTATGTGGCAAAGAACATTGTGGCGGCCGGACTTGCCGACAAATGCGAAGTTCAGCTCGCCTACGCCATCGGCGTTGCAAAGCCGGTGTCCGTGATGGTGGACTGCTTCGGCACGGCGAAGATCGACGAGGACAAACTCGCGCAGTTGGTGCAAAAGGTCTTTGACCTGCGCCCCGCGGCGATCATCGATGCGCTTGATCTGCGCAGACCGATCTATCAAGCCCTTGCCTCCTACGGTCACATCGGCCGCGAAGATCTCGATGTGCCCTGGGAAAAGACCGACAAGGCGGAGATTTTAAAGGAACTTGCAAAGTAAAGCACGTTGAAACGGAGGTCACCACAAATGAAAAAAACAAAGAAAAAAATCGCACTCATCATCGTCGGCTGCATCCTTTGCGCGGCGATCATTACCCTCGCCGTGCTGCACATTATCGGCTTCGGCTTTTTGCTCGGCTTTCGTGAACCCAGCGAAGAAGATCAATACATCAGCGAGCTGGACGCGCTCGGCGTGTTTGACAACGCCATCAGCGACGAGCTGCCGCAAACGGTTGTGCACCGCCTGATTATGGAGCATTTTGACGCGCCGCTGCCCGAAGGCAAAACGCAGAAAAAGGCCATTTTTATCGGCTTTGACGGCTACCGCGCCGACGCGATCGGCAACATCAAGGACAACGCCGACAGCGCGATCATGTATACAAAATCGCTCGGCGGGCTGTATCACAGCTTTGCCGGCGGCATCAAAAATGTGAATGAGCAGGCCACCTCCACCGTCCCCGGCTGGGCAACGATGCTCACCGGCGGCTGGAGCGATTTGCACGGGCTGACGGAAAACGGCATTCCGAAAAACGACGCTGAAACCGTGCTCACTTCGCTTGCAAAACGCGGCTACAGCGGCTCGTTTACCGTTTCCTGGGCGCAGCATTTGAAGATAACCTACAAGGCCGACGCGGAAATGGCGGCCGAAGAGGGGCTGCCGATCACCTACACGCTAGAAAAGAACGACGACGGCACCTTCAACACCGTGATGAACTACGTCACCAAGACCGCAGGTCAGGAAAAGACGAAGCTGGAAGATCCCGACATGATCTTCCTGACGCTGGAATACACCGACCACGCCGGCCACACCTTCGGCTTCGGCAACAACAGAAAATACACCCAAGGCAGCATCGACGCCGACAAGCACGGCTATGAGATCATTAAAGCCATTGAAGCGCGCGACACGTTTGACACCGAGGATTGGCTGATTGTCATCTCCACCGACCACGGCGGCACGACCCACAGCCACGGCGGCCAGTCGATCATGGAGCGCAGCACCTGGATTGCGACGAACAAGGCAATCAACATTGACGAGAGCTGGAAAACCTACGCGGTGAAAGCGAACTGAAAAAAGCGTTCCCCTTTTCGCAAGGCGAAAAGGGGCGCTTTTTTTAATTCGGAATTCGGAATTCGGAATTGAAGTCGCGGGTTTACTGCGTTTGAAAAGAGCGTTGTCCCCGCGACGAAAGGTGCGGCGAGACGGTACGGACGTTAAGTACCCGCTGATTAACTCGGTGCGTGAAGATTGGCGAGGAAATTTTTCGTCAGATGCAACAGAAATCGCGCAGACAACCTTCCGGTTTTCAAGAGATTTCTGTGCAAAATGACGGAAAATTTGCCGCCAATGTTTGCGTGTTCGAGTTAATCAGT
>JAFTCX010000024.1 GCA_017454485.1 Clostridia bacterium | reverse complement strand
GCAAAAATAACAGCCGCTCGTGAGCGGCTGCTGGAAATGTAATGCGATGCTAAACCTTCAAAGCCCCTTCCAGGGGCCAAGCCAGCAATAGCCCCTTATAGGGGCAGAACAAACCACCGGTTTCACCGGTGGTTTTGATTCACTTTACCGTACAAACACACGGCAGATTTCCGTGGCCGGACTCTTTTGTTCTGTGCTCACACAGGTGATGTGGCAGGTGCCGGTGCCGACGCAGGTCACGTTGCCTTTGGAATCGACCTTTGCAACGTTGGGGTCGCTGGTCTTCCATGTGACGTTCTTGTTGGTTGCATTGGCAGGAAGTACCGAAGCGGTGAGTTTGAACTTTGTACCCTTGGCAGCGGTCACGGTGTTCAACAGCATCGAGACATTCGAGCTCGCAGTGAGCTTGATTGCAACCACGCGAATGTTTTCCACCTTCACGGCGATCATCGCGGCTTTTCCGCCGCCACCGTCTGTCGGAGAAATGGTGATGATGCAGGAGCCTTCCGAAATACCCGTGATCACGCCTTTGGAATTCACCTTGGCGATGCGTGTATCACTCGAAGAGTACTTCAGCTTAGAGCTGTTTGCGGTTGACGGCTGAACCGTCGGTTTCAGCTTGTACTTCGCATTCAAACCGATCGTGATGTCATATTCCTCAACTGTGACCGCACGGATCTTCGAAGCTTTCACCGTAACGGCACAGGTGGCAACCTTCCTGCCGTCAGCGGTTGTCGCGGTTATTGTCGCTTTGCCTGCACGCAGACCCTTGATATTCCCCTTCTGGCTGACTTTAACGATCTTCGGATTGCTGGACGCCCAAGTCACCTTTTTATTGGTTGCGTTGCTCGGCGTGATCGTTGCTTTCAGCTTCACAACATCTCCGGCCGTCACGGTCATGCTTCTCTTATTGAGCACAACGCTCTGCACGCGTGTTGCCTTGACAGTCACTTTGCAAGTTGCTGTTTTACCGGTATCCTTGGTTGCACAGGTGATCGTGCAGGTGCCGGGGCCCTTCGCCGTCACCTTGCCGACACTGTTGACAGTTGCAACCTTCGGGTTATCCGACGTCCACGAAACGGAATTGATCGACACATTGTTCGGCTTGATCGTGGCAGCCAGGGTTGCGCTCTTGCCGTCGCGCAGCGTCAGCGTCCGCTGATCGAGCCGGACAGAAGTGGAAAGAATTGTTTTTTCCACGTGCACCTTGCACATTGCCGTTTTATTTCGGTTCTTCGTTGTGCAGGTAATCACGCAGTTGCCGGCCTTTACAGCGCGAACAAGGCCTTTTGAATTGACCGTTGCGACCGAGGTGTCGCTGGACGACCAGATCACTTTTTTATTTGTAGCGTTGTTTGGCAAAACAACCGCTGTCAGAAGCGCCGTTGCCGTTTCATAAAGCGAAAGTTCATTTTTATCGAGAGATACTCCGCCGACCGGCACAGAGACGCCCACCTTGCAGCGCTGCGCTGCAAACGGATTATCATCAGACGTGCAGGTGATATATGCCGTGCCTACGCCGACGCCGGTCACAACACCGCTGCTGTCCACCGTCGCAACCTTTGTGTTGCTTGATTTACATGTCACTTCCTTGAACGTCGCCGTTGTCGGTGCGATGGTATAACCGAGCTTGAAAGATTTATCAACATAGATGTTTTTGCTTGTCACGCTCAATGTCAGCGATTCAACCTCAACTTTTTTGAACACTTCCACAACGCAGGATGCTTTGTATCCGCCGTCGTTTGTACTGCAAGTCACCGTTGCTCTGCCGGAGCCGACCGCAGTCACAACGCCGGTTTTTTCATCCACAACGACCTTTCTTGTGTCGGAGCTGCGCCATGTCAAAGATTGGTCGGTTGCGTTTTCCGGCTGGACATGCGCCACAAGCTGTTCTTTTTTGGTAGCATAAAGGTGAAGCTCGCTCTTTTCAAGCGAAACGCCAACGACAGGGATGCTGACGTTGATGCGGCAGGAAGCCGATTTGTTGCCATCCTGCGTCGTGCAGGTGACGGTGCAGCTGCCGGGGCCGACGGCACGTACAACGCCGTTGGAATCAACGGAAGCGACTGTCGCGTTGGAGGTGGACCATGTTACAGTCTTGTTGAGCGCCGTTGTCGGGAAAATCGTTGCATTCAGTGCAGCCGATTGATTCAGCTTCATATTGAGCTCGACTTTGTTCAACCGTACAAAGCCGACATTAGAGCCGATCCCGATAAGGCTCAGCGGGAAATTCTGCGCCCAGACCTTCTGCATCAGATCTGTCGGATGCGCACCGTCAAGCGTATATTCGGGACGCATGGCTTCGGGATCGTCGGGATTCTTCGTCAGCTCGTTGAAATCCACATAGCCGTCGTGCTCTGTGGTCGTTGCAAGCCAGTCGTTGACTTTGAGCGCGATCTCCCAGTCGGCATGGCGCTCTTCTTCCGTGCGCACATAGCGCGCGCCGGTATTCAAAAAGTTTCTGGTGTAACCCTTCCATTGCGTGATTCCGATGGCGATCACTCGCAAATTATTATCGTGACACAAGCGAAACGCCGTTCGGAAATTCTCAATGATCTCCTCTGCAGTCGGCTGCTTGATGCCGGGATATTCCTCCTGAATGTCCTTACAGACCGGGTGCACAATATCGTTGGTGCCGATTTTGATGATGACATATTTCACGCCGGACTGGCTGAGCACGTCACGCTGAAAACGCTTGAGCATAGATTCGCCTTTGATAAACGAAGCAAAGCCGAGGCCGTCGCTGCCGAGCTGATTTCCGATGATGCCTTTGCCGACCACACCGACGTCGGTGATGTTGTCGTTCGTGATCATCTCGCTCAAATACTGCGGAAAATCATTGGAAACTGTGGAATCGCCGACAACAACAACCGAATAGGCGTCCGGGTTTGTGGAAAAAACATCGACACTTGAAAAAATCGGAACAACATGAATGATGCTGTATGACAGCGGCATATCCATCCCTAATCCGGCATCCTGAAAGACCTTATAGATTTCCTCATCCAGATTTGCTTCCAACAAGCCGAAAGTGTCTGTGCGGGTATTATCCTCTTCGCCCAATTTCAAATACGTTTCGCCGCCGGAAAGGCCCATGGTTTTCACTTCGGAAAAATCCTTCAGGAACACGCTGATCGCAATGTCTTGCTGGGCAACAACATTGAACGCCACGGGATCTGAAAGGACTTCCTGTCCAGGGCCGATCGTCACTTTGGGAGAGCTGTCAAACGTAATGATACGCACGGAATCCGTATCAATACGGGAACCGGAAACGCTCTTTGCGACCGTGCAGGATTCAATCGTCAGATTGCTTTCACCGAAATGGTTGGACAACCGAACGCGGATCTTGTTGCCGCTTGCTGTCGGCGTGATCACCGTGCGTGCGGTGATATTTCCGATGTAAGCGGTGATGTTTTCATAACCGTTCAGGGAAATGTTCGTAGAGCCTGTTCCCCAGGCCGTGATCCATTTTCCGGTGTCATCTGCGGCAGAGGCGGAAAATGCAGCAAGCGTGACAAGTAAAACAAGCACTGCTGCGATCTGCAGAAAATAGCGAATGTTTTTTTTCATTGAAAGACATCCCTTCGTTTAAAATTTAACCCGATGGATTGTTGAACTTACTTTTTGACCGGCGGCCGCTTGCCGGCTGCGGCAGCTCTGCGACGGGCTCTTGCTTTGTTGCGCTGTACATTCCGAAAAAGCATCAGACCGAGATACGCGCAAACAGCGAGCAGCGCGATCACTTCAAGAATGATAAAGGCTGTGGAGGAAAGCAGATTGGAAAGCTTTGTCATAAACAGGCGCACAAGGCTCAGTCCCACATCGTTTGCAGCAACAAGATTGATCGTCGTAATGGGCTGATCCGCAAAATAAACGGTTCCTTGACAGATCACCTGTCCGGCGCTGACCGGCGCCTTGATCTCCTTGGGTAATGTGCTTTCATCGATCTTGATCAACATAGAGTTATTGGTCGCTTTTGCGGGCACAAGCGCACTCGTTTCCTTTTCGGGCACAAGTCGCAAGGAGTCAGCATCTTTGCCGGCGACAACATTGACAACCGCAACGATCTGGTTCGCTGTTGCAATCACACGAAAACGGATATTGCTGTAGACCCAGGAAAGCAGTTGCTTTGCATCTGTCATACAGGTGTTTTCATTCACGCCGTCGCTGTCAACATCCTTCATGCTGCCGCGCATGACGACCGTCAGATAAGAGTAGCCGTCCTGCGAAGACGACACCGCAATACACTCGCCTGCTTTTGTTGTGGAAGTATACTTTCCGCCGTTCACGGCGCTGTGGTAATAATCCTGCGTGGCAGCAGACGTCATACGGTTTTCACTGTTATAGGTACGCTCGCCGTTTTTTTGCGTTGCCGGCAGCGTGATCGAAGAAGCGGAGAACGCTTCGGAAAACACAGGCGAATTCAGCGCATACTTCAAAATGGTAGCTATGTCCTGCGCCGAGGTGCACTGGCCGTCGTCGTCAAAGCCGGTGATATTGACGATCTTTGTGCGATTGCAGCCGATCTTTTTTGCAAGCTCATTCATTGCCTTTGCAAAGCCTTCCACACTGCCGGAAATGTTGTGCGCAATCACGGATGCGCAGTCGTTGGCGCCGTAAACCATCAGCGCTTCGATCAGTTGGCGTTTGGTATACGTTTCGCCGACCTGCAAATTGACCGTCCGCACACCGTAATCATAGGTCACAAGCGAAAGCGATTCTTCCGTAATTTCAACCTCCTTGTCGAGGTTCCCCCAGTTCTCGATCGCTGTGATTGCCGCAAGAAGCTTGACGAATGCGGCGGGCGCAGTCTTTTTTGTTTCGTTCTTGCTGAACAAAACCGTTCCGTCGTCAAGGCTGATCATATAGTAAATATCCGAAACCAACTTTTCGGTGACCTCGGTCTGCGCATTGAAATCTGCGCCGGCAGTCAGTGCAAAACACCCGAAGCAGAGCACCACGGCAAGAAAAGCAGCAAAAACTTTTTTCATTCTGATTCATCCATCCTTTTTTTATTTGCAATCTGCATAAAAATGTGTTACAATAGCGAATGCAAAGTCCATTTCTGCATTTTACATTTGATTATATCAATTTTTGCAGAAAAAATAAACTGTTTTATGAAAAATTTTAAAATTAAATTGAAATTTAATTTTTACCATACCATATTTTGAGGTGACATCATGATCTACGTTACAGGCGACACGCACGGACAGCTTGACCGCTTTGATGCCCCGGCGCTGCGCAAGCTCAAAGAAAACGACACATTGCTCATCTGCGGCGATTTCGGCTTTTTATGGAACGGCTCCAAGGAAGAGCTGAACACGCTGCGCAAGCTTTCCAAAGCACGGTATAACATCTGTTTTGTTGACGGCACGCACGAAAACTTTGAAATGCTTGCAAAACTCAAAGTCAAACGCTGGAACGGCGGAAAAGTGCACCAGATTGCGCCGAACATTTTTCATCTCATGCGCGGACAGGTCTATACCATTGAAGATCAGACCATCTTTACCATGGGGGGCGGCGAAAGCCCCGACATTGAGATTCGCTTTGAGATGAACACCTGGTCCGATCTGGAATTCCCGACGCGGGAAGAATTGATGGAGGGTGTGGAAAACCTTCAGCAGCACGGCGGAAAAGTGGATATCATCCTCTCTCATGAGCCGCCGGCAAAAGTAAAGGACTTTTTGCTGTTCAAAACGCATGACGACGCTTCTATCACGGCGATCAACACTTATCTTGAAGATGTCGGCAAAACTTGTGAATTCAAGCACTGGTATTTCGGTTCGCTTCACATGGACAAGTTCATCTCCGCTACGCATATCTGCGTATTCCAAAACATCCTTGATGCAAAGACCGGAAAACCGATCAAATAAGTCGTTTTTCTTTCCGAAAAAAATATTTGAATTTTTTTCAAAAAACTATGGATTTTTTTGGAAAGGTGTGTTATAATACCATTCGTTGGTACGGAGGTATAGCCCAGTTGGTTAGAGCGCTGCGTTCACATCGCAGAGGTCGAGGGTTCGAGTCCCCCTGCCTCTACCACACATCGGCAGATCGCTTTGGTCTGCCGGTTTTCTTATTTTAATCGATCGGAGCAGCATATGAGAAACGTCAACATCTATACTGACGGCGCCTGTTCGGGCAATCCCGGCGTCGGCGGCTGGGGAACTATTTTGGAATATCGCGGCAAAGAAAAAGAGCTTTCCGGCGCAGAAAAAGAGACCACGAACAACCGCATGGAATTGACCGCAGTCATCGAAGGGCTGAAAGCGCTCAAAGAGCCTTGTAAGGTGAAGCTGTATACGGATTCACAGTATGTTGTCAATGCAATCAATCTCGGCTGGGTCTACGGCTGGAAATGCAACGGTTGGCGAAAAGCAGACAAAAAGCCTGCGCTGAACGTGGATTTATGGGAAGTGCTGCTTGACCTTTTGGAGACGCATGAGGTCCAATTCATCTGGGTCAAGGGCCATGACGGTCATCCGCAAAACGAACGCTGTGATCAGCTTGCCGTCGGCGCATGGACAAAGCTCAAGGAGGATTTGTCTCTTTGATTCTACACGGCTAAATTTATATCCACCTTAAATTTCAGGAGGGTTATTATGACAAAAACAACAGTTCAAATTGAAGGCATGATGTGCGGAATGTGTGAAGCACATATCTGCGACACGATTCGAAACCTTTTTCCGAACGCAAAAAAAGTTTCAGCATCCCACAGCAAAGGCAACGCATCTTTTTTGAGTGAGGAAACGCCGTCAGAGGAGATGCTGAAAAACGCGATCAACGCAACGGGATATACATTTTTATCCATGCAATGCGAACCATACGAAAAGAAATCACTGTTTCACAGAAAGTAAAAGAGCTGACAGAGAACCGCGAAAAAGCGTTCCTCTGTCAGCTTTCTTTGATTTTTCAGAATCTGCGATCTCTCGGCACACGGTCGGTGATCTTGTTAAAGATACGATGCAGCACAAACATGAGCTTGTTATCGAGATTCAGCCAGTAAACGGCCTGCAATGCTGCGAAAACCACAGCGGCAGCACCAATCGCAACGCCGATGGCGATCAAAAGCAAATGACAAATCTTTTTCATTATCTCTCTCCTTACCAGCCCTTGGAATCGTCAAAGTCGAGCAGCGACGCATCCAGCGGTTCTTCGCCCATGACGGTGAACATGAAATCGTTGAACTGTTTGCGCATCTCGTTGCGTGAAATGGCGCGCGGGTCGATCAGATCGTGTGCGATCCAAACCAGCGGTATGCCGCGTTCGTTGGCGATATCCTGGATCATACCGGTCATTGACTTGCTGCCTTTGCAGGTGATATCGTCGTAATAAACGATCATATCGCAGTTGAAACGCTCGTATTCTTCAAACAGCTCAAGCATGTTTTCATAGCCGCCCACAAGATGCCGGCGCATGATCGCTTGCTCCCAAAGCTGCGCAACACCCCAAAGCGCTTCTTCGCGGTCGTCTTCACAGATAAACTCATGGTGCGACATATTATTGAGCACCGCCACGGTATTGACGCCCCAGCATTCATACATCCAGGTGGAAAAGTGCATATAATACGACGATGGCGCACCGCAGACGAGGGTACGGTGGCGGGTCTTCGGTCGCACGTTGATCTTTTCCTTCACACACTTCTCGCAGATTTTCAGCATCTCGCGTCCGATTTTCGCACAGTTTTCGTTCAAGCCGCTGGAAAATGATAGCTGGAAGGAGCGATACAGCAGATTCGGAACGCTCGGCACAGGATAATAGGGCGATTTTGCAAGCTCCCAGAGCTCATGCTGAATCCGCGTCTCTTCATTATATTGGCGCACTGTCTTCATAAAAGCATCCCAGTCAAAGGTCTCGCCTGTACAGTCCTCAATGAATTTTATGACCTCTTTGACGTGGGCAATCGCGTATTCACGCGTGTCCTCATCTTTCCAGCGCATCGGGGTGCAGCCCTGAATGGACGGCACCTTCAGCCTGCGCTCCACCACGGAGGAATTCATCACAGACGAATCACACGGTGCGTTGCTCGTGATCAGGCAAGCGCCGTAATACGGCAGTTGGTCGTCGATCGCCACGCCGCAAACGACAGAAGAATTCCGGCAGGAATCGGACGGAAGACCGTAGGAATCAATGATATCGGTAAAATAATGACCGGCGTGCTGATCGTTCGCTGTGGCAAGAATGCCGAAATAAGGCTCTTCCACCGCGTTTGTCAGATTCGGAAAACCGCCGATGAGAATGGGTGACGCGTCCTGCTCAAAGATGACCATTTTCTTCGCGTTCTCGTTTTTGCCGAAGCGTTCATCCGCTTTGAGGATTTTTACAAGCGCGTCCACATTGCTCTTGAGCAAAAACTGCATATACTTGTGCGCAATCAAAAGCGCCTCACCGTGCGCGTCATCGATCGTGCGATCCACCATGCTGCCGCTGCCGAGATACGGCGCCATCCAGTGATAATAGGTCAGCGCCTTGAATGCGCGCACCGGGTCCGCTTTCAGCAGTTCGCCGCTGATCTTTTTTTCGGTCAGCCATTCGCGGAAATCCACCCAGGAATCCTTAAAGCCCTTCCACTTGCGCCAGCGCGCCAATTCATAGCCGTCATAAAACCGATTTCTCGTTCCGCGATCTTGTTTCTTTGCCATGCTCACACCCCCTGCTGCAGCTTTTTCATCTCAAGTGCCTCCACAAACGCCTGAAAACGCGTGCGCAACTGCCCGGTGGAGGTGTTGATATATTCCTTTTCGATCCCCATGCACGGCAATCCGTATTCACTCTCCATGACATGCTGGCAGTACATACGCTCATATTCCCAGTATTCGCAGAACTTCATTTGCTGAACGATCAGTCCGTCGGCGTGATAATCTTTTGCAAGCTGCTTGAGATATTGCTTTCTTCCGTGCACCTTTTCCGGGTTCATAAAACGCGGGCACTCGTTCGTTTCGATGTAGTGGCGTGCGATGGCGGAAAGCGCCGTTTCACCGTCGCGAATCTTGATTTCTTCTCTGCCGGGCAGCGAGCCGAAGCAATAGCGGTCTGCCACAACAAACGCGCCGCAATCCTCGATCAGCTTTGTGAAATCGGGGTCGTCGTTTTCACCGCCGGCCAGTACCACGCGCACACGGTACCATGGCGACGCATCCGCCTTGCGTGTTTTCAGCTCTTCCAGCGTCTCTTTCAAATATGGCAGAATCAGCTCGTGCGGACAGCATTCGCTCACAAGCTCGATGAGATGGAACTCATAGCCCGTCAAAGGCGGATTCTGCTGTTTGCGGAACGCACCGATCTCGGTCACAACGCGGCAAAGCTCGTTATGTTTTTCGATCGCCCTGCGCAATGCTTCTTCGGACACATCCACACCGTAAACATCGTGCAGCCGGTCGAGCATATGCTTTTTGAGCTGCCGCTCGTAATGCTGAACGGCATAATCTTTCGTCACAAACGGCGCATCTATGTGTGACACGAAAAAGCGTTCGTTTTCATCTTTCACAAGCCCCAGCATTTCAAAGTGCTCGTGGGCGCGATGCATCATGCCGCACGTCTCCGTACTCAGCAGAGCAGAACAAAAATTATAACCGCCTTCAATGGCGCGTTCAAGGATGCTGCGCGAATACATGCAGGTTTTTTCGGACATATAATAGGTCGCAATCGAAGTGTCGGCGATGCCGGGCGCGCGCAGGCGCACTGAAAAGCAGCCGTCAAGATTCATCAGCACTTCCGGCACAAAATAGCAGGAATAGCCGAGTGCTTTTTTACCTTCGTCAAGCGCTTGCGTCACAAGTTCGTTTTTTACATCACTGAGCAAATGCTCAAACAATACACGGTGTTTTAAATCCTTCATAAAGCTGCCCCACCTTTCCTTCGCGCAAACGCAGCGGCGCCGAGCGCGCCCATGAGCTGCGGATCGGTTTTCAGCTCCACAACCTTGATCTTGAGCACCTTCTCGATCGCTTTTTTCAGTCCCTCGTTTTTGGCACAGCCACCGGACAGGGTGATATGGTTGATCGCTCCGGCTTTTTTTGCCATCACAAAGCAACGCTTTGCAACCGCCATTTGAATGCCTGCAGCAATCTCTTCGGGCGCTTTTCCTTCGCCGACAAGCGCAATCACTTCGGATTCCGCAAAAACGGTGCACTGTGCTGTGATGGGAATGACATTTTTCGCTTTCAATGAGAGGGAAGAGAATTCTTCCAGACTCATTTCAAACGAGCGCGCCATCGCCTCATAGAAACGGCCTGTTCCGGCGGCGCATTTATCATTCATTGCAAAATTTTTGACCGTGCCGTCGGGCGCAACGGCAATACCCTTGATGTCCTGCCCGCCGATGTCGATGATCGCCTGCACGGTCGGGTCGGTCACATGAACACCCATTGCATGGCAGGAAATTTCAGAGACGTTTTCCTGCGCAAACGGCACACGGTTTCGTCCGTAACCCGTGCCGACGATGTATGCAAGATCATCCGGCGAAGACAAAGCTTCCACCTGAGAAATGCAGTCCGACATTGCAAGGCGCGAGGACTGCTCGGCGTTGATCTTGCTGCGCATGATCGTGGAAGCGACGATCCCGCCGTTTTCATCCAAAATGACTGCCTTCGTGTAGGTCGAGCCCACATCGCAGCCGCCAAAATATTTCATATTTCAGTTTCCCCTTATCAGAATGATGTTTTCGATCAGATCAATGTCCATGATCCTCCCGGGAACGACAGTTCGGTTTCCGAGCAGATCATAACAGACCACTTCGCCGTCCTTCGGAATCACACGTGCAATATTTTTACACAAAAAGACGTTTTCATCTTCCCCTTTTTGATAAACCGTTGAAAGACACATTACCCTTCCGCCTCCTTGATCGCCGCGCGTATTTTTTCGTTCGATTGCGTCAGCAAAGCAACAGCTTCCGTGATGTATACAACCGCCTTTTCCGGCAGCGCGCGGGATGCTTCAAGCAGCTCCTGCGCGTGATGCTCGCTGTGATGCGCCATATAGCCCAGCAGCGCAAGCGCCTGCTCAAGTGTCATCTCTTCATGCAAAGCATCATGATTCATAAGGCTTTCTCTCCTTTTCCATTTTGAAATGCAGTTCCCGCAAGCCTTCCACCTCATCGCAGATCGGCTTCATTTTACAGGACGCGCAATCCAGTGAATTGACTTCCAACGTATGCTTCACAGCTTCTGTGATCTGCTTTGCCCTTCGCGCGAGCGCAGAAAGCGCGGCATAATCCACATCGTTTGCTGTGACATATACCGTTTGAACAGCCGCGACCTCCGGCTGTGTTTTCAGCAGGTGAATCAGACTGCAGCCGATGTTGAGAAAGGAAAGCGGCGCATCTGCGGCCAGCGCAGTTTTCGCAACACGCACCTGCTCTTTGCCTGCGGACGGTGAAATGCGAATATGATACCCTTGCGGATAAAGCTGAAATAAACAAAAGCCGATGTTTTTCAGTTGCTCATATCGCAGATTTTCTTCCCTGCTGTCTTTAAGCTGCACAAAAGTCAGATGGGCAAACGGTGTGTCTGCTGAAAGTTCACAGAGGTCTTTACCGTAGACCGAAACCGCATCTTTTCCGTCCGGAAAATCGCCGAACAAAACGCTGCTTACACTCGTTTTTCCGCTGCCGCCGAGTTCAAACGCCATATCGCTGCGAAACAAAATGGCGTTTTTGTCACCCTCCGGCGCACAAAGCGATTCTTTATATTCACTGAAAAGATCCGGCGTTTTCGGCAAAAGCGCAAACATCTGCGCGATCACATCGTCAAACAGTTTCATTGTGCACCCTCTGAAGCAGCGTTTCCAGTGCCCTGCTTGCGCCTTTTAAAAGCGCGGAATCTTCAGGCAGACAGAATACGCTGTCTCCGTCCATATCGCACTGTGCCTGCAAAGCGTCATCTCCGATGACTGAAAGCACCGGCGGGATATCATGGAGTGCATCCGCGTCAAATCCGGGTCGTGTACGGTTGAAGATCACACCCGCAGTGCGGCACGCAACCAGACGCGAAGCGACCTGTTCGATCGTTCGGATCACCTGAATCCCCTTTTTGCTGGAGTCACTGACCAATACGAGACAATCCACCTGTTCCATCACGCGGCGGTTGATCTGCTCAATGCCCGCCTCGCCGTCGATCACGACAAAATCAAAGTTGCCGGAGATCATCTCGAGCACCTGTTTGAGATAGGCATTGACCTTGCAATAGCAGCCGGCGGCCTCAGGTCGTCCGATGGCAAGGAAGGAAAGGTTGCCGCGTTCGAGCACGCAGTCGAGCAAATGAAACTTCGCTTCCCCCAAGAGCGCCACCGCATCCGCAGTCTCCCCTTTTTCAATGCTTTGCGCAATTTGCAGCCGTACATCATCCAGCGTCATCGGCGGCTCCATGGAAAGCGCGGTTGAAAGACCGACAGCCGGGTCGGCATCGACGGCAAGAATCCGCTTGTTTGGGAACCTTTCACAAAGAAGGCGGATAAACGCGGCAGAAAGCGATGTTTTTCCCACGCCGCCTTTTCCTGAAAACGCAAAGGTAACAGTGTTCATATATCCTCCGTTCAGCCGTTTCAAAAAACGGCTGTATAGCCTTTATTTCGCCTTTGCGGGGCAGATCTGATCCGTCACACGCATACTGTGGCACAAAAAGCCAGCACAGGTGGCAAATGCTTCGCCTGTTCTGCTGCTGCCGTCAATCGGATCCATGCCCTCACAGGCGATGCCGTTGTCGAGCTTTACGATTTCAAGTTCACGCCATGCCTGCGCTTCGTGTCCGCTCAGCAAGCTGTTGCAAAGGCTCAACAGCCAGGGATAAGGCGCGTGCGCACAGCCGATCTCTGCAATGGGCTGATCGGAAAAACTGAATTTGTAATCGCTCGAACGGATGATCTTGACCGTGTTGCGCCAGATTTCATCCGACGAATCACAAAAGCCGTAATACGGCAAAAGCTGCAAGCTTCCCGGCGGCTCATCATAAATTTCATGGTTGCCCTTCAGGTCGGAAGACCAGGCAAAATAGCGCTTGCCATCCTCTTTTTCGGCTACACAATGCACATAAACGGCCTGTTTCACAAGCGCGGCCTCCTGTGCCAAAGCGCCGTACTGATCAGGATAGAGCTTCGACAAACGGTTCAGCGCCAGCCAGACAAGCATATTATCATAAGTGAGATACGGATAGACCTGCATATCGTCCGAGGGCTGCAGGAAGGATTCATAAAGATGGATCGATTCATGCCGCACAGCAGCGAGCTTTTCCAAAATGCTTTCGATCCCCTTGCGAATGACAGCTTCACCGAGCACTTCCCGGTCGTCCGTTACTCTTACGTAATTGGAAAGCGCGATGATCGGCGCCATCAGTTCGTCCAGTTCGAAGCCCGGCTCAAGCACTGTGCCGTCGATATAGCGCGAATGTACGCCGAAGTTGCGTCCCTGCCTGCCGAAGATATAGAACAGCGCTTCTTTTGCGGTTTTTGCGTCCGCGTCAAGAATTGCCGGGAAGGACCACAGCAGCGTATCTCTGTCCCAGTATGCGGCGCTGACATAATAGCGCGGAGAACGCGATGTGACGCAGACAAGCTCTTCACTGTCAATTGTTCTGCCGGTGGAAAAAAAGATGCAGAAAAACAGGTTTGTGTTATAGATCTGCGAAAGCTTTTCTGTCGGCATCTGATAAATGCGTTTTTCCAGCCATTGCGCGGTCTTATCGTATTCCCATTCATAGGTGCGACGCAGCATCTCCTGCGCACTCGTCGCACTGGCGACCTCTTCAAAGCCGAAGCCCCAGAAAAAGGTCAGTGTCTTTTCTTCGCCGCGCTTCAGGTCGCAGTCAAGATACATGGAATAATCGACCGCACCGTTTTCATTTTTGAATGTATACTGCAGCGGTGTATCCGCCATCGGCGCAAAGGAGAACAGCGGATATCCGGCGCGCATTTCAAAAAGAAACAAACGGTTCCAGTGGCTGTTGTAGCAATACTTCGTCCCTTCGATCTCCTTTTCCTCATTGACGATATGCAGCGAATGTGCCCAACGGCCGCAGCCGCCGAAACGCAAAGACACATCCGCGTCGCTGCAAAGCGTCATACGAACGCAGAATCCGCGCTCGCCGACCGGGGTCAGATAGGTCGTCTGAACAGATACGTTTCCGGCTCTTGCCGTCATTTTTGGGATCCAATAATGCTCACGCTCCCAGGAAACATCGCAAAGAACATTGCAGTCATATGCGCCATCGGCGTTTTTCAAAGAAAGAAACGGGCGGAAAAACGGTGTTTGCCCATCACCGCGAATCTCAATCATGCCGCGCTGCGCCATATTCAAAAAGCCGACCGCTTCAATCGCGCCGTCTTCTTCACGAAGCGTCGACAAAGTGACATATTCGTTTGCAGTGGGTAAGTAGTTGCTCATCAGAAGATATCATCCTCTCATTTTTTTGTTCATTATAGCATGTTTAGCCGCCCGATGCAAGAACAGCGAGCTATGTTTTACATCCTGTTATTATTCAGTGATCTTAAACTGCAAAGCAAAGGAAAAAGGCAACCTTTCGGTCGCCCTGAAAGATAGGTACCTACTGATTTGTTTCGATCGCCTGCTGTACAAGTTGTGCATACAGCATCGCTCCGTCTTGATTCGGATGGCAGCCGTCGGAAAACAGCTCCGGATGATCCAAAAACGGTGTATTTACGTCGATGACCGGCAGTTCCAGTTCGTTTGCAAGCTGCCGTGTGAGCGGCACAATCTCGTTTTGAAGGATGTCGCCGTCAATATGATAGTTCACTTCACCGTTCACCGGATACACCGGCGTCGGAATCACAATGTAAATTTGCGGCTGGCTGTCGAGTGCACGAAAGCTTTCCACAATCGCTCGATAATCAGAAGCAAACTGCGCCTTGTTCCAGTTAAAGGGTTTTGAATCGTTGGAGCCGAGCATAAAAACGACGATGTCCGGCTGAAAATCAAGGCTTTGGCGATAAAGCTTTTCCGCAACATAAGGGCGGTCTGCTTTTGTTGAAACCGTGCGGCCGGAATAGCCGTAATTATTCACGCAATATCCGTCGCCGAGTAAGGTTTGCAGCACCGCCGGATAACAGTTCTTTGCACGGTTTTGAATACCGAAGCCATAGGTCACGCTGTCACCGACACAAGCGACCTTGATTTGCATCGGAGCGGCGGTTTTCAGCGGGTGCATAAAGGACAGCAGGCCGTTATAATTCAATACGGCGGCTGCGATCACACCGGCGCAAAGGATCAATACAAGACAAACACTAACGATCTTTTTCAGCATAGCTGCATCCCCTGTTATTTTATTTCAGCTCCACAATCGTCACGCCGCTTTCCCCTTCTCCGAAAGAGCCGAGACGGAACGATTTGATGAGTTTATTTCTGCGTAAATAATCCTGAATTCCCTTGCGCAGCACACCGGTGCCCTTTCCGTGAATGATCGTCACCTCATGCAGGCCGACGCGCATTGCACGGTCAAGATAACGCTCGAGCTCAAGGATTCCCTCTTCAACGTTCATGCCGCGCAGATCGCACGAGCCTTTTTCACCTGCCCCGGCAGAAAAATCACCGCCCTGCTTCGGCGTCACGCGCGGTTTAGAGGAAGACGCAGCATTTTCCTGTAAGCGGAGATTGCTCAGCGGCGTGCGCATTTTCAAAATACCGGCAGTCACTTCAATTTCGCCTTTTCGGTCAGCAAGTGCCGTCACCTCTGCGGTTTTTCCCATATCCACAAGCAGCACAGTATCGCCGATTTTCAGCGCACGCGGCAGCACATAAGCCTCGTCAGGATCGACCTGTGCCGTGACCGGGTTAGTGATCTCATCAAAATCGCCCATTGCACGGCGCATGGACTGTTTTGCGCGACGCACAAGCTCCGCCTTATCCGCAGCTTTGGAGCCCTGCTTTTTCAGCTCCTCCAGCTCGTTCATCAGCGCATAAGCCGATCGTTTTGCGCTTTCAATGATCCGTGCAGCCTGCGTCTGCGCCTTTTCAAGCTCTTCCTGCCGCAGCGCTTCCACGCTGTCGCGCACCTTTTGCGCCTCCTGCTTTTCACGTTCCGCGTCTGCCTTGAGCGCCTGCGCTTCACGTTCCTTCGTCTCATAAGAAAGACGGCTTTCCTCAAGTGATTCGATGACGTTTTCAAACGTGCGATCATCCGAAGAGATCAACTGCTCTGCGCGGTCAATCACATTTTGTGAAAGACCGAGGCGCTGCGAAATGGCAAACGCGTTTGAGCGTCCGGGTACACCGATCAGCAGTCGATAGGTCGGACGAAGGGAAGCCACATCGAATTCACAGCTCGCGTTTTCAATGCCGTCGGTATTCAGCGCATACATTTTCAGTTCAGCATAATGCGTTGTAGCGGCAATCTTTGCACCCTGCGCGTGCAGCTGCTCAAGAATCGCCATCGCCAGCGCTGCACCCTCCACGGGATCGGTGCCGGCGCCGAGTTCATCGATCAGCACAAGCGAACGCGAATCCGCAACGCGCATGATGTCCACAATATTTGTCATGTGAGAAGAAAAAGTGGAGAGCGACTGCTCAATGCTTTGCTCATCGCCGATATCCGCAAGCACGTTTTCAAAAACCGAAACCTCGCTGCGATCACCGACCGGCAGCAGAAGCCCGCACATTGCCATCAACGTCAGAAGACCCAGCGTTTTGATCGCCACCGTCTTACCGCCGGTGTTCGGACCGGTGATGATGAGCGTATCAAACTCCTCGCCAAGCCGGATATCCGTTGCCACAACCGTTTTCGGATCAATGAGCGGATGCCGCGCGTGACGCAGATTGATTTTACCGTAATCGTTCAGCTTCGGTGCAGCCGCGCGCATCTCATAGCCGAGTTTGGCTTTTGCAAAGATCTTGTCCAGCTCAACGGCACATTCGTAGCTCGCTTTGATGGATTCATAAAACGAACCCGCCTGTGAGGAAAGCTCGGCAAGGATGCGATCGATCTCGTCACGTTCCTTGCTTTGCAGCACCTTGATATCATTGTTTGCTTCGACCACGGCGGCCGGCTCCACAAACACGGTCGCGCCGCTGGAGGAAGTGTCGTGCACCAAACCTTTCACTTCGCCGCGATGCTCGATCTTGACCGGCACAACATAGCGCCCGTTGCGCTGTGTGATGATGTTTTCGCGCAGCATTTTTTGATAATAAGGCGAACGGATCAGCTTTTCCAACTGCTCGCGCACTCTTGAGGCTGCACTGCGTAATTTGCGGCGAATATCGTGCAGCGCAGGAGAGGCATTGTCACTCATCTCATCCTCACTGACGATGGCCTGAAAGATCTGATCCTCCAAAAACTTATTGGGCGTGATACCGTCGAACCAAACGTCCAGCACACTTTTCACACCGCTGTTGGAATCGCGCCATTGTGAAATCGCACGAATCGCACGCAGCACACCGCCGATGTCCAGCAGCTCGCGCATGGTCAGCACACTGCCGGCTGCGGCGCGGGAAAGCGCGTTGTTCACATTGCGCAGCCCGGAAAACCCGGGAGCGCCGAAACGGGCCATGAGCGTGTGGGCGTCGAGCGTCTGCTGCTGCAATCGCTGTACATCATCAAAGTCATGCACCGGTTCCAACGCGCAAAGATCCTCCTTCGCGTCGGCGGAACCGGCAAAAGTCGCAAGGCGCTGCAGCACCTTATCAAGTTCAAGGGAGCGTTCATGTTTATTCATATGAAACATCCTATCTTTTCATCGTTTTATAAAAATTCAGTGTTTTATAGTTATGGTTGCTGACAACACGCAAATAGCGCTCGCTGAGTTCTTCCAACTGCTCTTTCGCTTCCCCGGCGATCTTAAAGCTGAACACGCGGTTCGGTTCGGAAAAGCAGATGTGCCGCATGGCATAGACCACACTGAGCGACACAGGCACAAAGGTTTCGGGCGGCGTGCAGTTTTCGCAAAACAGCCGACCGCTCACGGGGCAAAACTTCATCGTTTCACTTTCATAAGTACCGCAGGAGGCACAGGCCACCAGAGAAGGCATAAAGCCGGCCAGGGCGCAAAAGCGCAGTTCAAAGCCGGCTTTGATGATAACGGGATCTTTTTTGCCGAGCGAAAGCAGATGGATCGCGTTGAGCAGCAGCGGCAGCATTTCACCGGCAGGATCGCCTGCAGGCGCCAACTCTGCGGCAACCTCCGCAAAATATTGTGCGAGTGAGAGCGCAACAAGATTCTCGCGCAGTGAAAAAAAGCTTTCCTTCACTTCGCTTTCACGGATCGCCAGCGTTCCGCTGCTGCTTTCCGCAACGGAAAAGCTGCCGTAGGTCAGCAGACTCGTCGCCGCTAGGTTGCGGCTTTTCGGGTTCCTTGCGCCGTTTGCAAACGCGCGCAGCAACCCCTGCTCTTTTGTGAGGATTGTCACGAGCCTGTCCTGCTCTTTGATGGGCTGCTCACGCAGCACAACACCCTCAACCCGGATCATCTTCATCAAAATACTCCTCGGCGTCCACAGATGTGCGAAGTCCCTGTACATTCGGAAAATCCACATCAAAATTTTGAATGAACTCGTCGGCAAGCTCTTCGGAAAACACAGATTCCAACGGCGTTTCAGGCAGCTCTTTTGCGCGCTGATAAGCGAGATAATCCGCTATCCGCCCCGTTTTCATGAATTTTCTCCAAAGCTCTTTCTTCGTCATAAGAACATCTCCCAACCATAAGATATGATTACTATGGCCGGAAATGCATCGGTTTACTCAATCCAAACCGAAATTATGAATCAGACCTTCGCGGTTACGCCAACCTTCCTTGACCTTCACCCAGCACTGCAGATTCACCTTGCAATCGAAAAAGCGCTCCATATCCTGCCGTGCGTAAGTTGAGATCTTTTTGAGCATCGCGCCGCCCTTGCCGATGATAATGCCCTTGTGGCTGTCCTTTTCACAGTAGATCGTCGCTTCCACGTCGATCATGTCCTGTCCGGGACGTTCACGCATCTTTTCAACGGAAACAGCAACGCCGTGCGGAATCTCGTGGGAAAGCAAACGCAGCATTTTTTCGCGGATGATCTCACCGGCGATCACACGTTCCGGCTGATCGGTCAGTGTGTCATCGGGGAAGAAGTGCGCCGAAGGGAACGAAAGCTTTTTCAGCTCGTCCACAAGCTCAGAAAGGCCGTCTTTTTTTATTGCGGAAACAGGAACGACTGCTTCAAAGTCATAAACCTTGGAAAGCTCAAGAATACGCGCCATCAGATCGGTTTTGACCGCGATCTGGTCGATCTTGTTGATGACCAGCACCACCGGCATCTTTTGCGCACGAAATTTTTCAATCAGCTCCTGCTCCGCCGGACGCAGCGCACCCGTCGGTTCCACAACAAGCATACACGCATCCACGCCGGAAATGCCGTCGGAAACGGCTTTGACCATCTTTTCACCGAGCTTGTTGTGCGGACGGTGAAAACCGGGGGTATCGGTGAATACAAGCTGAGTCTCATCCTGTGTCAGCACGCCCATGATGCGTGTGCGCGTTGTTTGCGGTTTGTCAGAGACGATGGCGACCTTCTGGCCGAGCAGTGCGTTCAAAATGGAGGATTTGCCGACATTCGGGCAGCCGACAATGGCAATAAAAGCGGTTCTGGTTTCAGTCATGCGGGTTTCCTTTCCTTTTTCTTATCGTTTGAAACATGCGTTATAGGCTTTCACCCAGCGCAGCACCTTGTCCTGCTCATACGTTTTCGGCATGGAGGCGCAAACAGCGACCACCGCCGCGATCTCTTTACCGAGGCGCATGATCTTTTTCAGTACATCGGCGTTTTTGAGCAGTCCGCCGGCCTTGATCTTCAAATCGTCCAATGTGATACCGGCGAACATTGCGGCAAGAGAGGTGGAATCCGCATCAATCGTCATATCCTGTGCGTTAAGAATGCCGGTTTCAAAAATATAATCAAGATCAGACGGCTCCAGACGGGTCAACAACAGTTTGATGCACGCAAGCGGTGCAAGATTGGCGCCGAGGACGGCATAAAAGTCGCATTGATATTTCCAAAGCGTTGCAGCCGTAAATGCGCCGTTTTCATCCGCCATCACACAGTCTGCGAGCAGCCTTGCGGCTTTCAAACTGTTGGCGATGCCGGAGCCGATGATCGGCACCGTCATAAATGCAGCGTCACCGATGGCGGCGTAACCGTCCGCAACAAGCACACCGAGCGGTTGGCGCACCGGGATGCGCACAAATTGACCGCCGCGCTCTTTTGTCAAACCAATGGACGGATAATCGCCGCGCAGATCATCAAGCGTGCGCTGCACTTCGTCCATATCGAAATCTTCAAACCGGCCGATCAGAACATCGGTGTGTTCCTCTTCCGCAGCGACCCAGGAAATGCCGAGCTTTCCGCCGCGCAAAAGCTCAACGGCAAAGCGGTCTTCTTTTGTTTCAGCAGCTTTATTATAGAATGCGCGATAAACAAAGAACTGTTCAAACGGCTGCACTTCATTTTGTACACCGAAGTATTCCGGCAGCTTCGTGCGCAATGGCGAACGGATACCGCAAGCGTCGATTACAAGATCGGCACACATCGTCCCCTGCACGGTCTCTATTCCGGCCACGCGGGAACCGAGCAGTACGGGTGCGGTGATTTCACAATCAAAGATGAATTTCACACCGGCATTCATCGCATTTTCAATCAGATAGTTATATATATCGCGCCGCTCCATCTGGATCTCAAGCTTTTCCGGGTCCGTATTCTGGCGCAAACGCGTTGTTTTTCCCGGACCGATAAAGGTCATGTCCTGCTTCAGGCGGTACATTTCTTTTGGGGGTAGCTCCATACCGATGGCGGTAAAGCCTTTTTTATCGAAAATGTCTGTCCAGTCATAGCCCATGTTTTCGCGGCTGTTTTTTTCAACAACCGTCACGTCATATCCGTTTTTTGCAAGCATATAGGCGGCGCCGATGCCTCCGTGGCCGCCGCCGGCCACAAGAATTCTTTTTCCCATATTCAAGCTCCTTCTTCAAAACATCCTTTTTGGTTTATTTTACCACATTTGTTTTTCATTTTCAATGATTTCGAATACATTTTCACAAAATGATGCAGATCAATCCGCTGCAGCCTTCGTTGATTACACGTTCCAATGTTTCCTGTAGCTTTCGCCGTGCATCCGCCGGCATTTTATAAAGCTTGTTGTGCAGCCCCTCGTTGACAAGCGAGCTGAGAGATTTTCCGAAAATGTCGGAGTCCCAGATCTTCGACGGATCCTCCTCGAACTCCTTGAGTAAATACAGAATCAGCTCTTCCGACTGGCTTTCCGTGCCCACGATCGGCGCAACGGTCGTTGTAATGTTGGCCTTCATCATATGGATCGACGGTGCAGACGCCTGCAGCCGCACGCCGTAACGGCCGCCCTGCTTCATGATCTCCGGCTCTTCCAGTGAAAGCTCCTCCATCGTCGGCATCACAATGCCGTAACCGGTTTGCTCCACCTCATCGAGCGCCGCACGAAAACGCCCGTATTCCCGCGCCGTCTGCGAGAGCGTGCGCATCTGTTCAAGCAGAGATTCCTCATCCTGCACCTCGATACCCGTCTGCTCGGTCAAAATCTGATAATACAGCTCCGGCGCCGCCTGCAAGGACAGCGTCACTGCGCCGGACGAAAGGTCCACATCGTCAATTTTTCCGCCGTTCAAATAATCGCAGGAGAGCACCTGGTTTAAAAACGGCGATGCATCCCGCACACGGCGCAATGACCGCGCTGCAGAAGTTACCGAAGAAAAAACGGAAGAACGCACGGGGTGCGAAGGATCGAGCCGTGAAAGCCAGGGCGCAAGGTCGATGTTCACCTCACGCAGCGGGAATTCATAAAGCAGATTTCGCATCACATCCGAGAGCGTCTGCTCGTCCATCGTCTGACAGTTGACAGGTAAAACAGAAACGCCGTAAGTGTCGCCGAGAGTTTGCGCCAGCGCACGCGTTTCCTCGCTTTCCGGGTGTACACTGTTGAGCAAAACCACAAACGGCTTTTCGATCTCCTGCAATTCCCTGATTACCTGCGCTTCCGCTTCTGCATATTCTTCACGCGGCAGATCACCGATGCTGCCATCCGTTGTAACAACCAGTCCGATGGTGGAATGCTCACGGATCACCTTGCGCGTGCCGACCTCAGCAGCCATATGAAACGGCACTTCTTCTTCGAACCACGGCGTTTTCACCATCCTCGGCTGCTCTTCTTCGATATAGCCGACCGCGCTTGGCACAATATATCCCACGCAGTCGATCAAGCGCACATTGCAGTGCGCGCTTTCGTCAAACGAAAGCTCCACCGCCTGCTCCGGCACGAATTTCGGTTCCGTTGTCATGATACTGCGCCCGGAGCCGGACTGCGGCAGCTCATCCACCGCGCGGTCTTTTCTTGCGCCGTCTTCCATACGCGGCAGCACAAGAACATCCATAAAACGTTTGATAAACGAAGATTTGCCTGTGCGCACGGGTCCGACCACGCCGATGTAAACATCTCCCTGTGTGCGCGACGCAATGGAAGCATAAATTGATTTTGCACTCATAAACGATCCTCCAGTGTTTTTGTTATATGGGTATGCAACAGTGAAGGCTGTTATGACAGCAAAGGGGCTGTCGCATTTAGCGAAAAGCGTCAAAGCAAATAATAAAAAGTGCTTGTATCCCAAACGGTTTTGTGGTACAAGCACGCTTTTTTTTACAAAATAGAATAGTTTATAAGCTTTGACTCGTCGTTTTTTCTCCCTCGGCGTACTTTTGTACAGCCTTCGGTCGAAGAAAACGCCGTTTTCATCTAAATGCAACAGCCCCCGATCATCTTCATTTCTTTGTCCGCAGATAGTCTTCCAAAATCATCACTGCCGCAACAGTATCCACAACCTGCTTGCGTTTTTTTCCGCGAACATTCACTTCATTCAACGCGCGATGCGCCGCAACGGTTGTCAGCCGTTCATCAAACATTTCGCACGGCAGCCCAGTTGCCTCTTCCAGAGAATCGGCAAACGCAACACACTTTTCGGCGCGCTCACCGCAGGTGCCGTCCATATTGCGCGGCAAACCGACAACGATCTTTTCCGCGCACAGCTCTTTCGCTTTTTGCGCAACAGCAGCAACCACCTTCGGTGCATAGTTTTCGGTGATCATGCCTGCCGGCGAAGCGAGCAGTTCGGTTTTATCGCAGACGGCAAGACCGGTGCGCATATCGCCGTAATCCACAGCTAAAACGATCATAGGGCGCCTTCCTTATGCCGCTTCGTCCGTTTCGGCAGACGCCGCAGTTGTCGGCGCTGCCGTTGTGGGAGCGGCTGTGGTTGTTGCCGCTGTTGTGGACTGCGTGGTTGCAGCGGTGGTAGATGATGATGTTGTTGCTGTTGTAGTCGACAAACGTGTGGTTGCCCGTGTGGTGTCGTCGTCATCCTCGTCGTCATCGCTGCTGCTCCGGGTTGTGGCAGCGGTAGTCGCAGCGGCTGTGAACGCTTTTGAAGAAACGACTTCATCCGCGTCCTCCTTGCTGCCGCCGCATTCCACGATCACATCCGCAAACGTCTTGGACGGCATGGAACCGGTAAGCTGCGTAAAGACATATTTGAAGATCGTCTTTGCCGGGTTGGTGGAGCCTGTATGCAGGTCGGCGCGGTAGTCATAACCGTACCAGACTGCTGTCACATAATGCGGTGTGCCGCCGCAGTACCATTTGTCGCAGTTGTCAGATGTTGTACCGGTTTTTGCAAATGTCTGGAACGAGCCGATCTTGGACCCGTAGCCGGTACCGTTGGACTGCGTAACCGCCTTGGTCAGCATGCCGAGCATGGTGTTCGCCGTGGCAAGCTTAAGTGCGCGTTCCGGCTCGTTATCCTTGTTTTCAAGCAGCGTTTCACCGTTACGGTCCACAACACGGTAATAGCTGTAGGGCTTATAATACTTGCCGCCGTTGCCGAAACACGCAAACGCAGCCGCCATTTCCAGCGTGGTCACGCCGGTGTTCGTGCCGCCGACCGCCAGCGGACTGAGATCCTTATCTGTGGAGGAGAGGTTCAGATGGAAATGTTCGTTGCAATATTCCATCGACGAATTCGTACCGAGCATTTCGGAGAGAATACGCACAGGAACGGTATTCAACGAGCGCACGAGCGCCTCCTGTACAGAGATATAGCTGCCGGAACCGTGGTCGCCGTTGAAGTTGCGCGGCCATGCTCTGCCGCCGACCGTGATCGCTTTTTCAAGGATCGGCGACGTCGGCGTGATCAGACCCAAATCCACTGCGGGCGCGTACACGGCGAGCGGCTTGATGGACGAACCGGGCTGACGTTTTGCGCGACGGTCGGTCGCACGGTTGTAGGCGCGGTTGGCAGTCTTTTCGCCGGTGCCGCCGACCAGCGCGACGATGCGGCCCTGATAGTCCATGATCGTCATAGCGCTTTGCGGAAGCTTGCCGTTTTTATCGGTGCGCGAATACGGGAATCCGCTGCGGTTGACATAAATTTTTTCAAGCTGCGCCTGCAGATCGAGATCAACGGCAGCATAGATTTTCAGTCCGCCGTAATAGATCATGCGCAGCGCTTCGTTGTATTCATAGCCGTATTCCGCCATCAAATCGGAAACCACCTGATCGATGACATATTCCTCATACCAGGAAAGCACCTCGGCTTTTTGATTGTTGTCTTCGGACGAAGTTGATTTGTTGACGATCGTTACCTTTTGCTTTTTAGCTTTTTTCCAACGGCTGTTCGTCAGTTTTTCTGACTCATGCATATAATCCAGGCAAAGATCCTTGCGCTGCATGCAATGGTCATAGTCATAAATCGGATTGAGCGTATACGGCGCTTTCACGATCGCCGCAAGGGTCGCACATTCCACAAGGCGCAGATCCTTGACTTCCTTGCCGAAGTATTTTTCCGCTGCGGTTTTAACGCCGTAACAGCCGTTACCGAGGTAAATCGTGTTCAGATAAGCTTCGAGGATATCCTTTTTGGAATAATTCTTTTCAAGATTCAGCGCGCGCAGAATCTCGTTGAATTTACGGATATACGTGACCTCATTTTGCTTTGTGAGGTTTTTGATGAGCTGCTGCGTGATCGTGGAAGCGCCCTGACCGGAATAATTCGGGTTCACCATAACGGCAAGTGTACGGATCCAGTCCACGCCCTCGTGCTCGAAAAAGCGCTTATCCTCCAGGCACACGAACGCCCAGATCAGATCGTCCGGAAACTCGTCATAATCGACCCAGATGCGGTTTTCTTCCCCGTGCAGGCGCGTCAGCTCCACCGTTTTGCCGTTGGCCTTTGTACCGTACATGATCGACGTCTGGCTCTGTGAGCTTTTGTAAAAATCAAGATCGATCACTTTTTTGCCGTTGACAAAGCTGTTCATGTAAGAGAACATTGTGGACCCGACGATCACAACGGTCAAAAGCGCAGAAACAAACAGCGAAAACAGGATCAGAAAGATCGTGAAAATCACAGGATGCTTTCTGCGTGTACGCTTTCTTTTCTTTGCCTTTTTCGGTTTTGTATTCGCAGCGGGCGCGGCGCCCGGATTTTGTTGCCTGTTGGCCATAAACCGTGAACCTCCAAAATCAGGATAAATCCATGATACAGATATGGTTATTATAAACAATTCACGGCTTGAAATCAATATTTACAGCAAAAAAAACACAAAATATTAAGAATTAAATGCTTTTGAAAGCCATTCGACCGCTTTCTTTTCAATCCGCGAGACATAAGAACGGGAAATGCCGAGCTTTTTGGAAATTTCCCGCTGTGTAAGCGCGTCTTTATGATACAACCCATAGCGAAGAATCAAAATCTCTTTTTCGCGCCCCTCCGGCATCCGGTCGAGCAGCTCATAGAGCGTGCGCACTTTGTTCTTCAGGTCAATTTCCTCCGAAACGGTATCCTCTTCAAAAATCAGGTCAATAAGCGTGAGCGGATCGCCGTCGCTGTCGGTTTCGATCGGTTCACTGAGCGAAACTGTTCCGGCGCTTTTTCTCTGCGCGCGAAAATACATCAGGATCTCATTTTCAATGCAACGCGCCGCATAGGTTGCAAGGCGCGTGCCTTTTTCGGGATGAAACGTATCGACGCCCTTGATCAGCCCGATGGTGCCGATAGAGATCAGATCCTCCTGCTCGTCACAGGCGGCGTAGTATTTTTTTACGATATGCGCCACAAGACGCAGGTTGTGTTCAATCAGCGCCGAACGTGCGGAAGAACTCCCCTCTTCATGGAATTGACGCAAATATTCGCGTTCCTGCGCGGCGGTCAGCGGTTTCAAAAACACACTGTTGCTTTTCAGATGCAGTGTATAAAACAGTAGGTTTGACAGAATGCTTTGCAAAAGAGAAAACAAAAAAATCACCTCGCCCCAGTGTATGCCGGGACAAGGTTTTGTTATGTATGGGTCATTCCGGTTTTTCAAAAGTGATTCTGCCGAGCTTTCCGCCGCGATATTCATCCAGCAGCGCCGCCGCCGCGCGTTCGGTGTTGACCTCGCCGCCGCGCATGAGCATGCCGCGTTTTTTGCCGATCAGTGTCAGCACATCGTAGCTGTCAAACGCAGGAACAACCTCATCTTGCGTCAGCTTATATCTTTCACACAAAAGCGGCATATAATCCGCGCGCAGCACATCGAGCAGCCGACACGCCATAGTTTCGCCGTCAAGCACCTCGTCTTTCACCGAGCCGATGAATGCCAGTCGGTCACCAACTACCGGGTCGTCAAACTTCGGCCAAAGCACACCAGGTGTATCAAGCAGTTCGATCCCGCCGCCGATGGCAAACCATTGATTGCTGCGTGTCACGCCCGGACGATCTGCAACCTTTGCGCGGCTTTTGCCGGCCATTCGGTTGATAAAGGAGGATTTGCCGGTGTTTGGAATACCGACGACCATCACGCGAAGCGCTTTGCCCGGCATACCGCGTTCTTTGTTTGCGCGAATTTTGTCGGCCAGCACCGTTTGTACGGTCGGCTGATAGCGATTCAGCCCTTTACCGCTGCGGCAATCCACTGCAAGCGCGGTTTTCCCCTGCTTGCGGAACCATTCGATCCAAAGCGCGGTCGTTTTTTCGTCTGCCATATCGCATTTGTTGAGCAGAACAATGCGCGGTTTTTGCTGCGTCAGCTCATCAAGCTCGGGATTACGGGAAGAAAACGGCACACGCGCGTCCAGCATCTCCGTCACACAGTCCACAAGCGGCAAGCTCTCCTTGATGAGCCGCCGGGTCTTTGCCATGTGGCCGGGAAACCACTGGACAATTTGTTTTTGCTGATCGGGCATAGTCCACCTCTTACTGCGCAGCCCGAAGCTCGGCTTTGGCGATCTTCCATTGTGAGGGCGCATACATGGAAAACTTGCCTGTACTGTCACTGATATTAAAAGGCCGAACCTTGACAACACCGAGAATATAGTTTTCATCGATGAAGCCGATCTTTTCCGAACGGCTGTCGGTGGAGCCCTGACGGTTATCGCCCATAACAAACACATGACCTTCCGGCACAGTCAGCGGGAAAGTGACGCCATCCTCCTGATTGAGCGTGAGATTATTGATATACGGCTCGTCGAGCATCACGCCGTCCACATAGACTTCGCCCTTTTCAAAGTTGATGTCTACCGTTTGGTTCTCTGTGGCGATGATACGCTTGACGATCGGCTCGTCAAACCAGTTCGGCTGCGTGATGATAATCACCTGTCCGTATTGCGGCTTTGCGTCGCCCGCAGTGATGAACAGCCAGTCTCCGTCCTGCAGTGTCGGAACCATTGAGGTTCCCACAACGCCTACAACGCGGAACACGAACATGAAAATGATCGCGATGGCAACAACGGCGGAAACCAGAACGGAAACAAAATCATAGACATTGAGCACAGCACGGTCAGACGCCGTGCGCTCATTTTTTTCAAGCAAAGCAATATCTTTCATATAAACCTCCAGTATCAAAAAAGAGGAGCTGACAGCTCCCCTGTTTTGCCGCAAAATCAGCCGAGTTTTTCCTTAACCTTTGCTGCTTTACCGACTCTGTCGCGCAGGTAATACAGCTTGCTTCTGCGAACCTTACCTCTTCTGATGGTGTCCACAGCAACCACGTTCGGGGAATGCACAGGGAACACGCGCTCCACGCCGACGCCGTAGGAAACACGACGGACAGTGAAGGTAGAAGAGATGCCGCTGCCTTTTTTGGCAATGACAGTGCCTTCGAACATCTGGATTCTTTCTCTTTCGCCTTCACGAATCTTCACGTGAACACGAACGGTGGAACCGATTTCGATGACGGGGATTTCAGCTTTGAGGCTGGAATCAGAGATGAGTTTGAGTGCGTCCATTGGGGTTTTTCCTCCTGAAATTCTGCCACGTTCATGCCTTCTCTATAAGACAGAGGACCGCTTTATGATATTTGACGGAATCGTCAGCTTTGAACCCTTGCCGCAATGCGACGGATACAAATGCTCGAATAGTTTAGCACAAAGTGATAAAAAAAGCAAGTGTTTTTTGTGATTTATTTTAAAATTTTTTTCAGCCCTTCGCTTTAGCTGCTTCTTCTTTCCTTTGCTGCCATGCGGAAAACTCTTCGTTTGTGAAATTTCCGGTCGAGATTGCGTAATCCCATTGCAGCTCATCCTTCGGAATATAGCGCAAGTCTTCGCTTTTCACAGGCAAAATCAAAAGCACAATATCCAGCAAAAACACAAGTGCAAACGCAGCTATGCCGAGAAAGACGCCAAACAGAAGGCTGCCATTTGGATTGCTTTGGAATGTCTGATTCGCCAACAAAACGCCGCAGGTGTAAGCGACAAGCGACAGCGCGTGTAAAATTACGATTGCCATCGACTTCGGATGTTTGAACAAGAGAAATACAAGGAAGAAAGCGATCACCGCAAGAAGCAGAGCGCACAGAGCCGGTATCAACGCACGCAAAAGACCTTGTTCTGCAGGTGAACCCCATTTAAAAGCCTCCGTCAAATGTTCCGGCGAAAACAGATCTTTGTTTCCCGTAAACATCAAAAGCAGACTGAATTCTCCCTCGCCGCTTTTTCCGACCACAAATACCATCGGCAGTAAGAAACCGATCAGCGGCAGCACGCTGCAGATCAGGCGAATCAGCCGCCACGGTGTGCCGATGACAGCGTATTTCAGCATCTGCAGATTGGAATTGAGCTTAAAAAACGATTCTTCTCGATTTTGCGCGTCCTCTTCCAGCCGCTGCTCCCAGTTGTGGTTCGGAATATTGATGTGGCAATGCGGGCATTCCGCTTTTACGTTCCAAAAATGCAGCTTTGCATTGCAGTTCGGACACTTTGCCATAAACAGCGCTCCTCTCGAACAATGGTACTTCTTCATTTTAATGGCTTTATTCTCATCTGTCAAGCATTTCTTTGGATATTTTTTATATTTTCCTGCTTGATGAAAATATTTTTTTGTTGAGTTTTTGCATAGCCGCTTGCATTCGCCGAAGCAATATGATAGAATACAAGCAGAAATGTAAACAGGAGGGATCGTATGGACGAGACAACCGGCACGGCCGCACTTGAGAAAACGCAAGCGCCGCCCGCGCAAAGCGAGGATTCCGCCGGACAGAATGACGCCGTCCGAAAGCATCGCTATTTATCGCCGAAAGAAATATTTGCCATGGGCGCCGTCGCGTTCGGTCAAAAAAACCTGGATGAATTCTGCAACGCGAACTTACAGTTTTTCATCATTCAGTTTTTCGGCCTTTCACCGAACGCCTACGCCAACATCAGCCTCGGCGCGAGCATCTATGATGCGTTGGACGACACACTGTCCGGTCTGATCATCGACCGCACCCGCACCCGTTGGGGACGCATCAAGCCCTATCTGATCTTGCCGATTCCACTGTGGCTGATCGGCACGGTTATGCTCTTCAGCGCACCGGCGCTCTCCCCTGCCATGAAGATCGTCTGGGTCACGTTTGCAACGATTCTCAAAGGTCTCGGCATGAGCTATTTCGGCGCGTGGACGCTGATGCAATATAATGTGACGCCAAACTATAATGAACGCGTATCCGCGATTGCAACAGTTGAATTCGCGAGGCTGTTCGGCACATTCCTCATTTCTGCGCTGCCGTTCGTGCTGGACATCGGACGCAGCAACAATGTTGCGGAAAGCACGGTTTATAACGGTTTTTCCTGGGTGATCGTGCTGCTTTGCGCCGCAACGTGCATCTACGGCTTCCGACATATGCGCGAACGCATCCCGCTGCAGTCGCGCGAAGAGATGAAGGAAGTCGGCGTATTCGAATCGTTCAAGCACCTTGCAAAAAACCGCCCGATGTTCATCCTCATCCTCGGCAACTTCTTCAACTCCTTCAAATCCATCGGCGCGGGCAATGAAAAGTTTTTTTGGTTCAACTGCACCGGCAAATACTCCTATGCGACCATCGTCAGCTTATTCACGGGCCTGCCGAATTACATCATGACGCCGCTCTCGTCAAAGATCATCCATAAATTCGGTGCGCGCAACACGATGATCGGCGCCGGTCTTTTCGGCGGCATTGCCTATACGCTGATGTATCTGATCGGCTACCATCCCTTTGGCGCCACGTTTCAGGACAATGTAATTGCGCACCTGGTCTGGATGGCTTTTTCCCTCACCGTCTGCGGTCTTCCGAACCGCGTGATCTCCGTTGCGCTCGCTGTGCTATCCGGTGATGTGTTCGATTATTCCGAATGGAAGACCGGTATGCGCAACGAAGCCATAGTGACGACCATTCAGAACTACTTCATGAAGATCGGCAACAGCTTCAACGCCTGGCTGACATCCATGGTGCTGACCTGGATCGGCTATCAGGCGCTCACTGACGCAGAAGGCATTGCAATTCCGAACACCGACCCCGGCGTGCAGCGCGGTCTTTGGATCATCTTTGCGCTGGCACCCGCCGCCGCGCGATTGCTGACCGGCATTGCGTTCATGTTCTTCAACATTCACGGCAAATTCAAAGAGCAGATGCTCGCCGACCTTGAAGAGCGCCGCAAGGCCGCCATTGAGGAGCTTGAGGAAAGCGAAGCCGAAATGGAAACAGACGCCGCGCAATAAATTGAAAAACTCCGGGCAGGCACCCGGAGCTTTCTTTTACACTGATTATTTGCTTGCTTTGTCGCCCTTTTCGCCGAGAATTTTGTGTGCGTGGGCAAGCGCGTTTTTCAAACGCTGATAGGAATTCGCGCCGATATACTTGGACTTTCCCGCCTCATATTCCGCCATCGCTTCATGGATGTTTACAAGCATTCTGCGCTGACCGGCCGGAAGATCGTCACGATGCAGCATATAATACGGCGTATAGCGCACATCGGTCAGCTTTGTTTTTCCGGTAACCGGGTTCTTTGTCAGCTCAAGGTCAAGGATGCAGGTCGTTTTCGTCGCGGGCTCTGTCATCTGGTTGGAGATGAAATTGCCAAAGGAATAGATCACGAAGCCTGCGCGCAGCTTGCCGCTGTCGTCTTCCGTTTTGATCACTTCATACGGCTGAAGAACGTGCGGATGAGAACCGAAGATCAGATCGACGCCCTGACTGACCAGATATTTCGCAATCTTTTTTTGATAATCATTCGGTGCGTTTTGATATTCCACACCCCAGTGAATGAGCACCGCAGTCATATCCGTGTTCAATGCACGCGCAGCAGCGAGGTCTTTCCCGACAAGATCATAATTGAACTGACTGAGCGTCGAGGTATAATCGATGTTGAAAATATTCGCAGCATACAGCTTGTCCTGCGGCAAACTGTAACCGTTGAGACCGTAGGTATAGCACAAAAACGCAACGGAGATGCCGCCGACATCGGCCACCACAATGCCGTTGTTTTTGTCACGCTCCTCCTGCGAACGGTAAGTGCCGACGTGCGCAAGCGTCACTTCATCAAGAACGTCAAGGGTACGGTTGATGCCGTCGATCCCCTGATCGCGCGTATGGTTGTTCGCTGTGCCGACAAGGTCAAACCCGGCGTCTTTGACCGCGTAAGCCAGTGCGTCCGGTGAATTGAAATTCGGAAAGCCCGTATAATTCGGTCCGCCGGCAAGAACGGTTTCGAGATTTGCCACAGCATAATCCGCTTTTTTGAGCTGCTTTGCCGGATCAACAAACATATGATTATAATCATAGGTACCGCTGGACGCAACATAAGCATCCTTGATCTGCGGAACGTGGCTCATGATGTCGCCGCCAACCATCAGGTGCGAAACGATCGGCTTTTCGGCCTCTGTCGTCGGCTCCGTGGTCGTAGTTTCTGCTTCAAAATAAATTGTGTTGCCGTCTTCAATGAGCGTATGCGTTTCCTCCTGCGGCGATTGCTGCACCCCACAGGAACAAAGCAGCATGACCAGCGCAAGAAGAAAGATCACTTTTCTTTTCATAGTTTCCTCCGAAATGTCAAGATTTGTCGAGATCAGCATATCATATTTTTCATGAAAAATCAAGAAAAGAATCAATTTAAAAAAGCATCTTGCTTTTCAGCAGAAGAAAGTGTAAAATAACAGTATCTTTTTTGCCGGGAGTGATAAGTATGATTCGCAAAGCCGAAAAAAGAGACATTCCGTCTATCATGGAATTGCTGCGGCAGGTTAATCTGATCCACCACAACGGGCGGCCCGATTTGTTTCAGGCTCAAACAAAATACGGACCCGAACAGCTTGAAGCACTGTTTCAGGAAGAAACCATGCCGGTCTTTGTTTGGACTGACGAAGCAGACAGGCCATGCGGATATTGCTTTTGTCAACTGCACTCTAACAAAGATGATCGCATGCTCACCGATATCCGCACGCTCTACATTGACGATCTCTGCGTTGACGAAACAAAACGCGGCATGCACATCGGCAGCGAATTGCTCGACTATGTAAAAGCGTTTGCCAAATCGCAAGGCTGCTATAATGTGACGCTGAATGTCTGGGCGTTGAACGAGAAAGCCTACCGCTTTTATAAAAAGGCAGGGATGCAGATTCAAAAATACGGCATGGAAACGATACTTTGAAAGGAACAGTTTTATGATTATCCGGGCTTTTCAATCGAAGGATCTGAAACAAATGTGTGAAATATGGAATGAAGTTGTGCTTGACGGCATTGCTTTTCCGCAGGAAGAAACGCTGGACGAAGCGTCAGGCGCAGCATTTTTTTCGTCACAGACCTACACGGGCGTCGCGGAAGAGCACGGCGTTATCTATGGGCTTTATATTCTGCACCCGAACAACGTTGGACGCTGTGGTCACATTGCAAACGCCAGCTACGCTGTCAGCAAACAAAGCCGCGGCAAACACATTGGTGAAAAGCTCGTGCTGGACTGTTTGGAGCAGGCACGCACACACTCGTTTCGGATTTTACAGTTCAACGCCGTTGTGGAAAGCAATATCCACGCACGGCATCTGTATGAGCGGCTCGGCTTTGTGCAGCTCGGCACCATCCCTGGCGGCTTTCGCATGAAAGACGGTCACTATGAAAACATATGTCCGTATTATATCGATCTATCGAAGTGAGAACCTATGAAAAGCTTTATCATTGAAAAAAACGACGCGAATCAGCGTCTAGACAAATACCTCACAAAGAGCTTTCCGAATTTACCGCAGACGCTGATGTATAAGTACATCCGCATCAAGCGCATCAAAGTCAACGGCAAACGCGCACAGATCTCCACACGGCTGGAAGTCGGCGATCAGGTGGAGCTTTATATCAACGATGAGTTCTTTGAAAAAAAAGAGACGCGCTATGATTTTATGAGCGCGGCAAAACGGCTGGACATTCTTTATGAGGACGATCAGATTCTGCTGCTCAACAAAAAAGTCGGGCTGCTCTGTCATCCGGACGACCGGGAGTATGCCGATACGCTGATATCCCGTGTGAAACGCTATCTTTATGAAAAGGGCGAGTATCATCCCGACGACGCACAATCCTTTACGCCGGCACTTGTCAACCGGATCGATCGCAATACGAGCGGCATCGTGATCGCTGCCAAAACGGCCGAAGCGCTGCGCGTGCTCAATCAAAAAATGAAAGACCGCGAAATTCACAAGTTTTATCTCTGCGTTGTCCTCGGCACACCGGCTAAACGCGAAGGACTGCTGGAAGGCTACCTTGTCAAAGACGAGCAGAAAAACAAGGTCTTTATCTCCAAGAAGAAAAACGACCCCAACGCCAAGGAGATCCGCACAAAATATACCGTTTTAAAAAGCAACGACCACTATTCTTTGCTGGAGGTAGAATTGCTCACAGGCCGCACACACCAGATTCGCGCACATCTCGCCTCCATCGGTCATCCCCTGCTCGGTGACGGAAAATACGGAAAAAACGAGCAAAACAAAAAGAGCGGACTGAAAAAGCAATGCCTTTGCTCCTACCGCCTGCAATTTGATTTCACCACCGAAGCCGGTGCACTTTCATATCTCAACGGCAAAAGTTTTGAAATAAAGGATGTCTGGTTCCGCACGGAATTTAACACGATCTCAGCCAAATGAAACGCAGCCGCAGGCAAAAGCTTGCGGCTGTTTCTTTTATAATGGTTAAGCCCATGGATCCTGAGCTGCAGGAGTCCTGATAGCAACCATAAGGAACTGCTCCCAAAGGAACCATTGTTCTCCCTTGCGGCGAAGCTGCACGCTTCTGTCGGAATCCGCGCCCCCGGAATGGAGATACAGCGTTGCATACCCTTCGTTCTGATAGGAATACGGGTTGGTTTTGACCGTTACTTTAAACGGTCTGTTCGGAGTATAATTATTGGACGAAATCGAGCCTTCAAAATAAGAGAACGGAATATGCTTCCCGTCTGTGAAACGGTCACGTAAAAACTGCTGCTGCATCGGCGACAACGGCTGTGGCCCTTTCAAGAAATTCAGCATTTCCAAACCGATCTGCGGAACAGCGGCATAAGCGCACAGCGCACAGACCGTCAACGCGGCAGTTTGAAACGGCGAAGTCAGCGCTGCTTCCGGCATCGCCTGCATTTGCGCAAGGCTTTCTGGCAATGCTGAAAACGAAAACGTCTGCGTACCTGTCGGCTGAGCGGCAGGGGTACCGGTGTTGTTTGCGCCGAAAGACAGGTTATCAAAAATACTCATACTCTACCTCCATCAAAAGACAAAAAAAGCGTAATGATCATTCGATCGCTACGCTTTTCTGCTTCAATCAATTATTCAGCGGGAGCTTCAAACACTTCGGCAGCTTCTTCGGCAGGCTCTGCAGGAGCAGCTTGCGCTTCATCAACAATTGCATCGGCAACTGCTTCCTCAGCTGCTTCGATATACTCGGCGTCAGCTTCATCGGCTTCTTCCGCTTCGATCAGATCTTCAGCGTCGATGCTGCTTTCCTGCTCAAGCAGTGCACGGATGGAAAGGCTGACGCGCTTCTTTTCAAAGTCGATATCGGTGATCTTGACGTTCACAACGTCGCCAACGTGAAGCACTTCCTTCGGAGACTCGATGCGGCGATCCGCGATCTGAGAGATATGGATGAGGCCGTCAATGCCGTCGATGACATTCGCAAACGCACCAAAGGTGGTAAGACCCACAACCTTCGCTTCGCAGACTGTGCCGACAGGATAGCTCTTCTTGAGGATCTCCCACGGATTGTCTTCCGCGCGCTTATAGCCAAGGGAGATGCGCTTGTTCTCTTTGTCAACAGCCTTGACATAAACCTGAACGGTGTCGCCTTCCTTGACGATCTCGCTCGGATGCTTGATGCGCTTCCAGGAAAGCTCGGAAATGTGAATCATGCCGTCCACGCCGCCGAGGTCAACAAATGCGCCGTAGGAAGTCAGGCTCTTGACAGTGCCGGTGATTTCCTGACCTTCTTCGATGTTCGCCCAAAAAGCTTCAAGCTGCGCTTTTCTTTCTTCGCGGGCAACAGAGCGGATGGAGCCGACAGCACGCTTCTTCTGCTTGTCAACGTCAATGATGCGGAACTTCACGGTTTGCTTCACAAGCTCGGAAAGATCAGCCTCTCTCGGCAGACCGGTCAGGGAACCGGGAATGAACACGCGAACGCCCTTCACATAGACGAGCACGCCGCCCTTGACGGCATCGGCGATTGTGCCTTCCAGCACATCTTCGTTCTCTTTATATGCGACGATATCATCCCAGGCAGCTTTTGCGTCATAGCGGCGCTTGGAGAGCATCATGGTGCCTTCGGAATCATTCGTCTTCATGATGATGAGTTTGATCTCATCACCGATCTTGAGTTCAGCTTGCGGGTCGGCAGAGGGATCGTTGCTGTACTCCTCAATCGGAACAAAGCCAGCATATTTTCTGCCGATATCGACCTGTATTTCATTCGGTGCAATACCTACGACTACGCCAGTTACTTCCTGATCGGAGCTCATCGCTTTGAGATTCTCCTCCAGGGCAGCCTCCCAATTCAGTTCTTCGTTGATGGTTTCGTTGGTTTCTTGTTCGTTTAAAATTTCGGACATGGTGGATAGTACCTCCTTTATTATACCTGCGGGCGTGGAAGCACCCGCTGTTACCCCAATGGAATGATACGCAGAGAAATTGTAATCATGCAGTTCCTCCGCACGCTCGACCAGCACGGTCGGCGTATGACGCTCACAGACGGTTTTCAGCTTCACGGTGTTTGAACTGAATCTTCCGCCGACAACAATCATGCAGTCGTTTGCCTTGGCTAACGATTCAGCCTCCTGCTGCCGATTTTGCGTCGCTTTGCATATTGTATCAAAAATTTTTGCATTTGTATATAGTTTTTTTAAATTTTCAAAAATTTTTTTCTGTTCATTCACAGAAAATGTGGTTTGTTCCACCAATATTAATTCTTTATCTGAAAATTCAGGATGATTCTCAAAAAGAATCATCAATTCGTCGGCGGAACGGAATACATAAGAGGCTCCTTTCGAACGGGACCGAAACCCCTGCACCTCCGGGTGCGTCTCATCTCCGGCAATGAGCAGAATCGTTTCAGGCGTTGTTTCCGCTTCCACAATGCGGTGAATTTTCATCACATAAGGGCAGGTCGCGTCAACAAAAGCGAGCTTTTCCTCTTCCAATTCGGAAAGCACCTGCCGCGTCACGCCGTGCGCACGGATGACGACCGTGGTTCCCTGCGGCACATCCGCTACGCTTTCATAGGAATGCACGCCGCGCTTTTCCAAATCTTCGATCACCTGCGGATTGTGGATGATGGGACCGAGCGTGCATACTGTTTCATGTTGGTCGATCAGCGCATAAAGCATTTTTACGGCGCGATCCACGCCGAAGCAGAAGCCTGCTGTTTTTGCAAGCGTTACCGTTGGTTTAGCCATAAACTTACCTGCCGCTTAAAGATGCGATTTGATCGTTTCGATCACGAGCGCAACAGATTCTTCCAGCGTGTTATCGCTGGTATCGAGCAACACAGCATCCTGCGCCGGTTTGAGCGGCGCAATGGCACGGTGGCTGTCATTGTAGTCGCGCTGAATCATATCCGCAAGGACACCGTCATATTTTACATCCATTCCTTTGCCGCAAAGCTCATCATAGCGGCGCTTAGCGCGCGCTTCGGGCGAAGCGGTCAGAAAGATTTTGACCTGTGCGTCCGGCAAAACCACAGTGCCGATATCACGGCCGTCCATGATGCAGTTGTTTTCCTGCGCCATTTTCTTTTGCAGATCGAACAAATAAGCGCGCACAGCAGGCACCGCGGAAACCGCGGACGCCGCAAGCGATGCTTCGGGCGTGCGGATGGCGTCGGAAACATCTTCGCCGTTTAAAAACATATGCTGCTCTCCGCCGACAAAACGAAGCTCCACCGTCAGCGCATCCGTCAAAAGCGCGGCGATCGCGTCCGCATCGGTGAGTTCGGTTTTTGCTCGCAGCGCCACAAGGCCGATCGTGCGGTAAAGCGCGCCGGTATCGATATAGATGTAGCCGAGCGCTGCGGCTGCCCGGCGTGAAATCGTGCTTTTGCCTGCGCCTGCAGGTCCGTCAATGGCAATATTGATCATAACTTTTCTCCTTCAAACGCTCTCCCCTGCCAGATGGCCGGTCGAGAACGCAATTTGTAAATTGAAGCCGCCGGTGTAAGCATCCACATCGATCACTTCTCCGGCAAAGAACAGCCCTTCGCAAAGCTTTGACTGCATGGTTTTCGGGTCAATCTCCTTTATGCTGACGCCGCCGCATGTGATGACCGCCTCTTCAATCGGACGAAAGGCGTTGACCGTCACAGTCAGATCTTTCAGCAAATTCACAAGCTTTGCACGCTGTTCGCGAGTGATCTGATTGACCTTGGTCTGCGGTTTGACGCCGACCAGACGCACCATCACCGGAACAAGCTTTTTCGGCAAGAGACTGTCGAGCGCATTGATGAAATTCTTATTGCTGTTTTCGGTGAAATCGCGCAGCACCCGCTCATCGAGCTTTTCATATGACAACGCGGGTTTGAGGTCGATGTGGATACTGTAGCGTCCCTTTTCCATATCCTTCATATGGCAGCTCGCGCTGAGCACCGTCGGCCCGGAAACACCGAAATGTGTAAACAAAAGCTCGCCGAAATCCTTATAGATTTCTTTATACGTCTCGTTATCGAGCACGGTCATAGAAATGTTTTTCAATGTCAGACCCTGCAAATCGGCACAGAACCCCTCATGGCAGACCAGCGGCACCAGTGCCGGATGCTGCTCTATGATGGTATGTCCCGCCTGCTTTGCAAGAGCATAGCCGTCGCCGGTGGAGCCGGTCAGTGGATAGCTCAGGCCGCCCGTTGCGACGATCACCCGATCACAGGTATACACAGCGCCGTCCTCGGTTTGAACACCGGTCACATGACCGTCATTGATCACCAGCGAAGTCACACGACCCTTTTCAATCGCTGCGCCGCCGCCCGTACACCAATGCACAAGCGCATCCACAACATCGACCGCTTTATCGGAAACCGGGAATACACGGTTGCCGCGCTCAATTTTCAGCGGCACGCCCTCGTTTTCAAAAAATTCCATCACATCGTTCGGCATAAAGCGCATGAACGCGCTGAACAAAAAGCGGCCGTTTGTCGGCACATTTGCAACGAGGTCAGACACCAACGTGCAATGATTCGTTGCGTTGCAGCGCCCCTTGCCGGTGATCATCACCTTGCGCGCAGGACGGTCGTTGCGTTCAAGCACCAGCACGTCTTCGCCGCGTCTTGCGGCAGTTCCGGCGGCAAGCAGTCCGGCCGCACCGCCGCCGATTACAATCACTTTTGCCATGATTTCCTCCGAATCAGTCTCTTCTTTCCTTTGCGCGGAACAAATAGCCGTGATCCTCCAGCGTCTTGAGATGCCGCAGAGACAGCCCGGCGCCCTTTGCAGCCGCATTTGCGCCGTCCGCGCAAACGTGCACTTCCAGATGCAGTTGTTCTTCGATTGCTCGATCAAGGCCGTAAAGCTGAGCCATGCCGCCGGTCAGCAGAATGCCCTCTTCACAAATATCGCGGTAAAGCTCCGCCGGCGTCTGCTCCAGCACGGAATGCACCGCGTCGCAAAGCTGCTGCGTCCACGGCTGCAGCGCAGCACACACTTCGCTTGACGTAACGCTTGCCGTAACGGGAAGCTGTGTAACATGATCTTTGCCGCCGACCGAGAGTTCCAGCTCCTCCTCACGCGGAAAAGCGCAGCCGATCACATGCTTGATGCGCTGAATCGTGGAGATGCCGAGCTCCATCGAGCGTTCTTTTATAAAAAAACGCGTGAGCATTTCATCTGCCAGCATCCCGCCGATCCGGCAGGTGGTTGTAAAAGCGACGGTACCCATTGTGATCACGGCAATATCCGCTGTTCCGGCGCCGATGTCAAGCATCAATACACCGTGGGGTTTATCTATGGGAATGCCACTGCCAAGCGCAGAGGCGATCGCGTTATCAATCAATGAAACTTTTCCAGCGCCGCACGCCACTGCAACGTCCATGATCGTGCGCTTTTGCAACTGCGTGATCCCGCTGGGTGCAGTGATAATGAGGTTCGGGCGAAAGATCTGCCGCGCACAGACCTCTTCGATCAGATCTGTGAAAATATGCCGCATGACCGTGAAATCGGAAATCACGCCGTCCGCCATCGGACGTTCCACATGAAAAGCGGCCGGTGTGCGCTGCGCCATTTTCATCGCTTTTGTGCCAACTGCTGCAACCGCGCCGGTACGCGTATCATAGCAGATCGCGTTCGCCTGCGTATAAACAATGCCTTTTCCTTGCTGAAACGCAGTGACCTTACTTGTGCCAAGGTCGATTCCGATATGATAGCCCGGCATATCTTCACCTCCTTCAGTGAAAAACAGATGTATTTTCGCCTTCCTCTTCCTTCAAAAAGTATTGCAATGCGGAATAGCGTTTTGTTTGACGGTCATTTTCCGTCATCATCTGCACCGTCTGACGCGAGCCGACCAGAATGATCCGCTGCTTTGCGCGCGTGACGGCAGTATATAATAAGTTGCGATAGCAAAGCTGCTGCACAACGGCGCTCACCGGCATCACGACCGCATCAAATTCGCAGCCCTGACTTTTATGCACTGTGATCGCATAGGCGTGCTCCAGCTCATTGAGATTATCGAACGGGTACAGCGCCGATTTGTCGTCGAATTGTATTTTTAACAGCTTCGTGTTGGCGTTGACCGTTTGAATCACGCCGATGTCGCCGTTATAAACGCCTTCGCCGGATTCTCTGCCGCGCACCCATAAAATATCATAGTTATTCTTGATCTGCATGACCTTATCGCCCTCGCGGAAAACGCGCCCGCCCTGGGTGATCTCCTCTTTTTGCGCAGACGGCGGATTCATGATCTGCTGCAGCGCACGGTTGAGATTCACCGTACCGGTCTCGCCTTTGCGCGAGGGACAAATGATCTGAATGTCGCTGAGCGGATCATAGCCGTACGCCTTCGGCAGCCGCTTGCAATAAAGATCGGCCACAGTAGAGGCCGCAGCGATTACATTATCGCGCGGCAGGAAGAAAAAATCCTTCGCTTTTTCGTCAAGGATCGGCAGCTCTCCGCGCACGATGCGGTGCGCATTGGTTACGATCAGGCTTTCCATCGCCTGACGGAACACCTGTGTGAGCGCCACAACGGGAAACAGTTCAGACTGAATGATGTCGTGCAGCACATTGCCAGCGCCGACCGGCGGAAGCTGATCGCTGTCGCCGACCATGATGAGTCTGCAGCCGAGCGGCAGCGCATTGAGAAGCCCCCAGAAAAGCTGGACGTCCACCATGGAAAGCTCATCCACGATCACAGCGTCGGCCTCCAGCGGATGCTCCATATTACGCGCAAACTTCTGCCGTCCGCCCTCAGAAAAATTGACTTCCAAAAGCCGATGCAGCGTTTTCGCTTCGCGCCCGGTCACTTCGCTCATGCGTTTTGCCGCACGTCCCGTCGGCGCGGCAAGCAGCACATTGAGCTTGCGCTTTTCATAGAGTGCGAGGATCCCGTTGAGCGTTGTCGTTTTTCCGGTACCGGGTCCACCGGTCAACACAAGCACGCCTTTTTTGACTGCGGTCAAAATCGCAAGGCGCTGCTTTTCTTCAAATTGAATGCCGCTCTCCTGCTCGATCTGATCGATGTCCGCGTCCACGGGTCTGCCCTGCGCAGGCGGAAACTTGAGCATCACGCGCATACGCTCGGCGATGTTTTTCTCCGCAAGATACATCGACGGCAAAAACAAAAACGCGCGGCCGGACAAATCTTTTTCCACAAGCGCTTTGTCCTCGATCAAATCGTCGATCACGCTCTGTACTTCCTCTTCGCCGATGGAGAGCAGTTCGCAAGCAGGACCGATCACACGGTCGCGCGGCAAACAGGTATGCCCGTTGGAAAGGTTATATGACAAAACATGCAGCACACCGGCGCGCGAACGGTGCACGGGATTCACGGTTTCTTCCAGAGTGGAAGCGATCTCATCCGCGCGCGCAAAGCTGATGCCGATATTCAGATTACAAAGGCCGTATGGGTTTTCCGTCACACGTTCAACCGCGTTGGATCCGTAGGCTTTATAGATGTTCAAACACTCCGTCGGCGTCAGACCGTAGCGTTCGAGATAAATCATGATCTCACGCACGGCGACCTGCTTTCGGAACGATTCACTGATCGCGCGCGCCTTTTCCATGGAAATGCCGCGAATGGAGGACAGCAGCTTCGGATCGTTTTCAATCACGGAAAACGTCTCTTCACCGAAGCGTTCCACGATTTTTTGCGCCGTTGCCGGACCGACGCCCTTCACGGTGCCGCCGGATAGATAACGCAGCATATCCGCAGCCGTCTTCGGCCGTTTGCGCGTGAACGACTGCACCTTGAACTGCCGCCCGAAGGTCGGATGCTGCACCCAGGAGCCGGAAAGCAAAAGCTCTTCGCCGGGCTCCACATAAGCGAGCGAACCGACCGCAGTGAAAAGCTCGTCCTCAGAGCGCATATCCAAAACGGAATAACCGTTTTCTTCATTGCGATAAATCACGCCATCAACAAAACCGGTGATGGTTTCATCACCGGGAAGTCGTTCTTCAAAATCAAGCTGTGGCATGGCATCGCGTCCAATCATCAAAAAAGAGTGCGTCTGTAAGCCGAGTTCTGTCATTGAAGGCAGTCATCTGTCTAGGCCGGCGGTTGCCCGCAGGCTCAAGCCACCCGTTGGAGATACGTCCAGCGAACGCGCAAAAATGCCTCCGGTCGGTGTTGCTCCGGGTAGGGTTTACATGGCCACGCAGTCTCCTGCGTGCCGGTGAGCTCTTACCTCGCCGTTCCATCCTTACCGCAAAATGCGGCGGTTTCTTTCTGTTGCACTATCCCTAAGGTCGCCCTCGGCGGTCGTTAACCGTTACCCTGCTGTGTGAAGCTCGGACTTTCCTCGTGTCTTTCGACCCGCGACTGCCCAACGCACTCTGAAAACATTTTACATGAAAGCGCACATTTTGTCAAGCGCAGCGGCTTGACAAATAAGAAAAAGGAACATAAAATAGAAGCAGCAAGAAAGCAGGTGTTGTTTATGGAGCAAAAAAAGGTTCTGATCGGCATGAGCGGCGGCGTGGACAGCGCGGTCAGCGCTTATTTATTAAAAGAAAACGGCTATGCGCCCGTCGGGGTCAACTGCCGTTTTTTTGACAATGATGATATTTTTTCCAAGGAAAAAGCCTGCTGCTCGCTGGATGACGTTGCCGAAGCGCGTCAGGTCGCTTTTCAGCTCGGCATTCCTTTTTATGTTTTTAATTTTAAAGAAGCGTTTCAAAAGCAGGTCATACAGGCATTTGTAGATACCTACATCGCCGGCGGCACGCCGAATCCGTGTATCAACTGCAACCGCTATTTGAAATTCGACAAGCTCCTTCGCCGTGCATTTGAGCTCGGCGCAGACGCCATTGCAACCGGTCACTATGCCAGAATCACCTATGATGAAGGCTGCCGGCGGTTTCTGCTGCGCAAGGGCGTTGACGAAACCAAAGATCAGAGCTATGTGCTGTACTGTCTGACGCAGCAGCAGCTCTCACACACGCTGTTTCCGCTCGGCGATATGCGAAAAAGCGAAGTGCGTGCGCTTGCGCAGGAGCTTGGCTTTTGCAACGCAAAAAAGCACGAAAGCCAGGATATCTGCTTTGTGCCGGACGGCGACTATGCCGCATTCATAGAAAAGCACTGCGCTCGCACGTTCCCGCACGGCGACTTTGTTGCAAAAGACGGTACCGTGCTCGGTGAACATAAGGGCATCATCCGTTATACAATCGGCCAACGGCGCGGACTCGGTCTTGCGCTTCCGGCGCCGTTGTATGTCTGCAAAAAGGATGTGGAAAATAACCGCGTTGTGCTTTGCCCGGACAGCGAGCTTTATGAAAAGGAGCTTTACGCCGACGATATCAATCTCATCGCGCTCGATCGCATCACCTCTCCGCTGCGCGTCAAAGCGAAAGTACGCTATAAGCAGCCGGAGCAATGGGCAAGCGTGACACAGGAAGATGACGATCTGCTGCACATTGTTTTTGACGAGCCGCAGCGTGCTTTTGCAAAAGGACAGGCCGTTGTTCTTTATGACGGCGATATTGTGGTTGGCGGAGGAACGATTCGATAATTGCAAAAGAGAAAATACACGAAAATATTGTGCATTTTTTGTGGATAATATACAAAAGCAACGATTGCTTTTGGTGAAAAACCAAATTGACAAACACCACTTTTTCGCGTAGAATAGTATAAAACTGGTGAAGAAAGGACTAATCATGACCGACTACAGTGCGCTCAGCGATGAAGAGCTCGTTGTTTTGTGCAAAAAACAGGAGCAGGCCGCATGGGACGCGCTGGTGCGTCGCTATTTTGCAGACGCGACCTTTCTTGCTTCACAGTTTACAAATACCCCGATGGAGGCGGAAGACCTCATATCGGAGGGATTGATCGGTTTTTACTCAGCTGTTTTTACGTTTGCAGCATCCGGAAAGATTACGTTTCGCACCTATGCGAACACCTGTATGAAGAATCGGATGATCAACGCCGTGCGGAGCACCGGTTCCCAAAAGCAAATACCCTTCTTTCAATGTGTTCCGCTGGAGGATCAAACGCAGATGGCAGACAGTCGTCTCACCCCGGAGGAACGCATGATTGCGAAAACCGAAGCGGCAAAGCTTGAGCACCTGATCGCGTCCATGCTCACCGAAAATGAACGCACCGTGTTTATGCTGTTTGCGCTCGGCGATAGCTATGGCGAAATATCCCGTAAGACCGGACTTTCGGTCAAAGCAGTGGACGGAACGCTGCAAAGAGCACGAAAAAAGCTGCGCGGGCAGCTTTCGTAAATATGCCCTATAGCTTAAAGAAGAGCGTTGAAAACAAAGGGACGGTGCAATTCCGGATACGGGCGAACAAGACAAAAACAAGAGAGGTACCGATCATGTACGAAGACAAAACACTCATTTGCAAGGATTGCGGAAACGAATTTGTGTTTACCGCCGGAGAGCAGGAATTCTATGCCGAAAAAGGTTTCCAGAATGAACCCCAGCGCTGCAAAGCCTGCCGCGTTGCTCGCAAGAACGCTGCAAAACCGGAACGCGAATTCTTTATTGCCACCTGCGCAAAATGCGGCGGCGAAGCAAAAGTGCCCTTCCGTCCGACCGAAGGCAGAGACGTCTATTGCAGCAACTGCTTCGCGCAGATGAAGGAAGAGCAGGAAAATTCATAAGTAAGCGCAGACATCTGCACCATTGATGAGGGACATTTTCAATGTCCCTTGCTTTGTTATTTCTTTCAAAAAGTACCGATTATATTAAAACCACTATGACGGCAAATGCTCATCATAGTGGTCTTTTATGGTCTTTTTTCTGTTTTTCGTTATGCTACAACCGTCAGATAATCCTTGCGGCGGTCGGCCTCTCTGCTCTCTTCGCTGATCCAGGAGTGAATGACAGTCGGATCTTCAAAGATCTCGTCCAGACGCTTCATAAACGGAACGATGTCCGCAAAGTCGAGCGCTCTGTGATCAAACGCAATGCACAGTGGAAGCACGCTTCTCGCTTCGATATCCTTGTTGCCCTTGGAATCCTTCACGACCATCGGCTTATCCTGCACAGCGCCGACCGAAATGGCGCAGACCTGCGGCGGAACGATTTCCAGCAGCGCCATCGCGCCTTTTTGACCGAGATAGGTGGAACCGATATTGGAAACCGTGATCGTCCCCTGCTTGAGGTCGTCCAGCGTCAGACGCTCCGTTGCCGGAATGGCTTCATATTCCCTTTTCTGTTTGCCGTGCATGTGCTTTGCCTTGCTGTTACCGACATTCGCGCCGTAGATGCGGCCGATCGTCTGAAAGATCTTTCCCTTTCTCAGGTTCTTCATCGTGTTATCGATCGATACGGAATACATTGCTTCGGCAAGGTTCGTTTTTTCTGCGCGGCGGCGCACGTCGTTGATATACGCAGTCATTTCGTCAAGATCCTTCTCGCCGAAATCATGCAGGTTGATCGTCATCATTTCGCCGTTAGGCAGAATCGTCGGCATTGAAATGTCGATATTCTCAAAAGTATCGATACGGCCGCGCACAAGCTTGCGATTGAATTCAATGTGCGAATTCATGATCGGCGCCGCTTTGACGCCTTCGGCGATCACCTTGAGCATGAGCGTGTTCAGCGTGATCTTATTGTCACCGCTGCGGTTACGGTTCAGTCGTTTGTATTCCGCGAAAAAGGCAGTGACATCCGGCTCATACATATAGGATACATGCGGTACGTTCTGCCACGATTCCGTGGTAACATTTGCAACGATTTTTCTTTGAATCGCAAAGAATTCCGTGTTGATGAGTTTCATGATACGCACTCCTTTTTAAATTTTGTGAACGATCTGTTCGTAAGTATACGGAAGAAAGTTTAAATGAATCTTAAACTTTGTGAACTGATTGTTAATTTCTACACCTATAATAGCACGATTTTCTTGTTTTGTCCAGCCATTCAAGTGCAAAATTATCTAAATATTTCCTTAAGATTTTGTTAAGATTGCCATTTGAGTGAGCTTTCACTCAAAAACTTGTGTTTATGTATAAAAAAAGAACGCGAACTTTTTTGTGATGTCCGCATTCTATTGCTTTTTTGTTTCCGTAAAGTTTCGCTTAGGTTTCCGTTTGATTAACTTCTTCTGATTGGTGTCTTCAGACGTGGAAATAAACCCCCGGTTCAACCGGGGGAGGAAAAAGGCTTTAGCAAAGCCAGAACGGGCGAGCTCAAAGCAAGCCCAAGAACCTTGCGAAAAGATAAACCTCCCGATATAATAGCAAAGG
>JAFTCX010000023.1 GCA_017454485.1 Clostridia bacterium | reverse complement strand
GCTGATTAACTCGGTGCGTGAAGATTGGCGAGGAAATTTTTCGTCAGATGTAACAGAAATCGCGCAGCAAACCTGACGGTTTGTAAGAGATTTCTGTGCAAAATGACGGAAAATTTACCGTCAATGTTTGCGAATTCGAGTGAATCAGTGGGTACTTAGTATTCGAATTCGCCCTCATACACCATCACGGCGGAGCCGGTCAGCAGCACGCCGTCGTCGGTGTAATTGACCGTCAGATCGCCGCCGGGCAGCTTTGCGATGATGTCCTTGCCTTTTTCGCAATAGCCGTTTTCCACCGCAGCGATCACCGCCGCGCACGCGCCTGTGCCGCAGGCAAGCGTTGCGCCGTTGCCGCGTTCCCAAACGCGCAGACGCAGCGTTGTGCGGTCAATCACGCGCACGAATTCGGTGTTGATGCGTTCGGGGAAGATATCGGCGTGTTCAAAGGCGCTGCCGACCGTTTCCAGATCGATCGCGTCAATCGCGTCGCAGAACACCACGCAGTGTCCGTTGCCGACCGAAACACCCGTAACCTCGTAGTCCTCTCCGAGCACACGCATCGGATAGCGCAGCATACGCGGTGCGCCGACCCTTGCCGGCAGCGCAGCCGGATTGAGGTCGGCCTTGCCCATTTGCACGCAGACGGAATTCACCTTGCCGTCGCGCAGATACAGCTTGAGCGTGAGCACGCCGCTGACGGTCTCAATGTTCAAAATCTCCGAGCGCACATAGCCCTTGTCATAGAGATACTTCGCCACACAGCGGATGCTGTTGCCGGCCATGCGGCCCTCGCTGCCGTCGCGGTTGAACGAGCGCATTTTTGCATCCGCGATAGACGAGCGTTCGATGAGCACGATGCCCGAGCCGCCGATGCCGTAATGTTCGGTGCAAAGATCCACGCACAGCGATTCCGGACAGGTGATCTTGCCGTCAAAGTTTTCGATAAAGATATAGTCGTTGCCACAGGACTGCATCTTTGCAAAGCGGATACGCTGGCGCCACGGACGCATGGAATTGATGTCCACAAGCTCCGTGTTTTCCAGATTGTAGCGGCTTTCAAGAATCTGCGCGAGCGCGTTCGCCGTATCGAGCGAGGTCAGACACGGGATCGAAAGCTGCATGGCGCGCCGGTGCAGCAGCGTGTAATCGCCGACGGTGGCGTCCTTGACCGCGCCGGTGTAGATGATATAGTGGAGCTTTCCGCTCTCCATCAGCTTCGTGATCTCGTCGCTTTCGCTCGCGTTGGCAACGGAAACGACCGTGGTGCCCAGCGAAGCGATCGCTTCTGCAGTGCCGCGGGTGGCAAACAGCGTCATGCCGAGGTCGGCAAAGCGCTTGGCCACGGCGATGATTTCCTGATAGTCGCTCTCCTCCACGCTGATGAGCACGCCGGCGTCCGTCTTTTCCCATGCGGAGGGCACAGAGAACCCTGCGGCAGTCAAGCCCTTAAACAGCGCTTCTGGCATAGTCTTGCCGATGCCGAGCACCTCGCCGGTCGATTTCATTTCGGGGCCGAGGATGGAGTTTGCGTCGCTGAGCTTTTCAAACGAGAACACCGGCACCTTCACCGCGCAGTAAGGCGGCGTGCGGTACAGACCCGTTCCGTAGCCGAGCGCGGCCAGCTTTTCACCGAGCATCACGCGCGAGGCAAGATCGACCATCGGCACATTCGTCACCTTGCTGATATACGGCACGGTGCGCGACGCGCGGGGATTGACCTCGATCACATACAGCTCGTTGTGATAGATCAGATACTGGATATTGACAAGCCCCTTGGTGCCCAGCGCAAGCGCCAGCTTTTCGGAGCAGTCGCAGATCTTGTGCAGGAACTTGTCGGAAAGATTGTACGGCGGATAGACGGCGATGGAGTCGCCGGAATGCACGCCCGCACGCTCGATGTGTTCCATGATGCCGGGGATGAGCACGTCCTTGCCGTCGGAGATGACGTCCACCTCCAGCTCCGTGCCGGGCATATACTTATCCACCAGCACCGGATTTTCGATGCCGCCGGAAAGAATCGTTTCCATATAGGCGCGCGTGTGTTCCTCCGAGCGCGAAATGGTCATATTCTGGCCGCCGATCACATACGACGGACGCAGCAGCACCGGATAGCCGAGCTGCTTTGCCGCGGCAACGGCCTCTTCCACGGTGTTGACGCCCATGCCCTTCGGGCGGCGGATGCCGAACTGTTCAAGCAGCGCGTCAAAGCGTGCGCGGTCCTCGGCGGTGTCGATGCTTTCTGCGGAGGTGCCGAGAATGGGGATGCCCTGCTCGTCGAGGAATTTTGTCAGCTTGATCGCGGTCTGCCCGCCAAAGGCGACCACAACGCCGATCGGGTCCTCCACGCGGATGATGTTCATCACATCTTCGGGACACAGCGGCTCAAAATACAGCCGGTCGGCGGTATCGTAGTCGGTGGAAACGGTTTCGGGGTTGTTGTTGACGATGACCACGTCATAACCCATTTTACGCAGCGTCCACACGCAGTGCACGGAGCTGTAGTCAAATTCGATGCCCTGCCCGATGCGGATGGGACCGGAGCCGAGCACCATGACCACATCCTTGCCGCTGCGCTTAAAGGTGCGCGATTCGCAGAAATCATCGCTGCAGGAATAGAAATAGGGCGTTTCGGCGGCAAATTCCGCAGCGCAGGTGTCCACCATTTTATAGCTGAACGGGCGCGGCGTAAAGTTGCTGCTGCCGGAGATGCGGCGGATCGCCTCGTCGGTATAGCCGAGCTTTTTCGCTTTTTTATAATCGCCCTCCTGCAGCCCGTCGGCGGCAAGGTGCGCTTCAAAATCGGCCAGCTTCTTGATCTTATGCAGGAAGAAGCGGTCGATCTTTGTGATGTCAAAGATTTCATCCACCGAAACGCCCTTTTGCAGCGCTTCAAACACGGTGAAGATGCGCCGGTCGTTCTGCTCGTGCAGGCGTTCACGCACATCCTTGTCGTTCAGCGGCGGGCAGGACAGCGTATCCAGCGAAATTTCCGCGCCGCGCACCGCCTTCATCAGTGCCGATTCAAACGATTGACCGATCGCCATCACCTCGCCCGTGGCTTTCATCTGTGTGCCGAGCGTGCGCGAAGAGCCGGCGAATTTATCGAACGGCCACTTCGGGAACTTGACAACCACATAGTCCACCGTCGGCTCAAAGCAGGCGCAGGTCTTGCCGGTGATGTCGTTCTTGATCTCATCAAGGGTATAGCCCAGCGCGAGCTTCGTTGTGATCTTCGCAATCGGGTAGCCCGTCGCCTTACTCGCAAGCGCAGACGAACGCGACACGCGCGGGTTGACCTCGATCACGGCATATTCAAATGAATCGGGGTTCAGCGCAAACTGGCAGTTGCAGCCGCCGACGATGCCGATGGAGGAGATCATCTGCAGCGCAGCGGTGCGCAGCATCTGGTATTCCTTGTCGGAAAGCGTCAGCGCCGGGGCAACGACGATGGAATCGCCGGTGTGGATGCCGACGGGATCGACGTTTTCCATGGAGCACACGGCAATCACGTTGCCGACGCTGTCGCGCATGGTTTCAAACTCGATCTCCTTCCAGCCGGAGATGCATTTTTCGATGAGCACCTGCGTGATGGGAGAAAGGTCCAGACCCGTCTTGGCAATCACGCGCAGCTCCTCTTCCGTGTCGGCAATGCCGCCGCCGGTGCCGCCGAGCGTGAACGCCGGGCGCACGATGACGGGATAGCCGATCTTTTTGGCGATGCGCAGCGCACTCTCCACATCCTGTGCAATGTCGGAGGGCACGCACGGCTGGCCGATCGCCTTCATCGTGTCGCGGAACAGCTCGCGGTCCTCCGCCTTGTCGATGGCGTCAACGCCGGTACCGAGCAGCCGCACACCGTATTTGCGCAGCGTGCCGTCGCGCGAGAGCTGCATGGCGATGGTCAGACCCGTCTGGCCGCCGAGCCCTGCCAGCAAACCGTCCGGGCGCTCTTTTTCAATGATGCGGCGCACCGTTTCGGCGTTCAGCGGCTCCAGATAGATTTCATCGGCAAGGTTTTTATCGGTCATAATCGTCGCAGGATTGGAGTTGACAAGCACAACATTGATGCCCTCGTCACGCAGCACGCGACAGGCCTGTGCGCCGGCGTAGTCAAATTCCGCCGCCTGTCCGATCACGATGGGACCGGAGCCGATCACAAGCACTTTTCGAATCGTCATATCCTTTGGCATCAGTTGTCACCTCCCATCAGCGAAAGAAAGCGGTCGAACAAAAAGCCGGTGTCGTTGGGGCCGGCACAGGCCTCGGGATGGAACTGCACCGTAAAGCAGCGACGCGAGGGATACTGCACGCCCTCCACGCTGCCGTCGTTGGCGTTGATAAAATTGATGACCGCCTTGTTTTCAAGGCTTTGCGCCACAACCGCGTAGCCGTGGTTCTGGCTTGTGATAAACGTGCGCGTGCCGAGCATATCCTTGACCGGCTGGTTGCCGCCGCGGTGACCGTAGGGCAGCTTTTCCGTATCGCCGCCCATGGCAAGCGCCACAAGCTGATGGCCAAGGCAGATGCCGAAGATCGGCACTGCGCCCAAAAGCTTTCTGATCTGCTCAATGCAGAAGGTGTTCTCCTTCGGGTCGCCGGGACCGTTGGAAAGCATCACACCGTCAGGCTTTGCCGCAAGAATCTCCTCGGCGCTTGTGCTTTGCGGAACCACCGTCACGTCGCAGCCGCGAACGGTCAAAGAGCGCACAATCCCCCGCTTTTCGCCGTAGTCGATCAGCGTCACCCGATAGCGCTTTTTGCCCTCCGCCGGGAAAAACTGGGTTTCCTTGTGGCTGACAGCGGCGACGACGCCTTTAACTTCATAATTGCGCACCGGCGTCAGATCGTGCGGAATCTCGTCGCAGATGATCGCGTTCATGACGCCCTCTTCGCGGATGATGCGCGTGAGCTGGCGCGTATCGACGCCGCTGATGCCGGGGATGCCGTTGTCCTTGAGAAATTTATCCAGCGCATACTGGCTGCGGAAGTTGGACGGGGTGTCGCAAAGCTCGCGCACCACATAGCCCTTGACAGCCGTCTGACCTTCAAAGTCCTCCTCGATCACGCCGTAGTTGCCGATCAGCGGGAAGGTCTGCATCACAATTTGTCCGGCGTAGCTCGGGTCGGTCAGCGTTTCCAGATAGCCGACCACGCCGGTGGTAAACACCAGCTCGCCGATGGAATCGCCTTTTGCGCCGATGCGCTCTCCTTCAAACACAACGCCGTTGCTCAATACAAGATATGCCAAAAGGATCCCTCCTTCTTATAAGGTCATCGCCATGACCGCCTTAATGGTATGCATACGGTTTTCGGCCTCGTCAAAAACGATGGACTGTGCGCTTTCGAACACCTCGTCGGTCACTTCCATCGCCGTCAGACCGAATTTTTCAAAAATATCTCTGCCGACCGTGGTCTTTAAATCATGGAACGCGGGCAGGCAGTGCATAAACCGGCACTGTGCGCCGGCGTTTTTCATCAGCGCCGCGTTGACCTGATAGGGCAGCAGATCGTCGATGCGCTCTTTCCAAACGCTCTCCGGCTCGCCCATCGAGACCCAAACGTCCGTATAAATCACATCGGCGCCTTTGGTCGCCTCCATCGGATCCTCAATGAAATTCAGCGTCGCGCCGGTGGCCTTTGCAACGGCCTGACACCGGGCGATCAGTGCCGCGTCGGGGAAGTATTTTTTCGGCGCGCAGGCCACAAAATGCAGCCCCATCTTCGCGCAGCCGACCATCAGGGAGTTGCCCATATTATAGCGCGCGTCGCCCATATAGACGAACTTGCGGCCGGCGAGCGAGCCGAAATGCTCGCGGATGGTCAAAAAGTCCGCAAGAATTTGCGTGGGATGGAACTCGTTTGTCAGTCCGTTCCAAACCACAACGCCGCTTTGCGCCGCCAGCTCCTCCACAATCTCCTGCCCGAAGCCGCGGTATTCGATGCCGTCAAACATCCGGCCCAGCACGCGCGCGGTGTCGGCAATGCTCTCTTTTTTACCGATCTGGGAGCTTTTCGGGTCCAGATATACGGGATGCATACCGAGATCAGCAGCGGCAACCTCAAACGCGCAGCGGGTGCGCGTGCTTGTTTTTTCAAAAATGAGCGCAACGTTCTTACCCTCATGCAGCCGGTGCGGAATCCCGGCCTTTTTTTGCGCCTTCAGCTCGGCCGCCGTGTCAAGCATGGCGGTGATCTCTTCGGGTGTGAAATCAAGCAGCTTTAAAAAGCTTCTGCCTTTCAAATTGACCATAATGCGCCTCCTTACAGCACCTTTGCGAGGAAGGATTGCAGACGTTCCGACTGCGGGTGGTTAAAAATTTCATCGGGTGTGCCCTCTTCGGCAATCACACCGTCGTCAAGGAAAATCACACGGTTGCTCACCTCGCGGGCAAAGCCCATCTCATGCGTGACAACGACCATCGTCATACCGGCTTTTGCCAGCTCCTTCATCACGTCCAGCACCTCGCCGACCATCTCCGGGTCAAGCGCGCTTGTCGGTTCGTCAAAAAGCATGACGTCCGGCTCCATGCAAAGCGCACGGCAAATCGCCACACGCTGCTGCTGTCCGCCGGAAAGCTGGCTCGGACGGTCGGCTGCACGGTCGGCAAGCCCCACGCGCTCAAGCAACTCCAGGGCTTTTTTCTGCGCGTCGTCCTTGCTCATCTTTTTGAGCATCATCGGCGCGGTCGTCAGGTTTTCCATGATCGTCATGTGCGGGAACAGGTTGAACTGCTGAAACACCATGCCCATCTTCTGGCGGTGGGCGTTGAGGTCGATGTGTTTATCCATCAGATTGTCGCCCTCAAAAATGATGCTGCCGCCGGTCGGCTTTTCCAGCATATTCAAGCAGCGCAAAAAGGTGCTTTTTCCGGAACCGGACGGGCCGATCACGCAAACCACGTCACCCTTGTTGATGGTGACATTGATGCCGTTCAGGACGTTTTTGCCCCCGAAGTGTTTTTCAAGATTTACGACGTCGATCATTGACGGACAGCCTCCTTTCCAGAACTTTGAGCAAACGGGTCAAAAGAATCACAAGCACCAGATACACCACGGCCACCAGCGTCAGCGGCACAACGGCGTTATAGGTGTTGTTGCGCACAAGATTGCCTGCGCGCGTGAGATCAACAACCGTCACAAAGCCTGCAACGGAGGTTTCCTTCAGCAGCGCAATCAGCTCGTTGAAGATCGCGGGCAAAATATAGCGGATCGCCTGCGGAAGAATGATCTTGCGCATGGTCTGCATCTTCGACATACCGAGGCTGCGTCCGGCCTCCATCTGGCCGATGTTCACGGCGTTCAGGCCCGAGCGCACCAGCTCCGCCATATAGGCGCCGGAGTTGATACCGAAGGTCAGCGTGGCAATGGCGATGCCGTTGCTGCTTTTTGCAAACACCACAAAGAAGAAGATCAGCAGCAGCACGACCACGGGGATACCGCGCACCACGGTGGTATAGAGATCGCACAGCCAGACCAGCGGCTTCATCGGTTTGCTGTCTTCGCCGAAATATTTGATCACGGCAATCACCGTGCCGATCACAAGGCCGATCACAAGCGCGCCGAGGGTGATGATGAGCGTGTTCTTAAAGCCCTCGAGCATCAGATTGTAATAGCCTTTTTCAATAAAGATTTCCTGAAATTTGGTAAAGAAAGACAAGGGGCTTCCCTCCTTTTAAAAAAGTTCGCTGCATCGACGACCGATGCAGCGAAACAACAGATCGCTATACTATCAAAATTTGCGCTGCTCAGACGGTCGGGTCCACGGAAGGATCGACGTATTCTGCGCCGTAGGAATCAAACAGACTCTTCACGGTACCGTCTGCAATCAGTTCCGCCAGCGCGGCGTTGATCGCTTCAATCAGCGCGTCGTTGCCCAGCTTGGAAGCGAAGCCGTAGGGCTCATAGGTGAGCGGCTCATCAAGAACGACCAGCTTGTCTTCATGCTCTTCGTTGTAAGCAGCAACCATGTCGATCGCGGTGAGCTTGTCGATTGCCCAAACGTCCACCTTGCCGGTCGTCAGCGCCATCTGCGCATCTGCGTTGGCGGTAAAGGCACTGTTTTTCAGGTTATTTTTCTGGCAATACAGTTCAGCGGTCGTGCCGGTCTGGCAGGAGATCGCCTTGTCTTCGACATCAGCCTTGGTCTGGATCAGGCTGCCTTCGGGAACGACCAGAGAGATCGCGGACAGGCAGTACGGATCGGTGAACAGCGCATTTTCCTTGCGCTCTTCGGTGGCGGTGATGCCGGAAACGGCAAGGTCATATTTGCCCGCATCAAGGCCGGTCAAAATCGCGTCGAAGTCATACTGGTCGATCTGCAAGTCAACGCCGAGCTTTGTGCAGATGCGGCTGAGGATGTCGATTTCAATGCCGGTCACGGAGCCGTCGTCGTTGAGATTTTCAAACGGCGGGAAATCCGGGCTTGTTGCGATGACGAGTTTGCCTGCGTCAAGGACGTTTTGCAAAGAATTGTCGGCTTCTGCATCGGGCTTTTCCGTCTTGCCGCAGGCGGCAAAAAGGGAAAGCGTAAGCATCAGTGCGAGTACGATGGAAAGAATTTTTTTCATGTTTTTCAGCCTTTCTTTCTAATTTAATATAAGCGCTTGTTTATGCACGGATGAAGTATACAGCAAAGCGCCCTTTTTGTCAAGTCTTTTTCATGAAAAAATGAAAAATATACATACTTTCAAGAATTTATGCATCCTTCTGCGCAATTTTATGCATCCTCAGAAAAATTCCGGTTGACATTGCTCTTTTTTATTGGTATAATACCGGTTGAATTTTGAAAAAAGAGGTGTGCTCTATGTCCAACTGCATCATTCCGGAAAACTATCAATCGCACCTTTCCCTGCGGCAAACAGAGCTTGCCATCAAGAAGGTCAAGGATTTTTTTGAGCGCGATCTTGCGATCCAGCTCAACCTCACGCGCGTTTCGGCGCCGCTGTTTGTCAACGCTGCCAGCGGCCTCAACGACAATCTCAACGGCACCGAGCGCCCCGTGTCCTTTGATGTGTTCAGCGGTGAACAGTTCGAGATTGTTCACTCCCTTGCAAAATGGAAACGCTACGCGCTGAAAATGTACGGCTTCGGTGAAGACGAGGGTCTGTATACCGATATGAACGCCATCCGCCGCGACGAGGACACCGACAACATCCATTCGATCTTTGTGGATCAGTGGGACTGGGAAAAAATCATCACGCGTGAAACGCGCAATCTTGACACGCTCAAAAAAACCGTTGAGCTGATCTATGCCGCGCTGCGCCACACGGAGTATTACATCACGAAAGAATACAATTTCATCGGCTCCCTTTTGCCGGAGGACATCCATTTTCTCACCGCGCTCGAGCTTGAAGAACGCTATCCGAACCTTTCCCGCAAGGAGCGCGAATACGCCGCGGCAAAGGAATACGGCGCGATCTTCCTGATCGGCATCGGCGGCGCACTCAAGGACGGAAAGCCGCACGACGGCCGCGCCCCGGACTATGACGATTGGACGCTCAACGGCGACATCATCGTCTATTACCCGGTGCTCGACATTGCGCTGGAGCTGTCCTCCATGGGCATCCGTGTGGACGAGGAAGCGCTGAACCGGCAGCTTGCAATCGCCGGCTGCGAAGACCGCAAATCTCTGCCCTTCCACAAAGCGCTGCTGTCCGGCGAGCTGCCGCTGACGATCGGCGGCGGCATCGGTCAAAGCCGCATGTGTATGTTCTTTTTGCGCAAGGCGCACATCGGCGAGGTGCAGTCCTCGTTCTGGGATCAGGAGACCGTGGACTACTGCAAAGCGCACGGCGCGCCGCTGCTATAAAACAAAAAAACTTTTGCCCGAGGTCAAACGGCCCCGGGCATTTTTTCTTGATAATCAGAGGAAACGAAAGCAGTCATTATATCGCCGCTGCCATGCTTGTACCTTTGAAAGTTCATACACCTGCGGAATCGCGGCCGCAACCCGCTTTGCGTGAACGGCGCGGCGCATCCAAACGGCCGTCTGCGCAATCAGCTTCGGCTTTTGCAAGACGATCGCCGCTTTTTTCAAAATCTTTCCTGCGGTGAGCTTGTTCGGGTTGTCCGGGTCGGTGGAAACGAGCCCCATGTCCTCATTGGTGACCGCGCCGCAGCCGAAGAGCCAGTTCAGCAGGTCGGTGTCGATGCCCAGCACCCAGCGCTTTACAATGTCAATAAACGCATATTTCGCGCCGAGCTCGGCATAATAGCGCACCTGATAGTCCCAGAGATGCGCGGCGGAAAAATCCGTGATGCGCTGTGTTTCGATCCAGTCCGTCAGCCAGACCGCCGCTTTCATCGACGCCTCGATTCCGCTGCCCATCATCGGCATCGTCATAAACGCGCTGTCGCCGAGCAGCACACAGCCGTCTGCGACCATGCCTGCATTCGGCGCGCGCAGTGCGATCTTTGCCGTGATGCCGTCCTGCAGCACACGGCTGCTGCAAAAGGCGTTGTCGCTTTTGAGCTGTGCGGCTGCACGTTCAAGTTCTTTGTCCGGCAAGCCGCCGATGCGCCCGACAAACATATCCACTTCGCCGCGGTCGTTCAGATTGCACCAGCTCAGGCCGGTTCCGCCGAGATGCTTGATGTAGATGTTGCGGTCGGGGTCCGGCGCCGATGTGCCGGGTTCCCAGGCAAAAAAGCCGCGCCACGCCGTCATCACATCCTCCGTTCCGGGCTGCGATTGCACGCCGAAACAGTCGGGCAGCTCTGCACGAAACGGCGAAAACAGCCCCGACGCGTCAATCACAAGATCAAACCGCTGCGCCTGACCGCCGACGATGACGCCGGTCACACGCGCGTTTTCCAAAAGCAGATGCTCCACCGGCGTTTCAAAGCGCAAACGCACCCCCGCCCCTTCGCAGAGCGACGCTAAATGTGCATTCAGTGCGCGGCGGGAGATGGAGATCTCCTCCATCGGCTTTGCAGAGGGAACGCGCAGACTGTACTTTCGGTCGGGCGAAATGAACAGCCGTTTGCCCTTGTTGGTGTAGCATGCACGCGGCGGCTCCGGCAGATTGCAGAACGCAAAGATGTCGAAGCGGATATCGTCATACCACGGGTGTCCGAGCCCGTCGCGCGGGCACTGCTCAAACAGCGTGACAGCGTGCCCCTGCTGTGCGAGCTTAACGGCGGCAACCGCGCCGCCCTGTCCGAATCCGATCACTGCAATGTCAGACATATGACCGACCCCTTTTCTTTCGGCAGCACCGCACACTTCAAGGATGCGATGTTCGCCTTGATCATTCAAAATAGCCTTCCTTTATCAAAAGCTCCAGCACGCGAGCCTCACGTTCGAACATCAGCGCATTGTACGGCGTCTGCCCGACATGGCGGTTTTTCTCCACAGCGTCTTGCGGCGCAACGAATTCCAGCGTATAGCTTTCCGCAGCTTCATAGGCATCCAGCGCCTGCTGAACCGTTTCGTTTTCCGCTTCACAAAAATAATAGTAGTTATCCTGCACAAAGCACTCTCGCTCGTCACGTTCGCTTTGCTGAATACGGTGCACATAACCATACGGCCGCACGGTGGACAGACAGATGACCAACCCCGCTTCCTCACGCGTTTCACGGATCAGGGCGGCAATCGGATCCTCTCCAGCTTCGATCCCTCCGCCGGGAAATTTGTAATAATCATATTTCAAGCTGTGGATCATAGCGATCTTTCCGTCGCGGATTACGATGCTGCGCGCGGAGTTGCGCACAAAGGTGCGCGTGCACTGTGCATAATCCTTCGCATCCATTTCGAACAGCAGTCTCATGATGCCGTCCTTATGCTTTCAGCTTCAGCCCGTCCTTGAACGCTTCGCCGACGCGCTGTGACACACGATAATAGCCGTGGGTATAGGGATCGAACGCGATGGCGTCCACCAGAGAGATGTCCACCTTGTCGCCGTTCATCACGCGCTCATCGGCTGTGACGTTCACGACCTTGCCGATCACGCCGAGCCCGTAGGCGCTGTCTTGATACTCGATGAATTCGCACTCCAGGCAAAGCGGGAACTCGCAGATGATCGGTGCGTCCACGTTCGGCGATTTTTCCGCCGTCAGGCCGCTGCTTTCCAGCTTTTTCGGCTCCTTGTTGCCGGACACAACACCGAAAAAATCCGCTGCAACCACATGAGCGGCGTCGGCGATGCTGACGGTGAACGCGCCGCGCGCTTTGATATTCTGCACGGTCTTGTGTGTCTCGGTCAGATTCAGCGCAACGATGTCGCGCTCCACCATGGTGCCCCAGGCGGCGTTCATCACGTTGACAGAGCCGTCTTCGTTATATGTGGCGACCATCAGCACGGGCATCGGGAAAATGCCCTCGGTCAGATTCAGTTTCTTTCTCATTGAAAAAGCCTCTTTTCAAAATATTATTGCGCGAACCGCTTGCCGCGCTCAAGCTCATTTTATACTAAACACAGTAAAAAAGTCAAGGGATACCGGCAAAGCTGCGCGGCATCCCCTGCACTTATCTCTTTTTATACAGCACCAGTTCCGGGGCTTTCCCCTGCGCTTCATAGGTGCAGATCAGAAGGAAATCCATGTTCGCCAGCACGCCGAAGCAGCGTTCGCCGCCGAAGGTGCTTTCCAACTGCGTGCCGAGGTAGGTCGTTTGATCGTTCAAAAACTTCACACTTTCGCCGCTCGGGAGCGGATAGGGTAGATTGACGTACTGCCCGACAAGTGCGTTCAGCGTTTCCACCTGCGGCATTCCCTCGATGTGCAGCGCGTTGATCTCTTCGATCAACTGCTGCTTGAACGCGTCGAACTGTCCGCCGTCGCTGAGCTCCTCAAAGCGCTTCCAGTAGTCCAGCGTGGGCAGCTTTTCCTTGAGATAGGCGCGCACCTGATCTTCGGAAAACTGTTCGTTCGCCATATGACCGACGCACACATTGATCAGATCATCCATGTTGCTGTAAGTGTACGTTCCGTCAGCAAAACACCACTGGCAATAGTCTTCGTTGATCGAACCGTCCGCGTTTTTGGAAAGGATCGAATCCTCCAGCGGCATTCCGCAGCACTGGCAAACCAACTGGCGCGGTGCGCCGAGCAGCGTGTTGATGGAAACGCCGAACAGATTCGACAGCAGCTTCAGCGTTTCGGTATTCGGTACCGTCTCGCCGGTTTCCCAGCGCGAGACCGCCTGCCGCGTTACAAACACTTTTTCGGCAAGCTCCTCCTGCGAAAGTCCGTGTTTCGTTCTGAGCTCATACAATACCTCTTTTGTGGTCATAAGCAACCCTCCTTGCCTGCATTATACAACACCTTTGCGCCAAATGCAAGCAACGCGCCGTTGCGTCTGCAAAAGCCGCCGCGCAATCACAGGCGCAAACGAAACAGCCCATGTTGATTGCAGCAGGCGTAAAGCTCTTTGATGCGGCAAAGCTTGAATCTCGCCGCTGCATTTCCTTCCGGGTAGAGTCTGACAAGCTGCAGCCGGTCGTCTGACACCGCGGCAAGGAAAAGAAGATGGTGTGTTTTTTCCATCGGATGCGCAACGCGCACAAACAATTCATCCTCCACCGTTTCAATGTGTATACCGTGCGCCGCGTCCGGCTCTTCCGGTTCCGCAGGCACAAGCGTGATGCCGCAGCAGCTGACAAGCGCTTCGCCGCTGGCGTGGATCACATTGCCGCAGATCGGGCAGATATAGAACTTTCCTTTTCTCATATCTGCAGAGCGGTTGCGGTTGTGCACTTTTGCGCCGGCCAACAGCTCGATCACCGAAAGATCGAGCGCCTTTGCCAGCGGTTCCAGCAGACTGATGTCCGGAAAGCCCTTCCCGGTTTCCCATTTGCTGACCGCCTTGCTGCTGACATGAAGCACAGCGGCAAGCTCCTCCTGTGTAAGCTGTTTGTTTTCACGCAAACGGCGAATTTCCGCGCCGGTGACATATTGATTCATTCCAGTCGCCTCCTTACGAAACCATCGTAGCACAAACAGGCGAAAAAAGCTACCTACGCAGCGTGGAATGCGGCACAGCGCCCGCATTTTTGCGCGAAAGCAGCTTTGAAGGCGAAGGGATGGGAAAGGACGTAACGTCACTTCCGCAGCGATGAATGATGTATCCGTCTGATCTAACTTTCTTCGTCAAGCCATTGACTGTCGAGCCACGCTATCCTTCCGTTAATGAAATCGGTCAAGCTGTCAACATTGGACTGGAACGTTTTTCTCTTATAAAAATCGCTCGGTTCTTGCAAAATATAATGTCCCAAAGTTCTGAAACGTTGAAAATTAAGCTGCGCAGATACTCTGATCTCATCCGCTTTGTTTTGTAAATCGTTGTTTGCAAAATCAGAAATATCACCACGCTTTTCGGCCCATCTGTCCTTGACTTTTTGATGAAACGCAGGGTCCTGGAACAAACGCACATACCAGCCCGCCTTAACGTGGAAGTTTTCGGGTTTTGCAAATTCTCCCATGTAATTGCCGTAAGCTATGTCATGATCCCAGACCGGCGCCATATGCAGCAATTTATCTTCCGGATTATAATACATATACGTTGAAAGGTCAAAGTCACCGTCAAGATTCTTAGAAAGCTCCTCCATGATATACCAATCAACAAAAGAATCAACGTCTATGTATGACGCATAACCGGTTTCTTCATCTGCAAAGTGATCGGAATAAATAACATCTTCTACGCTTTGAATATACGACGCTATATATTTTACTATATCCAGATTACCGTCATCGGGCGTATCCAGATCCGGGTCTTTCAAGCTGAAAATAATATTTCTTGACGTTGTAAAATTATATGGCTCATTTTTAAACCTGTTCAATTCAACAATAAATCCCCCATCCTCATAATTAACCACGCCGTCTTTATTTGTGTCTTTCAATTCTCCTGAAAGAATATCCGAAATATCCGGTATATCAATTCTTTTGCCGCCTATTTTTATCGTTGTTGCAACGTTATAGTTGCCGTGATACTGACCGTTAAGTATAAGATCTGCAAAGACAAATTCTGTTTTCCACATTTTATCACGTGCAAATACAGTTCTTTCAAGCTCCGAAGCAAACCAGTTCCGAAGCAAGGATTTATCTCTGAAATTTGCCATAAGCGCCCATGTCTTATTCTTGCCCATTCCGAGGACTTTGGCGGAATCTTCAAGCTTAAATGTATATGGCTTTTTTGCAGTAGGCCAAATCCAGGTGCTGTTGCCTCTGCCTTTAATTCTGATTGCAGTCTTTTCAAGAGAATCATACTCTGTTCCGTTTCCGTCTATTGTAACAGATGCACCTTCCAGCCAGCTCTTATGATTTGATATAGCTTTTCCATCGGGAGTTTCTATATAGACAACCGGAATGCCTGTATATGCCGCTTGATACACTCGGGTTTTCACTGTGCTGACCGGTGTTTTGATTAAGCAATAATAATATCTGATTTCCGGGCTTTCAAAATCAGGCGTAGTGTATGAGCTCGAAACTGCTCCTTCTATAGCTTTCGCGTTGTGTTTCTTAAGGTCACTGCATGCATACCATTGATAGGTTGTTTTCGATCCCGTGAATGCTTTTTCGCTGAGTTTCAGCTCAACGCCTTGTCCGCCCGCGCTGAGGTTAAAATACGGATCGTTCGCAGATAGTTTACCTATAATATCATCTATGCCGAAGATCACTCTGTTATAAACAGAAGACAAAGCGTCTTTCAGTTTGCTTTCAACATTGTCTTCCCCTTTTTCTATTTTAATTTCAGAGCCTGCACTGCCGGCAGTCAATTCGGTATGATTCGCTTCGGCAAACGCCAAAACAGACCCTGAAAAAACAACTGCAAAGACGAAAACAAAAATGCCGAATAAAACTTTTTTCTTTTTCATACATATCGCCCCCAAATTCTTCTCATGTTTTATTATACACAGAAACTATGAACATTTCAACCGGCTGCATAAAAATGACGCCGCCACCGGCGGCTAATGATGGATCGGCAAACGCCGAAATGATGCTGCGTCACTTTGCGGCGCAATGAAGCGATGCTTGCCCCCATGTGCCCCCAGGCGCACATCATCAGCGAAGCGACATCCTGCCGCAGGCTGCATCCTTTGCCCGACAGGGCAAACATCATTCAAAAACGCCTTTTATCAGACGACAAAAGGCGTTTTTTTCTGGTGGAGACGGCGGGAGTCGAACCCGCGTCCGAAAACTCGTCCACATCTGTTTCTCCGGGTGCAGTCGGTCGTTTTACATTCCCTCTGCGCTGCGCCGACAGACAGGCTCAGCGGTTCAGTAGTTTCTGATGCATGACAGCGGCCGAAACGCTCCGCTGTGCACGTTCACTGCTCATCGACGCCCGCATCTTTGCCGCAGTCCTCAAAGCGCGGACGGGCTGCGTTAAGCAGCCTTCAAAACTGTAGTATTGTCAGTTCAATTTAAGGTTGCGCTGTTTTACGTGATCTCGCCTCACGACCCGCTTCAAAGGCTTCAGAATCCCCGTCGAAATCCTTTCGTCCCCGTTTCAGTTTTTCATTGCACGTTCCATCGTGCGTTTGGCGTCGCGCTCGGCGGCAGCGTCGCGTTTGTCATAGTTCTTTTTGCCCTTGCAAAGCCCGACTTCCAGCTTGGCTCTGCCGTTCACAAAATAGATCGACAGCGGAATGAGCGTCAGACCCTGCTGCTTGACGGCGGCAAAAAGCCGACGAATTTCGCGTTTGTGCATCAGCAGCTTTTTCGGCCGCATGGGATCGCGGTTGAAGATGTTGCCCTGCTCATAGGGGCTGATGTGCATCCCGTTGGCGAAAATTTCGCCGTTTTCAATGTTGCACCACGCGTCCTTCAGATTGACCCTGCCCGCGCGGATGGATTTGACCTCTGTGCCGAACAGCGCAATGCCGGCCTCATAGGTTTCCAGCACGAAATAATCGTGATAGGCCTTTTTGTTCTGCGCAACGCGCGGAAGGTCGTTTTTCGGTTTTGCCACAGAGATCACCCCCTTGATTTCATTCGGAATGCGGAATTCGGAATTCGGAATTAAGGGACGCCGCGCAGAGCGCGATGCGTCATAGTATAGGATAAGCTTCGAAAGAAATATATAGATCGCTTTGGATTGAAAGAATATATCATTTACGGACTCTCAACCGAAGCACACTTTTCGTCGCGGAGAAAGCGCTCATTTCATAAACACTAAACTCGCGAATTCCGAATTACGCATTACGAATTACGAATTCGTTTACAGCGTTCTTCTGCCCTCCAGCGCGCGTGTGAGCGTCACCTCGTCGGCATATTCCAGATCTGCGCCGACCGGCACGCCGTAGGCCAAACGGCTGACCTTGACGCCCATCGGCTTGAGCAGCCGCGAAATATACATCGCCGTCGCTTCGCCCTCCACGGTGGGATTCGTCGCCATAATGACTTCCTGCACCTTGCCGTCCGCCATGCGCGAAAGCAGTTCCTGGATCGTGATATCCTCGGGGCCGACGCCGTTCATCGGGGAGATCACACCATGCAGCACATGATAAAGGCCCTCATATTCGTGCGTGCGCTCAAAGGCGATCACATCTCGCGGGTCCTCCACCACACAGATCACGCTTTCGTCGCGGCCGGGATTGCCGCAGATCGGGCACAGCTCCGCTTCCGACAGGTTGCAGCAGCGGCTGCAGCGCCGGATGTTTTGCCGTGCATCGAGGATCGCTTCGGCAAAGCGCTTCGCCTCTGCGTCCGAAAGATGCAGCACATGAAACGCCATGCGCTGGGCGCTTTTGTGCCCAACGCCCGGCATACGCTCAAACTGTTCGATCAAACGCGCGAGCGAGGCAACCTGATAGCCCGCCATCAGAACGGCAGGTTCAGCCCTTTCAGGCCTTCCATCACCTGGTTCATCGCGTCCTCCGCCTTGCGGTTCGCTTCGTTGAGCGCGGCGATGATCAGATCGGAGAGCATCTCCACATCTTCGGGATCAACGACATCGGGCTGCAGATGAATCTGCTTGACCTCATGTGCGCCGTTCACAACCACTTCCACGGCGCCGCCGCCTGCGGATGCGGTGAACTCGGTCTGTTCCACTTCCTGCTGTTTTGCTTCCATCTGCGCCTGCATTTCCTCCAGACGCTTCATCATGGCAGCGCGGCCGCCGCCCTGATTGCCGGGAATACGTGCTTTCATAATTACGTTCTCCTTATCTTCATTCGTTTTTTATTCTTCGTTCACTTTTACGCCGCCGTCCTTCGCCTTTTGCAGAATGGCATCCAGCGGCGAATGCTTCGGCGTTTGTTCCTGCGGCGCTTCGGCCGGCTTCGGCTGGCTGAAGATGCCCAGTCGGTATTTTTTCCCGGTCACGCGCTGCACCGCCTCGCGGATGTCGCGCGCATGGCTGCCGGATTTGATGAATACGGGCAGCGCCGGGTTGTCGCTTTGCAAGAGCACAAAATCGCCGTGCAGCACCGCAGTGGAATTCATCAGCACACCCCAAAGCGGCTTGTTCAGTTCGGCAAGCACACCGAGCACCTGCGGCCAGCGGTCAAACATACGGTCCTCCTGCGGCGCTTCTTCCGCCGGCGGTGTCTGCGGCACTGACTGCGGCGGTGGGCTCTGCTGCGCCTTCGGCGGCGCAGGTTCGCTTTGCGTATCGGTCACGGTTTTGACCGCAGCGGTTGCGGGTTGCGGCTGCACCGGCGGTGTATGGATCGGCGCAGGCGGCGTCTGCGGTGCGGCAGGTGCCGGCGCAGAAGCTGTGTGGGGCCCTGTGCCGTTTTGCAGCGATTGTTCCAGTGCGGCAACGCGTCTGCGCAGCGAGGAAAGATCGTCGCCGACCGCCGGAGCACTCAGGCGCAGCAGCGTCATTTCCAGCTCCACACGGCGGTTGACGCCCTTTTTGATGTTTGCGCCCGCCGTCTGCAGCGCGTCGATGCAGGAAAGGATCGTCTGGAGCGTGTAGCGTTTGCTCTGTGCGCGGTAGTCTTCCATCTCCTGCGCCGTGCAGACCAGCACGTCTGCGGCCGCTTTCACGGTTTTGACGATCATGAGATTTCGAAAATGCAGCGTCAGATCGGCGCAAAGGCGCTCCATATCGCAGGAAGCGGCATACAATCGGTCGAGCAGCTCCATCGCTCCGGCGGCGTCGCCGGAAGCCACGGCGTCTGAAAGCGCAAACAGGTGGTCGCGCCCCGTCATGCCGGCAACCTGCGTCACCAGCGCAGCCGTTACATGGCTGCTTTGCCCGATGCACTGATCCAGCGTGGAAAGCGCGTCGCGCATACCGCCGTCCGCCAAGCGGGCGATCAGCACCGCCGCGTCGTCATCGAGTGTGAAGCCCTCCTGCGCAGCGATGAACTGCATGCGCCCAATCATCGCCTGCGGCGCCACGCGCTTGAAATCAAAGCGCTGACAGCGGGAAAGAATCGTCACGGGGAGCTTGTGCACCTCGGTGGTTGCAAGAATGAATTTTACATGCGCCGGCGGCTCTTCCAGCGTTTTGAGCAGCGCGTTGAACGCGCCGATGGAGAGCATGTGCACCTCGTCGATGATGTATACGCGGAATTTGCACGCCACAGGCGCAAACGAGGATTCCTCGCGGATGTCGCGGATATTGTCCACACCGTTGTTGGACGCGGCGTCGATCTCAACCACATCGAGGATCGCGCCGGAATCGATCCCGCGGCAGATCTCACATTCGCCGCAGGGGTTGCCGTCCTTCGGATGCAGACAGTTGACCGCCTTGGCAAGAATTTTTGCGCAGGTCGTTTTTCCCGTTCCGCGTGAGCCGGTGAAAAGATAGGCGTGGGAGAGCTTGCCGCTTTCGATCTCAGAGGCCAGCGTCGTGGTGATATGCTCCTGTCCCACAACGTCGGAAAACACCTGCGGACGATATTTCCGATACAGCACCTGATACACGGCCAACGCTCCCTTTCCCATAAAAATAGGGCAAGTCTCTTGCGCTTGATCATGCAACGGCAGGCGTGAGCTGTGTCGCACAGACGTTCCTCTTAATGCTGCTCGGTTCCCCGCCTGACATGGTTCGTGGTGTTCTGTCGCACAGAACCCACCGTCACATGACCAAACGCAAGTTGACTTACCCGTATGCTATTGCATACAAACGTATTATACCCGATGTTTTTCAAAAAATCAAGGGGTTTCTGTAATTTTCTGCAGCGAACAAAAAAGGGGCTATTGCATCTAAACGCAACAGCCCCGCCCGCATCAAAAGCTGAAATCGGATTTAAACAGATTCTGAATGCTTTGAACCATTTCCCGAATGATGTCCAGAATGCGCTGCAGCAATCCGCGGAAGCCGCCGACGGAAACGGCATCCTCCTCCTCGAGCTTCTCCTCCGGCGGCGAGAAGGTGCTCAGCGAAGAAAACGCCACCTGTGAATTACGTGCGGCTGTCTTCGCGGTGGAACCGTCTTCGCCGTAAACGGTGATCCACGGCGCCGGGGTCAGTCCCTGCGGCGCTTCGCCGAGGAAATAGGTCTGCGCATCGGCAGTTGCGGCCGCAGACGCGTTTTGCGCGGCGGTGACTGCGGCTGCCATTTCGTCCAGCTTCGCCCGGAAGGCCGCAGTAAAGGTGAACTGTGCGGCCGTGAGCAAATTGTCCTGTTCGTCGAACACCGCCGGCGTATAAGTGCCGAGATCGTCCACGGAATCAAACGTGGCGGCGTTCAGGCCGGTGAGCTGACGCAAACGCGCATAAAGCTCTTTGAGCGTGCCGTCCGCCGTGGCCGATCTTGTGAAGAAATAGCGAGACGAGCGCTCAATCTGCTCGTTTTCCTGCGCCTGAATCTCGGAGAGCACCGCAGCTTTTTCTTTTTCATTTGTCAGCGCCTGCGCGTCCAAAATACGCTGATTGCGCTGCGCCAGCTCGGCATTCAGCACCAGCAGCACATTGGCCAGCGTTTCGGCGACCGTCGCGTCATGCTGCAAAGCGATGGCGTTCACGTTCAGAAGATCGTCCTGCGTCACCGTCGGCGCGACACTGCCTGCAAAGCCGGTCAAACGCAGGCTGTGACCGACCGCGAGGTTCGGGTTGCGGATGACGATGCGCTGCGCCAGTGTGCTGTTGATCGCGTCGTTGCTCAAATACATCAGCGACGCCGGCAGTGAAATGGTGCGCGGCAGATAAGGGATGCCCAGCGTCACGGAAAACGCACCGTCCTGAATGGAGGTGACGCCCTCTTCCACAACGATATCGCGGATGACGCCGTAAAGCTCGGTGTAGTAGGTCTTAGCGTTCAGAATGCCGTAGGTCAGCGCGTTGCGCAGCGCAGGATAAGCGTCATAGCCGTATTTTTTTGCGAGCTGATCCTCCAGCGCGGGATACCACGGGAACGAGCGCACGTTGTACACCTGCGTGTCGATCTCAAACCGGCCGGTCTCTTCGTTCAGGCGCATCGAATCCGTTGGAAACTGCACGACCTGCTGCTGTAAAATACCCTGACCGCTGACAGTCAGCACGCCCTTTTCATAGCGCCAGGACATATTGTCACCGCAGGGGCCGTAAGCGGCGATCTCGTCCGCCGCAAAAGAAACGGTGCCGAGACAGGCAACGGTGAGCAGCGCGAGGATCAGGCTCAAAAGCACGGACAAAGTTTTCTTGCTGGTTTTCATGGGGGATGCTCCTTTACTGTAAATTTTCATGCCGCAAAAAGCGGAAACTCAGTCTTTTTTCAGGCGGATCACATTCCAGGACAGCGGCGCAAGGGAAAACTGCTGTTCCGCGCTGTAAGCGCCGCAGAGCGGCGTATGCACCGGCTTGACCGGCGCGCTGTCTTTGGTGTTGACCGCCATCAGATCAAAGCCCGCCATGGAGATGTGCTCGACGGGAACATAGCCGGGGAAATCCTTGAGGTTCAGCGAAACGAGGTTGTCCTCTTCAAAATCGCGGTTGACGGCAAACAGCGTGACGGTCTCTTCGCTTTCGTTCCAGATCGCCACCGCGTCCATGTCGCCCACATCGGTAAAGTCCTTCGTGTCGTGCTTCGTGGTGGAAAGCAGGGTCTGCAGCGCGGCGCCGCGGCCGTAGCGCGAGGCGTGCATATACGGATAAAAAATCGTCTGCGCCCAGGCCTTCCCGCCGTTTTCGGTCATGATCGGCGCGATGACATTGACAAGCTGCGCCAGACACGCAACCTTGACACGATCGCTGTTTTTCAAAAGGGTGATGAGCATCAGACCGACCACGAGCGCGTCCGCGAAATTATAGACGTCCTCAAGGATGTGCGGCGCTTCGCTCCATTTTTCAAACTGCGCGCCGTTGGAATGATACCAGACGTTCCATTCATCAAAGGAAAGATTGATCTTTTTCTTGCTGCGGCGCTTGCCCTTGATATAGTCGCACACGCAGACGACGGTCTTGATGTAGTTGTCGAGATCGAGCGTTTTGGCAAGGAAGTTCTTCACGTCGCCGTCGCGGCAATCAAAATATTGGTGCAGTGAAACATAGTCCACCTTGTCATAGCACAGGTCGAGCGCCGTGGCTTCCCATTCGCCGAAGGTGCTCATATGGCTGTTGGACGAGCCGCAAAGCACGGTTTCGATCGACGGATCGACCCATTTCATCAGCTTGCCCGCCTCGTTGGCGGCGCGGCCGTATTCCACAGCGTTTTTGTGTCCCATCTGCCAGTCGCCGTCCATCTCGTTGCCAAGGCACCAAAGCTTGATGCCGTGCGGCTGCTCTGCCCCGTGGCTGCGGCGCAAATCGCTGTAGTAGGTGCCGCCGGGATGGTTGCAGTATTCCACAAGATTGCGCGCATCGTCGGCGCCGCGGGTGCCGAGGTTGACCGCCATCATCGCCGCGGTGTTCGCCTCTTTGCACCAGCGCATGAATTCATTGGTGCCGAAGCGGTTCGTTTCGGTGGTTGACCAGGCAAGCTCCAAACGGCGCGGGCGAAGCTCAACCGGCCCCACGCCGTCCTCCCAGCGATAGCCGGAAACGAAATTGCCGCCGGGATAGCGCACGATCGGCACATCGATTTCGCGGATCAGCTTCAGCACATCACGGCGAAACCCGTTTTCGTCCGCGTCCGGATGCCCGGGTTCATAAATGCCGCCGTAAACAGCGCGGCCGAGATGTTCGATGAAGGAGCCGAAGATGCGATTGTCCACTTCGGCAATGCGGTAATCTCTGGAGATGGTGATCTTGGACTGTTTCATAAAAAAGCTCCGTTCACTTTTATTTTTTTCATTATACCCGACCGCGCAAAAAAATGCAATCCTTTCACAAAAAAAGAATGCGGCGCACCGAGAGATCGGGTCGCCGCAGCATGTGTTTGTTCAAATCAAAGTTTTCACAGTGGAAATAAACGGTTCCATCTCGTCAAAAACAACTTCAACGATGACCGACCAGTTGATGCCCTCATAGTCGTGCACCAACCGGTGCCGCAAGCCGGAAACCATCGCCCACGGCAGCTCCGGATGAGCCGCTTTAAAATCACTGCTGATCCGATAGACCTGTTCTCCGATGTTATAAAGCGGCGTTGTAACCGCCCATTGAGAAAACTCATCGGTCATCAAGCTCTCCTTGGTGATCTGATGCTCACCGATCTGCGCAGTCAACCGCTCCCAAAGAAGAATCATTTTTTTCAATCGTTCCCGATCGGATTTCAGCATGCGATCCTGACCCCCTCTTTCATCAGCGTTTCATAAAACGGCGTGCCGGGCGTCACTTCACTGATTTCAAACGCATCCACATCTTTTCCCGTCATCTGCCGCAGCTCTTCCGCAAGCGCGAATACGTTGCTTTTTTTAAAAGAATCACCGCCGAAAACAATCAGATCAATATCGGAATCGGGTGTTGCTTCTCCGCGCGCATAGGAGCCGAACAACAAAGCCGACTGTGCGTGATAGCGCAGCAGCAAGATTTTGACGGTCTGTTCGATTTCCGATCTGCTCAGCATAAAGCACACCTCTTTTCCATTGTTCTTTCGTTTTCATTATACCCGACCGCGCAAAAAAATGCAATCCCTTCACAAAAAAAGAATGCGGCGCACGGCTATTTCAAAATTTACGGCCAAAGCGGTTGACATTGAGCTTAAAATCTTGTAAGATATATTGAATAAAATGAACACGCAAAGGAGTCTTTATCATGAAAGATATCAGTGCATCCGTTGCTTCTTACGGCGTTGTGCCCGTTGTGGTGCTGAACGACCCCGCCGAAGCGCGTCCGCTTGCAAAAGCGCTCATGAACGGCGGTCTGCCCGTTGCGGAGGTCACCTTCCGCACCGACGCCGCTGAGGAATCCATCCGCATCATCAGCGAGGAGTTCCCCGCTATGCTTGTCGGCGCAGGCACCGTGCTCACCACCGAGCAGGTGGACCGTGCCGTGGCCGCAGGCGCAAAGTTCATCGTCTGTCCCGGCTTTGACCCGGAGATCGTGGACTACTGCATCGGCAAAGACATTCCCATCTTCCCCGGCTGCACAACAGCGTCCGAGGTCGCCTGGGGCGTCAAGCGCGGGCTGAAAAACCTCAAGTTCTTCCCGGCGGAGCAGTGCGGCGGTGTGGCAACGATCAAGGCGCTGTGCGCGGCGTATGTCGGTGTAAAATTCATGCCCACCGGCGGCATCGGCCCGAAAAATCTGGAAACCTATCTCTCCTGCGATAAGATCCTTTGCTGCGGCGGAAGCTGGATGGTAAAGGGCGATCTGATCCGCGCCGGCAAGTTCGACGAGATCGAACGGCTGACAAAAGAAGCTGTGGAGATGGCAAAATCCATTCGTGGCTGATTCGATCATTGAAGTTTTAGGAATTAAGGGGTTAAGTCATTTTTAATCAAGCCCTCTTCCCCTCAACCCCTCAGTCCCTCAGTCCCTCATTCCCTCATTCCCTACCAAAAGGAGACATTCCCATGAAATTAGACCTCAATCTCAAAGAAAACGCCGCCTTTGACGCCGTGTCGCTCGGCGAAGTCATGCTGCGCCTTGACCCCGGCGAAGGCCGCATCCGCACCGCCCGCCAGTTCCGCGCCTGGGAAGGCGGCGGCGAATACAATGTTGTGCGCGGACTGCGCCGCTGCTTCGGTTTGAAAACTGCCGTCATCACCGCGTTTGCGGAAAACGAGGTCGGCTATCTGATGGAGGATTTCATCCTGCAGGGCGGCGTCGACACGTCGCTGATCAAATGGATGCCCACCGACGGCATCGGCCGCATTTGCCGCAACGGTCTGAACTTCACCGAGCGCGGCTTCGGCATCCGCGGCGCAGTCGGCTGCTCCGACCGCGCGAACACTGCAATTTCCAAAGCCACGCCCGAAGATTTTGACTTCGACACCATTTTCGGCACGCTCGGCGTAAAATGGCTGCACACCGGCGGCATCTATGCCGCACTCAGCGAACAGTCGTGCAAAACCGTGCTCGCCGCGATCAAAACAGCCAAAAAATACGGCACCGTCGTCTCCTACGATCTCAACTACCGCCCCTCCATGTGGAGCGCCATCGGCGGCAAGGAAAAGGCGCAGGAGGTCAACAAAGAGATCGCAAAGTATGTGGACGTCATGATCGGCAACGAGGAGGATTTCACCGCCTGCCTCGGCTTTGAGATCGAAGGCAACGACGCAAACCTCAAATCGCTCAACCTTGACGGCTATAAAAAGATGATCAACAAGGCTGCCGAGACCTATCCGAATTTCAAAGCAGTCGCCACGACCCTGCGCACCGTCAAAACCGCCACGGTCAACGACTGGAGCGCAATCTGCTGGGCCGGCGGCGAAATCTTTAAGGCGAAGGACTACAACGGACTGGAGATCTTGGACCGCGTGGGCGGCGGCGATTCGTTCGCGAGCGGTTTGATCTACGGGCTGATGACCACCGGCGACGCGGAACGTGCTGTCAATTACGGCGCGGCGCACGGTGCGCTGGCAATGACCACGCCGGGCGACACAACCATGGCGCGCAAAAAAGAAGTGGAAGCGCTCATGGGCGGCGCAGGCGCAAGAGTGCAGCGGTGAGTTGCATTTTTGCTTGCATTGTGATAAGATTGTGTGGGGAGGTGCCGAAATGATTTATTCCATCGACGACATTCCCCTGTTGCTGTCTTTTTGCAACTCCATACTGGAAAAGGCCGAATAACACACCAACCCCGTCGCGGAAAAACCTCCGCGGCGGGGTTCTGCTTTATAATGCTGTTTCAAAACTTATGTAGCCATTGATTCACTCGGTTCCTTATTCCAAAACATAAATTTCCACATTGCGTCTGCCGAATGCCTCGCAGTCGCTTTCGCGGTGCATATACAGATCGACCGCCGTATCGCTGTTATGGATAAATCCGCCGGTGTCTGCGGCTTCGGCATAGCCGTAAATGTAGTTGCCGTCGGTGGAGACGATGAACAGCTTTGAGCCGTAGGGGATCTCGCGCGGGTCCACGGCAACGCGGCCGGGCATGGCGCTTTTTCCGGTTGAGGTCACACCGCCGCCGCTGTAGGCGGTCGCTTCGCCGACGATCAGCTTTGTATAGTTGACGGGTTTGCCGTAAACATCAACGGCGATGTCAATCGTTGCCGGCAGCTCCGAGATCGCCGCACGGTCGGCAAGCCCGCTCACACCCACGCTCCCCTGCGGGATCAGCCCGGTCTTTGTGCCGATGAACAGCAGCTCCGGCAGCGGCTCCTTCGTGACCGATTCACCGATCTTCAGCCGGCCTTCAGGTTCGCCGTCCACGGTTTTTTCAAGATAGTAAACCGTGCGCTCCCCGGCCTGCCCTTCCTGCAAAAGCTGCGTTTCACCGACATACAGCGTGTCGTTCGGCAGCTCCTCGGTGGTGAACGGGATCGCCTTTTTCTTTGTCGCTTCGCGGTAGCGCACACGCTGCACCCGGATGGACATCCCGTCCTCCAGCGCAGCGGAAAGCGGATGGTTGACCGCATCGTTTTCGCCGAGCGTGATCTTTGCCGCGTGAAGCGCATCCGCCACGGTGCCGCTGGTTTTGACCGTCTGCTTTTTGCCGTCGCACAAAAGCCGGACCTTGACCGTCTGCTGCAGGCGAAGCGCTCTGCCCTGTTCGGCGAGCGCTTTGGCAACCGTTTGCAGGCGGTCGGATGTTACAAACGATACCAGCGGCGCGGCCGGATTTGCGGCGCTGCGGCGTTCCACCGCAAGGCTGTTTTTCCATTCCGCTTCATCAAAGCCGTCGAGGTTGATCTTGTCAAAATCGCCGAGCGTCACATTTGCCTTTGCAACGATCGCCTGCGGGTCGTTTGTCAAAGAGAACACCGTTTTGCTTTCGCCGTCGCAAACAACCTCTGTCACATGCGGCAGCACACCGAACGCAGCGCATACGCCGGCGACCGCAAGGACAGCGGCAACGCAAAGCAGCGCGGTCACTGCGATTTTTCGCGGCCGCTTTGGTTTTTTCGCTTCTGCCTGCGCGCGCATCACGGTCTCTCCCTTCTTGATTCATCGTAAGATTATTATAGCGCATTTTGTCGTTTTTGTCAAATTTTACCAATTTCGAGTGTTGTTTTCGCTTGATTTTTATACGAACAAAAGTTCTATTTTTGATTGACAAATGCGAACTTTTGTTCTAAAATAGGAGATGTACACGGGGAAGACCGCGCAGATCTTCCGGCCCCGCCGTGTATGTTTTTTCTTTTTATTTCAAAACCAAGGAGGACTTTCATGACGACCATCCCCATTCAGATTGCCGGAAAGGTTGCGTCCTGCGCCCGGCACTATGTCATCTCGTCGAACAGCGACTATATGCTTTCGTTTACATTTGACAGCGCGTGGGACAACATTTCCGTCAAAACCGCGCGGCTGATCTTTGACGATCAGCGGCTCGATCTCACCTTCACCGGCACAAGCGTCGCGCTGCCGCGCATTCCGGTGTGCGCCCACCTGTTCGTCGGCGTGTTCTGCGACACCCTCGCTTCCACCGCAACGGAGATCGGCTGCATCTCTTCGGTTGCCGACAGCGACGCCGCACCGCTCGACGAGCTAACGCCCACACAGTATGAGCAGCTCGTTGCCCTGCTCAACGCCGCAAGGCTGCGCCAAATCGATTCCATCACACGCAGCGGCAACACGGTGACCGCCGCCTACACTGACGGCACTGCAGACAGCTTCACCGTTGCAGACGGCGTTTCCGTGCAAAGCGCCGCCGTGGACGCCGCCGGACTGCTCTCACTGACGCTGACCGACGGCAGCACCGTTTCCTGCGGGCTTGTCAAAGGCGCCAAGGGCGACGCGTTCACCTTTAACGATTTTACACCCGATCAGCTCGCCGCGCTCAAGGGCGCAAAAGGCGACAAAGGCGATCCGTTCACCTTTGCGGATTTCACACAGGCGCAGCTTGACGGCATTGTGCAAAGCGTCTACGCCATGCTGCCCGCTGCGGAAGGAGGCGCATACTGATGGCACTGCGCAAAGTGGAAGAAAGCGCGCTGACCGCTGTGGCAGATGCGATCCGCACCGCCGCAGACAGCAGCGCTCCCCTGACGTTTCCGGCGGACTTCATCTCCGCCATCGAAGGATTGTCCGGCGGTTCCGGCGGCGGCGTTCCGTTCGTTTGCGGCGCACAAAACGTGGAAAGCACATCGAGCTTTACCATCGGCGATCTGCCGTTCACGCCGACCGACGCGGCGGTGTTTCTCATTCGCCGCTCCACCACCAAGGGCGCGCTGGTCAGCGCCGTTTCCAATCCGCGTTACACCACCGCCTCTGCCTACGGCACCTATACCAACAACTCCAGCGGCTACATTTCCAACATCACAAGCAGTATCGTCACCCTCGGCACAAACAGCGTCACCTTGCAGGCCACCTCGGCTTACTCGATCGTCGGCGTTTATTTTTATGTGATTTGGCGAAACGAGGAGGCGGGCACATGAGCGGCGTTTTGCTTCGCACACTGCTGTTCACGCTTGGCAACGCGTTTTGCTTTCATGTGCTCTTACCCGTGTGGTGGGTGCTGCTTCAGCTGCAGAAAGAAGGCTTTTTATGGACAACTATCTGACCTATCCGCTCAAAACCATGCGCATCACCCAAAGCTATACCGGCACCGTGTCGCATTTGCCGCACACGACCGGCACGCCGAAGGACTACCCCATTGACGACGGCGGCAAGGACGGCGGCAGGGATGCAATCTATTGCCCGTGCAACAGCGTGAAGGTGTTCCGCGTTTACGGCGTTGGCGGCAAAGGCGTCAACACGCTGTTTTTGCAGTCGGCCGAAAAGGTCGATTTCGCCGACGGCACGCGCGATTATTTCTGCGCGCTTTTGACGCACCCGGACGACGCCGATCTTTCCGCGCTCGCGCTCGGAAAGACGTTTTCCCGCGGCGACATCATCTGTCACGAGGGCAGCGACGGCGGCGTCGGCAACCATATCCACCTTTCCGCCGGCAAAGGCAGAGTCACCGGCACCGGCTGGCGGCAAAACAGCAAACGCAAATGGGTGCTGACCTGCACCGGCGGCGCCTGCAAGCCGGAAGAGCTGTTCTTTCTTGACCCGACGTTCACAACGGTCAAAGACAGCAAGGACCTGCGCTTTCGCACCCTGCCGACCGCAAAGGGCGGAAAACGCGTGTTTGCGCCCGGCGTGTTCCGTGTCAGCGACGCCGACATCCTCAACGTGCGCTCCGGTCCCGGACTGCTGCACGGCAAGCTGACCTTTCCGCTTTTGAGCGCAGACGCGCAGCGCAAGATCCTGCGCCTTGCCGGACGCCCGGTGGACGGCTATTGCCGCGCTCTTTGCTTCACGGTTTTGCAAGTCAGGGACAACTGGGGCAAGACGCCGAGCGGCTGGGTGTGTCTGGATTATTGTGAACGGATGTGACGCAATGAACGACACCATTCTTGTGGCGCTCATTTCCCTGCTCGGCACCCTCAGCGGCACCTTTGCCGGCATTTTGACCGCAAACAGGCTGACCGCCTACCGCATTGAGCAGTTGGAAAAAAAGGTTGAGGCCCTCGCCGTACTCGCCGAGCGCACCTGTGTGCTGGAAACGCAAACCAAGCTGCAGGACGAAAAGCTGACCGCCGCGTCCCGACGAATGGACGCACTGGAGCGAAAAGAGACCGGCTGCCGGCCGGTCAGTTGAAAGGAGAACTACGATGAAATTGGATTTGACCCTGATCATTGAGGCCGCCCTCGCGCTGCTGAGCGCCGTGCTCACCGCCTTTGTGCTGCCCGTTTTAAAAAAGCGGCTGAGCGCCGAACAGACCGAGCGGCTGCGCGACTGGGTGCGCGTTGGCGTTGCCGCCGCAGAGCAGCTCTTCGGCAGAAAGACCGGTCAGCAGAAAAAGGACTATGTGCTCTCGCTCCTGTTGAGCAAGGGGCTGGTCGTGGACGTTGACGAAGTGACCGCGCTGATCGAAAGCGAAGTGTATCGGCTGTCGCAGTCGTTAGCCGATAGTCGATAGTCGGTAGTCGGTAGCCCGCCGTGGAAGGTAAAACGCGGCGGGCGTTGTTGTTGGAGGGGTTAAGGGGTTGAGGGATTGAGGGATTGGGGGATCAAGAGAATGAGGAAGAAAAAAACGAAAATGGAAGGCGCCCGCTTTGGGTGCCTTCCTTTCTCATTTACGGATGATCTGAGTTTCAGCTTGTACTTTCGCGCGGGGCGTTTTTCGTTTGACGCGACATTCCCCGCGAACGCAATTCCGAATTCCGAATTCCGAATTGCAGCGCATCTGCAGCTTGCTTATCTGTCTTCGCGGAAATAGGCAAGGCCCAAGCTTGCGGGCGGCTGGGTTTCGCGCTTTTTGCGCATACTGATCGCAATCAGCACCAGCACCGTCACCACATAGGGCGCCATTTTGATCAGCTCCTGCGTGCTCATGTTCATCGGGATCAGGTTGTTCAGATAGTTGTGAACGATGTACAGACCGCCGAAGAGGATGGAGCCGAGGATGCCGATGTTCGGACGCCAGACCGTGAAGATGACCAGCGCAATGGCAAGCCAGCCGCGGTCGCCGAACGCGTCGTTCGACCACACGCCGCTCGCGTAGTCCATCACGTAATACAAGCCGCCCAGTCCGGCGATCATGCTGCCGACGCAGGTCGCAACGTACTTATACTTTGTCACACTGATGCCGGCCGCGTCCGCCGTTGCGGGACTTTCGCCCACGGCGCGCAAATTCAGACCCACGCGGGTGCGCTTGAGCATGATTGCAACCACAATGGCCACGAGAACGGCAAAATACGCCAGGAAGCTATAGGAGAGGAACACCTCGCCGAACCAGCCGCATTTGTCGGCAAAGGGCAATGTTTTCGCAAAGTATTTGCTCGTCAGACTCAACGTGATCGAGGGCACGTCCGTCTTGACCAGCGTGATCAGCGAGCCGCCGAAGAAGTTGCCGAAGCCGATGCCGAACGTGGTCAGCGCAAGGCCGGTCACGTTCTGGTTCGCGCGCAATGTTGTGGTCAGGAAAGAATAGATCAGACCCATCAGGAACGAACCGAGCAGGCAGGACAGCAGCGGGATTGCAATGATCAAAAACGCGTTGGGGTTGCTTTTGTCGGTCAGAGAGTTTTCATAAAGGAACGCACCGATGACGCCGGAGATGCCGCCGACATACATGATGCCCGGAATGCCGAGGTTGAGGTTGCCGCTCTTTTCGGTGATGATCTCGCCCGTGGAGCCGAACAGCAGCGGAATACCCTGCATGACGGCGCGGTGAAGGAAGGATGTAATCATTGCGCGGCCACCTCCTTGGAAGAACGGAATTTCACGGTGTAATTGATGAAGAATTCGCTGCCGATGATGAAGAAGATGATGATACCGGTGATGATATCGGAAAACGAATCATTCAGTCCGAAAACGGTGGAAATTTCCGTTGCGCCTTTTTGCATAAAGACGATCAGCAGCGAGGTGAGTACCATATACAGCGGGTTGAACTTCGCCAGCCACGACACCATGATCGCCGTGAAGCCGCGCCCGGCCGCCGTGTCACGCGTGATGGTATGGTCGGTGCCCGAAACGAGCAGCAATCCGGCAACGCCGCACAGCGCACCGGAAAGCAGCATGGTGCGGATGATGACCTTTTTGACGTTGATGCCGATATAGCGCGCGGTGTTTTCACTTTCGCCGACGACCGTCAGCTCATACCCGTGCTTGCTGTATTTCAGATAGATATAGACCGCGACGGTCAGCACCGCAACGATCAGGATGTTCAGCAGATAGCCGTGTTTGCCGAGCGACGGCAGCCAACCGGCCTGGGTGGCTGCGTTGATGACGCCGATCTTGCCGCTGCCCTTGGGCACCGACCAGATATAGACGAAATAGGAGACGATCTGCATGGCGATGTAGTTCATCATCAGCGTGAACAGCGTCTCGTTCGTGTTCCAGAACGCCTTGAAAATGGCGGGAATCACCGCCCAGATCGCGCCCGCAACGATGGACGCGAGGATGACAACGACCATCAGCAGTGCCGGCGGGAGCTTGCTGCCGAACAAAATCATGACGCTTGCCGTTGCAAGGCCGCCCATGAGCACCTGTCCCTCTGCGCCGATGTTCCAAAAGCGCATCTTGAACGCGGGCGTCACTGCCAGCGAAACGCACAGCAGCATTGCCACATTTTGCAGCAGACCCCAGACGCGGCGGGTGGTGCCGACAGCGCCTTTGATCATGGTGGCATAGATCTGGATCGGATTGTCGCCGGTGAACAGCACGATGATGATCGCGCAAAGGATCAGGGAAGCGACGACAGACAAAACCCGGATCAGCCACGATTTCCACATCGGCAGCGCCGCGCGCTTGCTGATATGCAAGAGCTGTTCATGTTTTGCTTTTTGCGGTTGACTCATTGTGCCGCGCCCTCCTTCTCCGAATGGTGTGCTTTGGTCATCAGCAGACCCAGCTCTTCCTTGGTTGCGCCGCGGCCGTCCACGATGCCGGTGACCACGCCGCCGCTGATGACGAGGATGCGGTCGCACAGCTCGGTGAGCACGTCGAGGTCTTCGCCCACGAAGATGACCGCCACGCCGTTTTCTTTTTGCTCGGTGAGCAGATTATAGATCATGTAAGAGGAGTTGATGTCAAGGCCGCGCACGGGATACGCCGCCATCAGCACGGTCGGCGACGCGGAAATTTCGCGCCCCACAAGCACCTTTTGCACGTTGCCGCCGGAAAGCCGGCGCACCGGCGTCTGCACGCCCGGGGTGACGACCTTGAGGTCTTTGACCACGCGCTTTGCAAGGTCCTGCGGCGCTTTGCGGTGCACGAATGCGCCGTTGCCGCTGCGGTAGGAGCGCAGCATCATGTTGTCGGTGATGTCCATGGAACCCACAAGACCCATGCCCAAACGGTCTTCGGGAACGAACGACAGGCGCACGCCGAGGTTTTTGATCTGCATCGGCGTCTTGTCGCGCAGGTTTTCCTCCTTGCCGGTGAACGGGTCATAATAGAGGATGCTGCCGCTCTTGAGGTGCTGCAAACCGGCAATGGCCTCCAGCAGTTCCTTCTGTCCGCTGCCGGAAATGCCGGCAATGCCGAGAATTTCGCCGGCGTTCGCGGTGAAGTTCACATTTTTCAAAATGCTGCGGCCGTCGTCACTGAGCACAGTGACGTTCGTCAGCGACAGACGCTTTTTGGCGTTTTGCGGCTCGGTACGCGCAATGTTCAAGCTCACCTTTTCGCCCACCATCATTTCCGTGAGGATGCTCTCGTTGGCCTCGCAGGTGTTGACGGTGCCGATGTATTCGCCCTTGCGCAAAACAGACACGCGGTCGGAGATGGAAAGCACCTCGTTGAGCTTGTGCGTGATGATGATGATCGCCTTGCCGTCGTCGCGCATCCGGCGCATAACGGCAAAGAGCTTGTCGATCTCCTGCGGCGTGAGCACCGCTGTCGGCTCATCGAGGATCAGAATGTCCGCGCCGCGATAAAGGGTCTTGACGATCTCCACCGTCTGCTTTTCCGAAACGGACATCTGATAGATCTTTTTGTTCAGATCGATCTCGAAGCCGTACTTTTCGCACGTCTCCTGCACAACCTTTGTCGCCGCTTTCAAATCGTACTTGCCCTCGTTGATGCCGAGCACGATGTTTTCCACCGCCGTGAACACGTCGATCAGCTTGAAATGCTGATGGATCATGCCGATCTTATAGCGATACGCGTCCTTGGGCGAATGGATGACCGCCTCCTTGCCGCCGATGAAGATCTGCCCCTCATCCGGATGATAAATGCCGGAAATCATATTCATCAGCGTGGTCTTGCCGCTGCCGTTTTCACCGAGGATCGACAGGATCTCATGGTTATACACGGTCAGGGAGACGTTTTTTTGGCAACGATCTGACCGAACACCTTGGTAATGTTTTTGAGTTCTATGGCTGCCGTTTTTTCCAAAGTCTTCCCTCCTATACAAATGCAGAATTCCGTATCAAGAATGGAATCAGCCGGGCACAGATGGCTGTCTGAGCCCGGCTGTTTGTCGGTTTGAATTAGTACTCTTCGTTCAGAAGGGTGATGCCGTCGATGCGCAGATCGAAATAGGGAGCCGAACGGAATTCGGATTCATGGAAGTAACCGTCAGAAACAACCTCGGTGTCCGGGGTGTAGTCCGCGTCGGAATCCACGTCTGCAAGATAGGAAGTCACTTCCTTACCCTTCAGGGTGAACGCGGCGGTGTCAAACACATGGATGCTGCCATCCGCCAGACCGGCCTTGACTTTTTCGATTTCTGCAGCAGTTCCCTCTGCCGCAGCTTTTTCGTTGATCTCTGTCAGCGCAACGGAGCCGGTTTCGATCGTGCCGGTCCAATCCTTTTTGATCTCTTCGCCGTTCATCGCAGCCTTGATCGCATATTCAAAATACGGCGTCCAGTCGATGCGCGAGGAGATGATGAAGGTGTTCGGGCAAGCCGTGGCGGTGCTGCCGTTATAGGAGACGTCGGGCACACCCGCGTTTTCACAGGCGGTCGGAGCGCCCATGGAGTCGGCATGCTGGCTGAGGAGCACGCACTTGTTGTTGATGAGCATGGTCGCAGCTTCCTTTTCCGCAGTCTCATCATACCAGGAGCCGGTGAACTGCACTTCCATCGTGACGCTCGGGCAAACGGACTTTGCACCGAGATAGAAGCTGGTGTAGCCGGAGATCACTTCCGCATAGGTGAACGCGCCGACATAACCCATCTTCGCTTCTTCTGCGGTGATCTTGCCGCTTTCGATCATCTCGTTGAGCTTCAGACCGGCGGCCACACCGGCAAGATAACGGCCCTCATAGATGGACGCGAACGCGTTGGCGAAGTTCGGCAGGTTCTTCGTGTGCGCCTGGGTGCCGGTTGCGTGGGCAAACTGCACTTCGGGGAACTGCTCGGCCGCCTTGATGAGGAAGTCCTCATGGCCGAAGGAGTCCGCAAAAATGAAACCGCAGCCCTGGTCGGCGAGGTCGGCAGCCGCTTCGTAGCAGTCGTTGGACTCGTCGATGTTGGTCTTCAGGATCGCTTTGATGCCAAGGTTGTCACAAGCCTGTTTTGCCGCGTTGATGAAGTTGAGGTCATAGGTGGAGTTTTCGTCGTGCAGGAAGATGAAGCCGGCTTTGAAATCGGATGCTTCCCCGTCCGAGGTGCCGCCGCAAGCAGCAAGCGAGAACAGCAGCAGCGCAGCGAGTGCAAGTGCAATCAGTTTTTTCATGTTTTTTTCCTCCATTGGTAAATATTTTATAAAGCCCGTAACCGGCCTTTATTTCCGTTCAAATTTGATCTCGCCGCCGTCCATGGATGTGATTACGGCAAGCGATTCCACACGCACGCCCTTTTCGCGGATGCGCGACGAGCCGGGCTGAAACGCCTTTTCCACCGCGATGCCGCAGCCGATCACCTCGGCGCCCGCCTGCCGGCAGATGTCGATCAGGCCGAGCAGCGCGTTGCCTTCGGCGAGAAAATCGTCGATGATGAGCACGCGGTCGCTCTTGTGCAGGAACTCCTTGGAAACGATCACGTCATAGGTCGTGCCGTGGGTGAAGGACTTGACCTGCGTTTTGAACACGGAAGAGGCGATGTTCTTCGTCTTTGTTTTTTTTGCAAAAAGCACGGGGCAGTCAAAATACTGCGCAGCAATGCAGGCGATGCCGATGCCGGAGGATTCGATCGTGAGAATTTTGTTGACGCCGCCATCCGCAAAAAGCCGGTGAAACTCCTTGCCGATCTCGTTGAGCAGGGCAATGTCCATCTGATGGTTCAAAAAGGAATCCACCTTCAGAATATTGCCCGGAAATAGCTTTCCGTCTTTCAGGATTCGTTCTTCCAGAAGCTGCATTGCAAAAACCGCCTTCCGGTCTATAGAATGAGTTTTATATATTTTATCAAAGTTTGTCTATTTTTGCAATACATTCTTTTAAAAAAGTTCATTTTTTCGCAGTAAAGTCAATTTAAAGCGCTAAAATGTCTTGCTTTTTTTTATGGAATCATATATAATGATAGATAATTTCTGATCGCGCTTCGGCGCGGCGAACATTGGAGGACTCAAAAATTGAAAAGGCTCATGTTGGGCAACGAAGCCGTTGCCAGAGGACTGTTTGAAGCCGGCGTCAAGCTCGTATCCAGCTACCCCGGCACACCGTCCACGGAGATCACGGAATTTGCCGCAAAATACGACGAGATCTACTGCGAATGGGCGCCGAACGAAAAGGTTGCCGCAGAGGTCGCTTTCGGCGCGTCGCTGCGCGGAGTGCGCAGTGCGTGCGCAATGAAGCATGTCGGGCTGAATGTTGCGGCCGACCCGTTGTTTACCCTTTCCTACACCGGCGTGAACGGCGGTCTTGTGCTGTTTGTTGCCGACGACCCGGCGATGCATTCCTCGCAGAACGAGCAGGATTCGCGCCATTACGCCATCGCGGCCAAGGTGCCGATGCTGGAACCCGCCGACGCGGCTGAGGCAAAGGCCTTTGTCAAGCGCGCGTTTGAACTTTCCGAAAGCTACGATACACCGGTCATCGTGCGTATGTGCACACGCATTGCGCATTCCCAGAGCGTTGTGGAACTGGAGGAGCGCGCAGAAAAAGCGCTGCCCGTTTATGAAAAGAACCCGCAAAAATTCATCATGGCGCCCGCAAACGCCGTGCGCCGCCACCCGTTTGTGGAAGAACGTACGAAAAAGCTCGCTGCGCTTGCCGAGACGGACGCCGCGCTCAACCGCGTGGAAATGGGCGGCACCGAAATCGGCATCGTCTGCGCCGGCACGGTGTACCAGTATGTGAAGGAAGTGTTCGGCGATTCCGTGTCCGTGCTCAAGCTCGGCATGGTCAATCCCCTGCCGACCGAACTGTTCAAAACCTTCGCCGCGTCCGTAAAGAAGCTCTATGTCATTGAAGAGCTTGACGGCGTCATCGAAAGCCATTTGAAAAACCTCGGCATCCCCTGCACCGGCAAGGAGATGTTCACGCCGCTGGGCGAATATAACCAGACAAGCATCCGCAAGGCGTTCGGCCTGCCGGTACCGGAGCACCGAAAAGCGCCGCAGGTGCCCGTGCGTCCGCCGATCATGTGCGCCGGCTGCCCGCACCGCGGTTTGTTTTACACGCTGGCAAAGCACAAGATCACCTGCCTTGGCGACATCGGCTGCTACACGCTCGGCTCCGCCGCCCCGCTGAACGCGCTGGATTCCACCCTTTGCATGGGCGCGTCCGTGTCGGGTCTGCACGGCTTCAACAAAGCCGGCGGCAGCGAAAGCGAGGGCAAAACCGTTTGCGTGATCGGCGATTCCACGTTCATGCATTCCGGCATGACGGGTCTTGTCAACATCGCCTACAACGCGTCGAATTCGACCGTCATCATCCTCGACAACTCCATCACCGGCATGACCGGCCACCAGCAAAACCCGACCACCGGTAAAAACATCAAAGGCGATCCCGCCCTGGCGGTCAACCTGGAAGCGCTTTGCCATGCCATCGGCATCGAGCGTGTGCGCGTGGTCGATCCCTATGATCTGAAAGCCTGCGAGGACGCGGTGCTCGAAGAGCTTGCCGCAGACGCGCCGTCGGTCATCATCTCGCGCCGTCCGTGCATGCTGCTCAAGTATGTCAAGGCGAAGCCGCCGGTCAAGGTAAACGAAGATAAATGCGTCGGCTGCCGCCAGTGTATGAAGCTCGGCTGCCCGGCGATCAGCTTTAAAAACAAAAAAGCACGCATCGACCCGACCCAGTGCGTCGGCTGCGACGTGTGCACCCAGCTTTGCAAACTGAACGCGATTGAGAAAGGAGAGCGCTGAGGATGGAAACGAAAAATGTAATGATCGTCGGTGTCGGCGGCCAGGGCAGTCTGCTTGCCAGCAAGCTGCTCGGCGCTTTGCTCATCCGCCGCGGCTATGACGTTAAGGTCAGCGAGGTCCACGGCATGAGCCAGCGCGGCGGCAGCGTTGTGACCTATGTGCGCTTCGGCGAAAAGGTCTACTCCCCTGTCATCTCCACGGGCGAAGCGGACTTCATCGTTTCGTTTGAACAGCTCGAAGCCGCCCGTTATCTCGATTGCTTGAAAAAAGACGGCAAGATCATCGTCAACGCCCAGGCCATCGACCCGATGCCCGTCATCACCGGCGCCGCAGAATATCCCGAAGGCATTCTGGACGCGCTGAAAGCACAGGGCGTTTGCGTGGACGCCATTGACGCGCTTGCGCTCGCACAAAAAGCCGGCAACGCCAAGAGCGTGAACATCGTGCTCATGGGCCGCCTTGCGAAGTATTTCGACATCCCCTATGACGCGTGGATCGACGAGATTCGTCAGATCGTGAAGCCGCAGTTTGTGGACGTCAACCTGAAAGCATTCGAGCTCGGCTATCATTTCTGAGTTTTTGTAAAATTTAAGCTCTTTTTCAGCTTTTCTTTTTAAAATTAAGCAATACGTTTCTACGTTGAAAGGAGTGGTTCCCATGCCCAATTATTATCAACCCGAAATCGAAACAGCGTCCCGCGAAGAAATTCTCGCCATTCAGAACGAGAAGATCGTCAAGCAGGTCAAGCACGTTTATGAAAACGTGAAGTATTACCGCGACCTCATGGACGCCAAAGGCGTGAAACCCGAAGACATCAAAGGGGTGGACGACATCAAAAAGCTGCCGTTCCTCTCCAAGGCCGATCTGCGCGACGCCTATCCCTACGGCTTGCTCGGCACCGATTTGAAAAACTGTGTGCGCATCCAGTCCACCTCCGGCACCACCGGCAAGCGTGTGGTTGCGTTCTATACCCAGCACGACATTGACCTTTGGGAAGAGTGCTGCGCACGCGCCATTGTCGCTGCCGGCGGCACCAACGAGGATGTTTGCCAGGTCTGCTACGGCTACGGTCTGTTCACCGGCGGCCCCGGTCTCAACGGCGGTTCCCACAAGGTCGGCTGCCTGACGCTGCCAATGTCCTCCGGCAACACCGACCGTCAGATTCAGTTCATGATGGATTTGAACGCAACAATCCTTTGCTGCACCCCGTCCTATGCCGCCTATATCGGTGAAACGCTTGCCGAAAAAGGCTTCAAGCCCTCCGACAACAAGCTCAAGGCCGGCATCTTCGGCGCAGAGCCGTGGACGGAAGAGATGCGCCGCAGCATTGAACAGAGTCTCGGCATCAAAGCCTATGATATCTACGGCCTGACCGAGACCAGCGGCCCGGGCGTTGCGTTTGAATGCTGTGCGCAAAGCGGCATGCATATCAACGAGGACCACTTCTACGCCGAGATCATCGACCCCGAAACCGGCGAAGTCCTTCCCGAAGGCAGCAAGGGCGAGCTTGTGTTCACCTCGCTGGACAAGGAAGCCTTCCCCCTGCTGCGTTACCGCACACGCGACATCTGTGTGCTCACGCGCGAAAAATGTGCGTGCGGACGCACCCATGTAAAGATGAGCAAGCCCATGGGCCGCTCGGACGACATGATGATCATCCGCGGCGTCAATGTGTTCCCGAGCCAGATTGAAACCGTGCTGCTCAATGAGGGCTACACGCCGAACTATCAGATCATTGTGGACCGCGTCAACAACTCCGACACGCTCGACGTCAATGTGGAGCTGCTGCCCGAGCAGTTCTCCGACATTGTTGCTGAAAACCAGAAAAAAGAACACGCGCTTGAAGTTGCCATGCGTACCATGCTCGGCATCGGTCCGAAGGTACATCTTCTGCCGCCGCACTCCATTGTCCGTTCCGAGGGCAAGGCTGTGCGCGTGATCGACAAGCGCAAGCTGCACGATTGAGAAAGGAGCGTTTTCCATGGCCATTCAGCAGATTTCCGTTTTTCTTGAAAACAAAGAAGGCAAGCTGGCAGAGGCGATCAAGGCCATCTCCGGCGCAAATGTCAACATCCGCGCACTTTGCGTGGCCGACACCCGCGATTTTGGCATTCTGCGCCTGATCACCTCCGACAACGCCGCCGCAAAGGCTGCGCTGATCGACACCGGCGCTGTGCTTGTCACCGACGTGATTGCAGCAAAGATGGAGGATTCCGCCGGTGCGCTTTCCAAGATTTTGAACATCCTTGCCGAAGCACAGATCAACATTGAATATATGTACGCCTTCACCGGCGCGGCAGACCTCGGCGCCTATGTGGTGCTGCGGGTCGACAACACCCCCGCCGCCGAAGCGATCCTCAAGGCCGCCGGCATTGCGACGCTGTCGGACGAGGATGTGAAGGCGATGTGATTTGATGAAGTCATAAGTCGTTAGTCATTAGTCGATAGTCGATATATTTGAAGCCCGCCGTGGAACGTTTTTGTCCACGGCGGGCTTAACTTTCGACTATCGACTAACGACTATTGACTCACGACTGTTCACTGCACAAACTGCGCCTCATAGAGCTTTGCGTAGGCGCCGCCGGTTTGCAGCAGCTCTTCATGCGTGCCCTGCTCCATGATGCGGCCGCCCTCGATCACGATGATCGCGTCGGCGTTCCGGATTGTGGACAGGCGGTGGGCGATCACAAAATTCGTGCGCCCCTTCATCAGGTTGTTCATTGCCGCCTGAATCTGCAGCTCCGTGCGCGTATCGACCGAGGAGGTCGCCTCGTCGAGGATGAGGATGCTCGGATCGGAGATGATCGCGCGTGCAATGGTCACAAGCTGCTTTTGTCCGGCGGAAAGGTTGGTGCCCTCATCGTCAAGCACCGTGTCATAGCCGTCCGGCAGCGTATCGATGAACTGATCGACACGCGCGGCTTTCACAGCGCGGCGGAAGGCCGCTTCGTCCACTTCGTCCTTGCCGTAAAGGATGTTTTCGCGCACCGTGCCGTGAAACAGCCAGGTGTCCTGCAAAACCATGCCGAAAATGCTGCGCAGATTGCGCCGCGAGATGTCCATGATATCCACGCCGTCCACACGGATGTGACCGCTTTGGATATCATAAAAGCGCATGAGCAAATTGACAAGCGTTGTCTTGCCCGCGCCGGTGGGACCGACAATTGCAATCAACTGTCCGGGTTTGACATTCAAGCTGAAATCACGGTAAAGGGGCTTGTCGGCTTCATAAGCGAAGTTGACATGGTCAAACTCCACCGCGCCCTGCGGATGCGTGATCTCGGTTTTGACCGTTTCGGCGCTCTCCTCCGGCTCGTCAATGATCTCAAACACGCGCTCCGCCGACGCCAGCGAGGATTGCAGGTTGTTGACGATGTTGGAAAAATCGATGATCGGCTGCATGATCAGCCGGGCGTAGGTGATGAACACCGTCATCGCGCCCACGGAATAGCCCTTGTTGAGAATGAGGTAGCCGGTGACGATGCAGATCAGCACGAAGGAGATGTTGTAGGAAAAATTCACGATCGGGCCGAGCAGACCGGACAGGAACTGCGCCTTGCGGCCCGTTTCATACAGCTCTTCGTTGATCGCGCGGAACTCATCAATCGCCGCCTGCTCGCGGCCGAACACCTTGACGATGTTGTGGTTCGTGAACATTTCCTCGATATGGCCGTTGATGTCGCCGGTGCGGCGCCAGACCGCGCGGAAGTAGCGCTTGGAGCGGCCGAGAATCGCAAACGCCACCGCGGCGCTCAGCGGCAGCGGCAGGAGCGAGGCGAGCGTCAGCGTCGGGTCATAGGTCAGCATGATCACAAACACGCCCACAAAGGTCACCACAGAGGAGATGAGCTGGATGAAAATCTGCTGGAAGGTGTTGTTGATGTTGTCAATGTCGTTCGTCACACGCGAGAGCAGATCGCCCTTGTTGTGGCTGTCAAAAAATTTCAGCGGCAGGCGCGAAAGCTTTGCATTGATGCGGCTGCGCAGGCTGGTGATCATCGACTGCGTCAGCCCCGCCATGGTGAAGTTCAAAAAGAACATGCACACGGCGGACAGACCGTAGATCAAAAGAATCGTGCCGAGAATTTCAAAGATCGCGCCGAAATCCATCCGGCCGGTCTGCAGCTTATTGTCCACCTGCGCGTTGATCAGGTCCATGATGTCGCCGAGATAGCGCGGACCGATCACATTCAGCGCCGCCGATACCGCTGCGAGCAGCGTGACGACCGTGATCTGGACGCGGTGACCCTTCAGCAGCGCCAGAAGCTGCATCGCCGTTCCGCGGAAATTCTTGACCTTTTCCTTTTCGCTCTGCTTTTGGTCGCGGTAACCGGCGTATTTCTCTTTTTTACGTTTCAAGGAAGTCTGTTCTTTGTTCATTTCAACGCCTCCCCCGAAAGCTGTGACGCCACGATCTCCCGATAGACCGGGCAGGTCGCAAGCAGCTCCTCATGCCGGCCTTCGCCGACGATTTTGCCGCCGTCAAGCACAAGGATCTTGTCCGCGTGCAAAATCGTGCCGACCCGCTGCGCCACGATGATCTTTGTTTTTTTCAGATCTTTCTGCAGCGCAACGCGCAGCTTTGCCTCGGTCAAAAAGTCCAGCGCCGAAAAGCTGTCGTCAAAAATATACACATCCGCGTCGCGCACAAGCGCACGGGCGATTGCAAGGCGCTGCTTTTGTCCGCCGGAAAGGTTGGTCACATTCTGGCTGACAAAGCTCTGCAGCCCGTCGGGCAGCTCTTCCACAAACGCCTTGCTCTGCGAAAGCTCGACCGCCTTCCAAAGCTGCGCCTCGCTTGCGCTTTCGTCGCCGTAGCGCAGGTTTTCTTCAATGGTGCCGCTGAACAGATTCGCCTTTTGCATCACATAACCGATGCGCGCGTGCAGCTCCTGCTGCGGCAGTTTTTTGACATCCACGCCGCTAAAGAGCACCTGCCCTTCGGTTGCGTCATAAAAGCGCGGAATCAGATTCGCCAGCGTGCTCTTGCCGCTGCCGGTGCCGCCGATGATCGCGGTTGTTTTGCCGGCTTCGGCAGTGAAGGAAATGTCACTGAGGATGGGCTGGGCGGCTTCGCTGTAGCGGAAGGTCACATGACGGAACTCCACTTCGCCGCGCTTGCTTTCGTCAAACGAAAGCGGCGCTTCCGGCTCACGGATCGCCGGTTCAATGTCGAGCACTTCCTTGATGCGCTTTGCGGAAATATTGGCGCGCGGCACAATCACGAACATGGCCGCCGCCATGGACAGCGCGAAGACGATCATAATCATATAAATAACGAATGCCTGCAGGTCGCCGACCGCGTTTTGAATTTTTGCGGGGTCGGTGATCGCGTCGATGCTGCGCGTGGAAACCAGCAGCAGCGCGTCGAGCGCGAGGATGGCCAGCACGATCGCCACCGGCAAAAGAATCGCCATCGTCCGCTGCAATTTGAGCACCAGGGCGGACAGCGCGTGGTTTTGCTCTTCAAAGCGCGCGTCCTCATAGGGCTCTTTGTTGAACGCGTGAATCACGCGGATGCCGCTGAGCTTTTCGCGCAAAAAGCGGTTGAGCGCGTCCACCATTTTCTGGCGCTTGCGAAACAGCGGCAGCACCAGCTTGATGACAAGAAACGCCAGTCCGGCGATCACGGGCAGCACGGCGAAGATGATCAGCGCCAGCCGCGCGTTGAGGAAAAACGCCATAAAGGTGCCGCCGACAAGCATGATCGGCGCGGAGATGATCATGCGCAGCGATTGCAGAATGAAGTCCTGCATGACCTTGACGTCGTTCGTGCAGCGTGTGATGAGCGAGGGTGTGCCGATGTGGTCGATGTCGCTTTGCGAAAGGGATTCCACCTTTAAAAACAGCTCCTCACGCAGGATCTTGCCGTAAAGCGTGGAGGTACGGGAGGAAAAATAGCTGTTGACGGAATGGATCACGATCACAGCCAGCGAAACGCCGAGCATCACAAGCCCCATGCGCTTGATGTATTCCATATCCGCGTTTTTGATGCCGTTGTTGATCAGCATCCCCATCAGCATCGGCAGGATCAGCGTGGAGATTTGCGAAAGCACTACAAACAGCATGGCCGCCGCAACATCGCCCCGGATCTGTTTCAAATATTTCAAAAGTCTGGTCAAATAAAACGACCTCCGATAGTTTCTGAATTGCCGCAGATAACAGCAGTTTATTTTACCATAGGTTTATGAATAAAGTATAAACAAGAAAAAAGCTGAATCATCTTTAATAATCGCGGCAAAAGAAAAAAACAAAGCCCACCGGACGGTGAACTTTGTTCGGCAGAACGGGACGCCTGCCCCGTTCCGTTCATTGAAAAAATGCTTATTTGTTCTGATTAAAAATTGCGTCGATAAAGCCCTGTGCAAGCGCCTGGATCATTTCGCCGGCGATTGCCTGCACGATTTTGCCGACGACCTGGCCGATGACCTCGCCGATCGCGTCAAACGGATTCTTCACAGTAACACGCCTCCTCTTCATTGATACTACCATTGTAGCCCTGTCACAGCAGGATGTCAAGAGAAAGAATGCCCAAATATTCACAGAATCTTTTGTGTTTATTTACAAAAAATTCACGGAATGTCGTTTTGCTCGCTCAGTCGGCCTTTTGCGGCACGAATTTCGCCATCATCTCGTCGAGCTTTGCTTCGTAGCCCAGCGGGTCGGTGACGACCGAACCGGCGTGCTGCGCACCCTCCACCAGCATCAGATCCTTGTACTCACTGCCGCAGGCGGCATAGACCTGATATACCATGTCGCAGGGCACAAAGCCGTCCGCTGTGCCGTGGACAAACAGCATGGGCACCTTTGCCTTTTTCACAGCGGCAACGGCATCGGTGTCGGTTTTGAAATCATAGCCGGCAACACGCTTGTTGACCGCATTGACAAACGGCAGCAGCGGCCAGGTCGGGATCTTCATCGCCTGCAGCTTAACTTCAAACTCATCCCACGCGCTGGTGAAGCCGCAGTCGGCCACGATGAAACGCACATTTTCGGGAAGCGCTTCATTGCCGCTCATGAGCATGACGGTCGCGCTGCCCATGGAAACACCGTGGATGATGATGGAGATGTCCTTGCCGTAGGTGTCGTTGAGATAATCGAGCCACTGCAGGCTGTCTTGCGATTCATAGTAGCCGAAGCCGATATAGGTGCCTTCGCTTTCGCCGGCGGCACGGTGATCGACCAGCAGCACATTGCAGCCGCGCTTGAGATAATACTGCACAAAGCCGCAGAATTCACGCTTTGCGTTGCAGCGGTAGCCGTGTGAGCAGAACACATAGATATCGGACGGTTCTGCCGGACGCATCAGATAGCCGGTCAGCTTATGGCCGGCCTTGTTCGTGATATAGACGCGCTCATAGCCGTAGTTTTCGAGCCAGGCGGTCAAATCGTCCGCCATCACCCGCGTTTCCGACATATCGGTGCCGGAAAACACGGTTTTCAGCGCTTCGGGCAGTTCAAACTTGCGGTGAACAAGCAGATCGTCCACCAAAACGCCGACGCCGCAGACGGCGCCCGCGCCGCAGAGAGCGAGCTTTGCAAGAGAAGAAAGTTTCATTGAGCGTTACACTCCTTTTTCAGCACCTCAGGCAGCCGGTGCATCGTCGTTTTTGCGGGAAAGGATGAGGTTCGTGATGATGCCGAGAATCAGCGCGCAGGCAATCTCGGTGAGCGTCACGGAGAAAATTTTCAGCGTCATGCCGCCGATGCCGGCGATCAGGATCACGGAGACGACGAACAGGTTCTTGTTTTCGCCGAGATCGACCTTCTGGATCATCTTCAGACCGCTGACAGCGATGAAGCCGTACAGTGTGATGCAAACGCCGCCCATCACAACGGAGGGGATCGTGGCAAGGAAGGTCACGAACGGACCGAAGAAGGAGACAACGATGGCAAGGATCGCCGTTGCGAGGATCGTGACAACGGAAGCGTTGCCGGTGATCGCCACGCAGCCGACGGATTCACCGTAGGTCGTGTTCGGGCAGCCGCCGAAGAAAGCGCCGGCCATGGAACCGACACCGTCGCCGAGCAGGGTGCGGTGCAGACCCGGTTCCTCAAGCAGATCCTGGTCGATGATCGTGGAAAGGTTCTTGTGGTCGGCAATGTGCTCGGCAAACACAACAAATGCGACCGGGATATAGGCCACGGCGATCGTGGCGATGTAGTTGCCGTCAATGGCGGACAGACCCTTCGCAGCATTCAGGAAGGTGAAGTCCGGAATCCACTGGATGTTCTGGAACAGCGAGAAGTCAATGATCAACAGGTTTTCGTTGCCGGTCTTCATGCCGATCAGCGTGAAGCAGGCAGCCACAGCATAGCCCGCAACGATACCGATGATGAACGGGATGAGCTTGGCCATCTTCTTGCCGAAGACGGAGCAGATCATGACGGTGAACAGCGTGACGAGCGCACAGATGAAACCAACCCAGCCGTGGGTGTTCATCACATAGGCGCTGCCGTCGTTTTCCGCAAAGTGCAGCGCATCGCCGACCGCGTTGCCCGCAAGGGAAAGACCGATGATGGCGACTGTGGGGCCGATGACAACGGCAGGCATGAGCTTGTTGATCCAAGCCACGCCGGCCAATTTGACAATCAGCGCGATGACAACATACACAAGACCGGCAAAGATGGCGCCGAGGATGATGCCCGCGTAACCGGCTTCGGTGGAAACCGCGCCGGCAAACGCCGCAAACATGGAGCCGAGGAAAGCAAAGGATGAACCGAGGAAGACGGGGCTTTTGAATTTTGTGAACAGCAGATAGATGATCGTGCCGACGCCGGCGCCGAAGAGGGCCGCGGACTGGCTCATGCCGTTGCCCACAATGGCGGGCACCGCGATGGTGGCGGCGAGGATGGCGAGCAGTTGCTGGAACGCGAACACGAGCAACTGGCCGAATTTTGGTTTGTCTTTGATTCCGTAAACGAGTTTCATTTTTTTGACCTCCTGATTTTTATGCGTACCGGGTACGCTGATTTACCTTTGTTTATCGATCCGCACGCAAGCCGTATCCTCATAGGGCGGCACACACACGCGCACACGCTCCTCCAGCGCCGTGGGGACGTTTTTGCCCACATAATCCGCGCGGATGGGCAATTCCCGATGGCCGCGGTCGATCAGAACGGCAAGTTGAATTTTGGCGGGTCTGCCGCAGGCAAGAATGGCGTCGATGGCGGCACGCGCTGTGCGGCCGGTGAACAAAACGTCGTCCACAATGACCACGATCTTGCCGCGCACGTCGAAGGGCAGCTCGGTTTTATTGAGATGCGCATCCTCTCCGCCGGGGGTGCGGTCGTCGCGGAAATGCGTGATGTTGAGCCGTCCGAGCTGGACTGCCGCGCCGAGCGTGTGCAAATTTTCGGCAATCCGTTTTGCAAGCACAGCGCCGCGGCGTTCGATGCCGACCACGCAGAGGTTTTCGGTAGATTCGTTCTTTTCAATGATCTCGTGCGCAATGCGCATGAGCACGCGCTCCATACCGAGCGCATCCATGATGTCGGCACTCATCTTCCGTCCTCCCCGCGTAAAAAATAGAAAAAGCTCCCCGTCAAGACGCACCGGCGTGCAGACGGCAAGAGCTGAGGGCAAACGCCCGCATTCATCGGTTTGCATCTTGTCGGTCTCACGGTACCGCCTTAAAGATAAACTCCATGTGAAAGATTAACTTCATTTTACAATAGAAAACCTGAAAAGTAAAGCATTGCAACCCGAAAACATTCATTTTGTAACTTCTGTCAAAAACGCTCTGTCCCGTTTGGACAAATTATGATAAAAAAACGAACCGCATAACGGTCCGTTCATTTTGTCTGGATTATTTTTTCTTGCCGCCTTTGGGCTCGTCGTCTTCATCCTTCTCGTTCTTTTTAAAGTAAGACAGAACCTTCATGACGAAGTCAATCAAAACTTGGATATAGATGATATAATCCATTCAGATGCCTCCTTCGTTCTGCGCAATATGATATAAAAGCACCTGCTGCGCTTCAACATTCATTGCTATAATTCATGTTTATTATAGCCCATCGTTTTTGATTTGTCAATGATTTATTCAAAAAAAGTTAAAAAATTAAGTAATTTTTTTCGGTTAATGTCAGAATAAAACGGTCAGAGCGCTTGGCGCATCTCTCTGACCGTATTATTTCACAGTTTGTTTAAAATATCTTTAAACGGAAATCAGGAAACCTTTTCCGGGTCGGGATTCGCTTTTGTTTCCGGCTCCGCCTGCGGCTCAAAGAGCACGTTGTCCTCAGACGTGCAGATGTCCACCGCTTTGGAAAGCACGTGGACCATCACCGTTTTATGCGCGCCGCCGAACTCGCCGTCCAGCGTCCAGGGGATCTCCGTGTCCGCCGTGATCTTGACCTTGCTCGTCTTCAAAAAGATGATGCGTTCGCCGTCATATTCTTTTTTGCGAATTTTATTGAGCAGCGACGGCGCTTCGGAAAACTTCGATTTGCGCACAAGCAGCACCTCAAAATAGCCGTCGTTGAGCTTGACCTCGTTTTTGTTGAAACGGAACAGCCCCGCTACGGAGGTGGAATTGGAGATGGCGCCAAAGGAAAAATCGCCCTCCAGCTCACCGTCGTCATACTCGATCTTCAAATGGTTGGAGCTGATGTTCTTCCATTCCTTGAAAAAGCCGTTCATAATATAAGCCGCATGGCCGAACAGGTTTTTCATGCGCTGGCTGGTCGCGTAGGACGCTCTGGTAAACGCGCCGAAGGAGGCAACGTAGGAATAATAGCGGTTATTGAACAGGCCGATGTCATAATTTTGCGTTTTGCCGTCGATGATGAGGGCCGTCGCCTTGTTGATGTCGGTCGGAATACCGAGCGTGTTTGCGAGATCGTTCGTGGATCCGGTCGGGACATAGCCGATCGGGATGCGCTCCGGCAACACCATGACGCCGTTGATCGTCTCGTTGAGCGTGCCGTCGCCGCCGCAGCAAACCACAAGGTCCATTCCCTGTGCGTGTTTTTTTACAATCTCGGTCGCATCGCCGCGCCCCTTGGTTGTGTGGACCGAAAATTCAAAATCGTTCTGCGAAAACTGGTTGATGATATCAAACGTGCCCGCGCGGGACTTGGTGCGTCCGGCGCAAGGATTCACGATCAGAAGTATTTTTCTTTTTTTGCTTTCCATGGAACTGACTCCCCTTCTGTGATCCGGCCCGCCGCCGAAAGCAGTCGTTCGGTCGGTACGTCTGTTTTATTTTACCACAACCGGAAACGCTTGTCAATCAAAACAGACATTTGTACACCCGGTTTCCCCAACAGAATGCACAAATCTGTCCGCAAAGCCTCGTCAGTTTGAACAAAAAAATCTGCGTGATGTTATACATTTTAAACAATACGCAGAATCGGAAAAAATTGGCAAAAAACGCTTGCATTTTTTTAAAAAATGCGGTATGATTGTCACGCAGTCAGGTGAGTGAGAGCTCACCGGCCGCTTGAATTAGATGGTTTTCGTATTGTTTTCTTCGTATTTTCTCCTAAAGTAAAGCGCGCGCGGGGTTCCGTGTGCGTTTTACTTTTTCCGAATATGATCGTCCGAAAGGAGGCGGCGGCATGAACGCCTGCGAATTTTGCGCCCACAATCAATATGACGAAGAGGCCGACTGCGACTACTGCGACGTTGCGCTTGACGAGGACGAAATGGAGCGTTGTCTCGGCGGAAACACCGGCGCTTGCCCGTATTTCAAGCTCTATGACGAATACAAAATGGTGGAAAAGCAAAACTGACGCCGAACCTATTTTTCACGCCAGCGCCTTTGCAGCGCTTCCCACTGCTCCACCAGCCAAAAGCGAAGCTCGAACTTCGGGTTTTCCTCAACCAGCGCCAGCGCGTCGCCCGAAAGCACATCCTCCAGCGCGGCGGTTTCGCTTGCCGCCGGCAGACACAGCGGCGGAAACATCACACACCACCAGTTGTGCCCGTTTCCGCTGCCGAGCGTGACCCGCAGCGCGTCATACGTTCCGGCCGGCAGCGTCACATTGCCGTAAGTACGTGTCGGAAACGCGCTTTGCGTCAGCTCCGCGTGCACCGCATAAGGAAAGCCCTTTGCGGCGACGACCCCTTGCGCCGTCTTTGTCAGCGCCGGCAGCGCGTCGCGCACCGTTTGTTCTGCCTGCGCCTTGGTTTGCGACGCGGCAAATAGCGCGCCGCTTTGCTTTAAAATTGCGTCGCGCACCTGCAATTTCAGCGCCTGATCGGCCGCGGAATCGGAATTTGCAATCACATGCAGCCGCAGCACTGCGCCGCGCACCTCATTGCAGTTTCCGGAAAAGCCCAGCACGGAAAACAGCACCGTGAGCGCCATCGCCGCCAGCGCGGCAAGCTCCGCCAGATGTCCTTCCTGTTTCATTTGATGCACTCCCTTTCACCCCAAAGTGTTGGCCGGTGCGGCAGCGATTATGCAGCCTTAAAAATTTTTGTTCCGCATAAAATTTTTCGGTTTTCCTATTGACAAACGGATACTTTTGTGAATAATAGTGATATAGTATTTCCCTGAAGGAGGTTTTTGCATGGACACGCTCGAAAAAGTATGCTCCATCGTGAACGAACGCTTTGAACTCAGTGATCTCAACTTGACCGAGGACACCACCTGGGATGAAATCGGCGCCGACAGCATTGACCTGGTCGATCTGATCTCCGCCGTGGAAGACACCTTCGGCATCAGCATTCCCGATGAAGCGATCGAAAACCTGAAAACGATCGGCGACGTCGCCGCGTATATTGATAGTTTGTAAGTCGGTAGTCGGTAGTCGTTAGCTGTTAGCTGCTAGCTGTTAGCTGTTAGTCATTAGAAAAGTCCGCCGTGGAATTATCCACAGCGGACTTTTACGTTGTAATGGTTTATTTCAGCTTCAGTGCCTGCGGCAGAAACTTGGTGAACAGGTTCACGATGAAATCAACAATCGCTTTGATGATTCTGTAAAGCGACGAGTTTCCGACATTGTTGACCGGGTCGGCGTCCACAGCGGCCTTGTCAGCCTGCGCGGTTGCAACGGCAGCCGTCACAGCTTCGGCGATTGCGAGAAGCTCGGCCGTGTCTTCGCTTGCCTGTGCGGATTCCGCACGCTCAATCGCGGTGTTCAGCGCGTCGGCAACCTTTGCGTACTTCTTGTCGCTCGCAATGGTCTCATAGAACGCTTTGGCTTCGCTGATGTTGGAACGAAGTTTTTCTTGTGCGGCGGCAAATGCAGCGGCTTCATCAGCGGCATCCTTTGCTTCCTTTGCTGCGGCAAGGGCATTGACTGCCTGCTCCGTAACAGCTTCCACTTCGCTCTGCGTCGCTTCGTCGCTGGTCAGCACGGCTTCGGCCTGCTGCAGCTTCGTGTCAAGGTCGTCGGCAATTTGCGCGTACAGCTCGTTATTCTTGATCGTCTCATAGAACGCTCTGCCTTCGGCAACAGCAACGCCGAGCTCTGCCTTTGCAGCAGCAAGCTCCTCGGCGGCCACCTGTGCAATAACAGCATGGATCGCGCTATACAGCCCATCTTCAATCGTTTTGGAGTTTTCTGCATCCGTCTTGGCGTCGTCATACTGCAAAGCGTCAATAGCGGCGATTGCATCGTCCATGACTTTTGTCATTTCTGCGCTGTCGTCATCCGAACGCATACCTTCAATGATGGCTTTGGTCGCTACCTTGGCCATCTCGAAGGAAAGCACATTCTTCGCTCTCGTCAAAGTCTGAGCGTTTGTCACAAGCGCTTTCTGCGCGTCGTTCAACGCTTCAAAGGCTTCGTCTGCAGCGACGACCTTGTCGATGGATTCCTGTGTCGCATCCACGTCGCCGATGGCGTCAATCAGCGCAATCACTTCGTTTGCGGCAGCCTGATTTTCCTCGTCTGTCAACTGTGCGTCGGTCTTGATCTCGTCAATGGCAGCCTTTGCGTCGGTCAGCGCGGTTTTCACAGCGGCCTTGTCGGCGGCGCCGTCAATGGCTGCTTTTGCAGCGGCAATCGCGTTGGCAAGGTCTTCCTTCTCGGCTGTGCGATAATCGTCAGCGTTTTTGTAAGCGTCAAGCTCAGCCTTGGCATCCGTCTTTGCGGCGGCAAGTTCTTCTGCGGTCAACTGTTCGTCGGTCTTGATTGCATCCATTGCGGCCTTTGCGTCGGTCAGCGCGGCGTCCACAGCGGCAATGTCAGCGGCTGCGTCAATGGCAGCGATACCGTTGTCAATCGCATTGGATAATTCCGTTTTCTGTTCGGCACGGTAATCGTGCGAGTCTTTGTAAGAAAGCAGTTGTGATTTGGCAGTTCTCTTCGCGGCGGCAAGCGCGTCGGCGTTTCTCTGTGCTTCGAGCGGAAGAGAAATGTTTGCGGCTGCGTCCACAGCGGCCTTGTTTTGGGCGGGCGTTTTGGCTGTGTCATAGCTCAGCGCGGCAATGGCTGCCACAGCGTCGGAAATGATCTTGGTCGATGCGTCGCTGTCGCCGTCCTGCGCAAGCGCCTGCACATCGGATGTCTTCTGCGTTTTGTAGTTGTTAAACGCTGCGACTCTCCGATCGGCAATGTTTGTTTTCAATTCTTCCACTACGCTGTCAATATAATACTTCGCGGAACTAAGACTGTGATTAAGTTCAAGGGTTGCCTCCTGGATTCTATTCACGCAGATTTCGATATCGGTTAGCACCTCGAGCTCGTCGCCCTCCTGCGCAAGCGCCTGCACTTCGGCAATTTTTTGCGTTTTATAGCTGCTGAGTTTCTCCTGAACCTTCGTCGTGATGTCGTTCGTCTTGGCTGTAACAACAGCGTCCACGGCGGCCTTGTTTTCAGCCAGCGATTTGGAACTATCAAAGGATACTTCAGTGATCGCCATAGCATAGTCTGACACAAGCGGCGACAGTTCGTCGTCGGAACCGCCGATCAGTTCGCTCATGCTCTGGTAGAACGTTTGGACCTGCTGATCTTGGTAGTCTGCAAACGCATTACGCGCCAAGTCTGTGTAATCTGCTTCCGCTTTGTCCAGCTTATTCGTGATTTCTTCGGAAATCAGCTCTCTTTGCGGAACGGTCAGAGCCTGATAAGCGGCTTTTGCTTCGTCAATCTTCGCTTTGCATTCGTCGGTCAGTTCCACTTCGCCGATGGCGTTGATCTTTTCGATTACTAAAGCCGCCGGGGAAGGACTCGTCGTAAAGGTCGCGGTGTAGGTCGTGTCGCCGGTGATGGCCGCAACTGCGGGCGTCCAGCCGGAGAACGTGT